>DJFQ01000190.1:6656-48693 GCA_002432095.1 Marinagarivorans sp. UBA5868 | reverse complement strand
GTATGGAATTCCTGGAACGATCAGGAGCCGCATTTGTACGGCCGAATGGATTTTGCATACGACGGCGCCAGCCCAGCCAAGCTATTGGAATTAAATTACGATACGCCAACCTCGCTTTTTGAAACCGGATTTTTCCAGTGGGTTTGGCTGGAGGAACAAATGCAGGCTGGGATATTGCCTGCGGGAGCAGATCAATTTAACTCTCTTCAGGACAAGTTGGAGCAGGCTTTTCGCGAGCTACTGCTGCCCAATCCGTTTCATTTTTCCAGTATGAAGCAAAGTGCAGAAGACCGGGGAACCGTCCAGTACCTGATGGACCTGGCCATCCAGTCCGGCATGGACGTGCGCTATTTGGCTATAGAAGATATTGGCGAAATCGACGGGCAAATGATGGATTTGGATAATATTCCCGTTGCTGGCCTGTTTAAGCTTTATCCGTGGGAATTTATGGTGCGGGAAGAGTTTGCGCGGATACTTTATACCAGCCGAACCAGAATCATCGAGCCCGGCTGGAAGATGCTATTGTCCAATAAAGGGATCTTGCCGCTCTTGTGGCAGCGATACCCAAATCACCCTAATTTGTTACCCGCTTTTTTCGAAGATGAGTCAAGCACACCGCTCAGCCCTGGCTGGGTACGCAAGCCGCTGTTTTCTCGCGAGGGCGCCAACATTCAATTGATCGACAGAGAAGGGCGTAACCTTGAGGTAGATGGACCTTATGGCGATGGGCGGTTTATCCGTCAGGAACTCTCACCTCTACCAAAATTCCACGACGAAGCCCGCGGACAGGATGTGTACGCTTTGATAGGCAGTTGGGTAGTCGGTGACAGCGCGGCCGGCATAGGCGTCCGTGAGGATTCAACGTTAATCACCAAAGATAGCTCGCGATTTGTGCCACATATTATCTTGAATTGACGAGTAAGCAGCTACACAGGCAGGCTGCCGGCATAAGAGATAAAAATGAAAATTTAAAAACCAATCCGGTGTGTTTACAACTGTCGAGCAAATTAGCCGTGTGGCAAGGCGTTTTGAATCCTAAGCAATTTAACGATTGATCGAAAAGGCAGATCTTAATGAGCAAAACAATAGAACGTATCTATGGTGACACTGCCCCCACACATGCCGTTATCTGGCTGCATGGCCTTGGTGCAACCGCAGACGATTTTGTTCCGGTGATACCTTATCTCGGTTTGTCCGAGAAGCTGAATATCCGCTTTGTTTTCCCACAAGCGCCTGACCGTCCAATAACGTTGAATGGTGGTTATGTAATGCCCGGTTGGTACGACATTAAAGGTACAGATATTACGGACAAAGAAGACCTAACGGGCATGACGCAGTCTCGGCAAATGTTGGATGCGTTGATAGACGAGCAAATAGCGAAGGGAGTGCCGAGCGCAAATATTTTACTGGCGGGATTTTCCCAAGGCGGAGCGGTGGCGTATTACACGGGCATACGCAGCGTGCACAAATTAGCTGGCATTTTAGCCCTGTCCACCTATCTACCGTTTCTGTCAAGTGCCAAAGCAGAGCATAGCGGAGCAAACCTTCTTACGCCGATATTGGCGATGCATGGCAAGTTTGATTCCGTCGTGCCGCTTTCGGCAGGCAAATTGAGCGTCGATGGATTGACAATTTTGGGCTATCAAGTGGAGTGGCGTGAATATGAAATGGAGCATACGGTTGTTCCGGAGCAGCTTGAAGATATCGGCTCATGGATCAACAAGTTGTTTAGTTAGAAAAAGTCTAGAGAAATTAGTAAATCTATCGCAGCCGGATGTGGAGCATCTTACATGTCATCTAAGGAATTTATTCTTCAACGTATTTATATATTCGCCGGTAGGGAATTTGATCCGCTGGTGGATAAGCAGGTAGTTGAGATTTTGAGAACAAAATTCAATATCCATTTGCCGCAGCGAGCCTCTGTCAATGAATCGCTCGCCGCAGCAAAAAGTGATCATGAAATCATACAGCTTCTGTTGCAGTATCGTGCTGCCAAGTAGGGTAAGGGCGGCAGCTTTGCCATACGGTACCTCAAGTACTGCTCGGGTATGGGCAGCTGCGAAGCGGATAATTTCGAGCCAGTCACACTGCTTCCGAGCGTTTATTTGCACTTGTTACCTGGGTGCCCATCAATGCAGGAATGTATAATTTTTTCTCTCGCCGTTTGATATTCCTGGTCCGTAAGCGCGCCACTGTCAAAAGCTATTTTTAAGTCGGATAGCTCTTGGCCCAGTGTGGGAGTGGATACATGTTTTTGTTCGCCGCCATGAAACATACATGCATTTAGCGTTGCACTTATTAATAATAATCCGATGATTTGAGTGGTTAATTTCATTTGTTTGCTCCTGTTTGCGGGTGAAAAATTAAAGTGTTGAAAAGCTTAATGCGTGTTTAAAAATTGAATGCGTGTTAAGGCATCAGTACGTGTAGAAATGTTGAGTCGGTTTGAATAACTTGACGCTCGATAGACAGTCTTGTCATTTCAACGAAAAGGGTCCGCCGGGGCTCGCCAATACTGCGCAAGCACATACTTCCAAGGTATGGCTATTGGTGTAATGATCAGACCGAGCCCCACACCAAAAAGAACGCTAGTAGCGTAGTCGTCAAGGCCGTTACCCAGCCACATAGGCATTGCAAATGCGAAGGCCCAAATAGCTTTCCATATCAATTCAAAGAGCAAAATAGGCAGCATTTTGATGGGGTACCGTAGCCCCAAAATTGCCACGAGCGATAAGGCGCCGAGAAAAGCGCTCACCACTGCGTGAGAATCCGCTGCTCTTTGCATGGGGAAAAGAATCCCTGGCCAAATTGTTAGCACTTGGCCTAATACAAGAATCAGGTACATGGATCGTAACAGCCATACGCGACGCCCACTCAGTTCCATTTTGCTCCTCCACTCGGTCCTGCACCCGGTTCCATTCGTGCTTTTGATAAGTCCCATACCGCCATCTGCATATCTTCTTCGATATTAGTGATGCTGTGATATGCATAACTATAACACCATATCAAAATTGTGCAAATTTTTTTAATTGAATGCGGCTGATCAAAATCCGATCATTCGTTGTTGCATGTAACAGAACTCTAATTTGGGATGTGCACCACCGTCACAAAACCGTCATTTGTTTTCTCCACAGCCCTACGACCGGTTTTGAAACTGGGGTAGTATCAATCATCACATGATTGATGCCTTATGAGTGAATACCTGATGATGAATGCGATACGACTTTCGTTGGAAAAAATTACCACTCCCGCGCTTTTCCTAACGATTTTATTTCTATCCGCTTGTGGTGGTGCCGATGGCGCCAGCTCTGGTGAAAGCAGTTCATCCAGTAGCTCGTCGGGCAACTCTTCAAGCAGTTCCTCAAGCAGTTCCACAAGTAGCTCCTCTAGCAGCAGCTCCAGCTCATCAGGTTTGGTTTGTATGTCCTGTACTGGCTTGATTATTAATGAGGCTGTCTCATCAAATGCAGAATTTGAGGATGAGGACGGTGATAGTGAAGACTGGTTTGAATTGCACAACAATAGTAATTCACCCGTGCAGCTTGTCGGCTGGAGCATTTCGGATGATCCAATGGAGCCAAAAAAATGGAGCTTTCCAGAATTGTCAGTGGCGCCCGGCGGATATGTAATCGTTTGGGCGTCCGACAAAGATCGCGCAATCACGGGTCAGCCGTTACATGTCAACTTCAAAATTTCCGCCTCCGGAGAAACACTTTATTTATTTGATAACAATGGTGAGCAAAAGCATTCCTTAACAATTAATGATTTACGAACCGGTACGTCTATAGGACTCTCCAAGGCTAGTAAAGCGACAGTTTATTTTGATCAACCCACTCCCGGCGCGGTCAACGGCGATCAGGAGTACGCTGGAGTCGTAAATGAGGTAGTGGAATTTTCGGACGAGGGCGGCGTAACCGACGCTGCCATGGTAATGCTGACCGGAGCAGGGGATTCTCAGTTCATTCACTACACGACTGATGGCGCTGTTCCCACTCGAGCATCTCCTCGCTACCAGGGTGCCATCCCTCTTGCACAGAACACGGCAGTTCGCGCGCGAATTTTTGCCGATGGCTTTATCCCTTCTGTCACTCAATCACGCACGTTTTTAATGAATGCGCAGCACGACATCCCGGTCGTTACTTTAGAGGTGGATCCTTTGGATTTCTTCGATATGGAATACGGAATATATGCGTTGGGCACCGACTATGAACGTGCTGCACCTAACTATGGTGCCAACTTCTGGGAGGATTGGGAGCGGGATATCCATTTTGGCTTTTACGAGGCTGATGGCACCCTGGGAATCGAATTTAATACTGGCGTGAAGATTTTTGGTGGTTATACGCGGTCATTCGCGCAAAAAGCACTGGCATTTTACGCGCGCGGTCGCTATGGCGTCGATAAATTCGAATACCCATTTTTTACGGAGCTTGAATACGAGAAATTTGAGCATTTGGTGCTGCGAGCATCTGGGAATGATTGGTTGAGAACAATGTTCCGGGATCGCGCGTTCACGTCGTTGATGGCGGGGAGTGGTTTGGACTATCAGGCGGGGAGGGCGGTGGCGACCTATTTGAACGGAGAGTATTGGGGTTTGTACAATCTTCGCGAAAAAATTAATGAAGACTTTTTGAGCTCTAAACACGATGTTAAGAAAAGCGAAGTGACAATATTGGAGGCAAATGCCGAGGTGGTGGAAGGTTCCAACGAAGACTATCTGGCATTGATTGAATACGTCTCCACGGCCGATCCTACCGCGCCGGACTTCTATTCCACTGTTGCGCAGCAGGTGGATGTCGATAATTTTATCGCTTATCAGGTGTTGCAGATTTATATTGCCAATGATGATTGGCCGCAAGGCAACATCAAGTTCTGGAAGTCTCCAGAAACCAAATGGCGATGGATTTTGTACGATACAGATTTCGGCTTTGGTTTATATGAGCGAAACGTCAGCAAAAATTCGTTGGCGTATGCCACGGCGGAAAATTCCACCCAGGGCGCTAACCCGCCGTGGTCAACATTGTTGTTAAGACGCTTGTTGCAAAACCCCGAGTTCCAAACCAAGTTCATTAACTACTTTGCAGATCAACTGAATTCCCGATTCCTCGCCGAAAATGTTTCAGCCATTGTCGAGCGGTTGGCGGATGAGGTCCGCACGGAAATTCCGCTTCAGGAGGCTCGCTGGGTGGGGCCGCGCAGTAATTGGGATTGGGATGCTGATGTCAATAATCTGATCACCTATGCCACCAGCCGGCCAACCTACGTGTGGCAGCACCTCACCAGCCAATTTGCCTTATCCGCTCCGCTCACTTTGTCCATCGAAGCGCTCGACACCACAGCGGGAAGCGTCCGAGTGAATTCGATACCGGTGACGACGGAAAATTGGGCCGGACGTTATTTTGCAGAGGTGCCTATCACCATAACGGCGATCCCCAAAGCAGGCTACCGGTTCGAGCGGTGGAGCGGGGCCAGCTCGGCAACGGAGAGCACGCTAACCCTGTCTCTGGCGGAGGCTATGAGTCTTACGCCGGTTTTTGTGGCGGAGTGATAGATAGAAAGAGTTAAGTTTGGTGGAGAATTAATTAATAGCGGTTGATTTCAACCGCAACAATGGCGAGTAGGTATCGCAAAACATAAATGTCTTGCATTGGCGATTGCAAAAGAATGGAAATTCTTGGAGCACCTTCCTGTGCTCCCAATGCTTAGCGTGTGATCAGTGCTTAAGGATCACATACAGGGCGTGGATAATCCCAGGTATAAAACCTAAAAGGGTGAGCAATATGTTCAGCCAGAAATGTCCTTTAAGACCAACCTCCATAAATACCCCTAGCGGAGGCAGAATGATGGCAAAAATAACCTTAATTGGGTCTGTAGCTGTTAATGGCATATGATTTTCTCCTTTAGTGTTGGTAGCGATGCACCCTATTGAGAGTGGAATCTTGTTATGGCGTTGCCCTGCTGATGATCAAAATGCTCCGTTAAAGTTAAATTATTGTGAAAGCAGCGTTAGGTCTGTTCGCCAGGGCACAACAAGCAGATGCGCCTTATCCAAAAATGAAAGTAAATATGTGTAAAAAATTGTTGGTCAATTCTGATATGCATAGCCTTCCTTCGAGGGGTACGTAAATTAACGTAGAGATCTTAGCGCGCCACTGAGAATGCTTCTCTGTTAGGGTAAAAAATGACTATAAGTCGGTTGTGCTGCGAACCCTGTCACGGTCAAAACTAGGGGATTTCCTTAGAATCCTTAGTGGAATCTTCCAATAGCGGTCATCCACATTGTTATATGCATGGTTATAAGATGTCGGTGGCAGGTGTCACATGAGGAGCTACAACGATAATGCGTAAGATACTAGTAATGGGAATGCTGAGCGCCATGCTCGCGGCCTGCGGTGGGGATGAGCCAACGTCCTCTGGCAGCAGCTCGTCGAGCAGCAGCTCATCATCAAGCAGCTCATCCAGCAACAGCTCGTCCACGAGCAGTTCGTCCTCAAGTTCCAGTTCTAGCTCATCGGGCAGTTCCGGCTTTATGGGTGATGCGACCCGTGGCAAAGCCACGTTTGCCTCCAAATGCTCTGCCTGTCATAAAGACGACAACAATGATGGATATTTCGGTGCTGGCGGGAATACTGGTGATAACGGTATCGCCACTATAGATCCTGACAATTTGGGTTCCCCGCCGAACTATCCCGCCTATAACGGCGGTGCCATCGCTGAGTTGGCCAAGTTTATCCAGACGTCTATGGGTCCTTTGGCCAATTGTGACGCCCAATGTAGTCAAGATGCGGCTGCCTATATCTGGTCACTCAAAGATGGTAAAGAAGGTCCTGGCGCTGTGGCGCTCTCCTGTACCAACCCCAATGCGATTCACTACGGCAAGCGCGTGCTGCACGTTCTGACGTCCTACGAGTACCACAACTCAGTGAGCAAACTTTTCAGTGCACCATTGCCGGTGGACTATTCTGCCCCGGCAAAAGTCGGCTTGGACTTTGAGGTTGCCAGACTGCCTAACCACGCACAGGAGTCGCTCAACGAGAGTCGCCTGAACACTTACTATGACAATGCCACCGAGATTGCGGATTGGGCCATCTCCACGCCAGGAGCATTGCCATTTTCTTGTGACGATGCGATTCAATGCTCTACAGATTTCATTACAGAGTTTGCCTATGTGGCGTATCGCCGTGCACTGACTGACGTCGAGCAAGCTGAAATCACGACTATTTTTACCGAAGCTGGCAGTGTAGAAGACGGTTTGAAGTGGGCTTTGCGCACTGTTTTGATGTCGCCGAACTTCCTCTATCGCTCCGAGTTGGGTACCAAAGTTTCCGAACTTCTGGAGAATCCGGTGGTTGCTCCGGGCACCCAGTATGATTTTGCGGGTACACCTAATACAGTTCGAGAGTTTTCGATGCAGCCTTACAACAGCATTATGATCGGAAACTCAGAGCGGCCATATCAATGGACCGGTAATGATCTAATCGCCATCACACTCAAAGGTGAGCAAGATGCAATGGATCGCTGGCCCGTTCTTTCGATAGGAATTGGTTATAGCGGCGGACAGGGACGCAAGCTGCAGGATATAACGGTTAACCACTCCAGCTATCGCACTTACTATTTCACTATTGATGAGAGACCGAGTGAGCCTTTGTATCTCTTCCACAATGTGGGCGCTACCGGTGGACATAATGATCCGAAGCCGATGTCTGTCTCTGTACTTTCGTACGGTGCTCTCGGTATCTCAGAGCCGGTACAAGATGACGTTGCCAAGTTAATGGCGGCCGATCAGAACGCCTACGTGTTGGACCCTTACGAATACGCGTCGGCGTTGTCGTTTGCATTGACAGGTTCTGGTCCCTCGAAAAGCTTGTTGGACGCCGCGGTTGCTGGCGAGCTTGTAGATGAAGCAAGCCGTGAAGGTCACGTAGAAGCCTTGATCGACTCACCATTGGGTCGCGCTCAGGTTGAGCGTTTGGCAGGTAAGTGGTTCCGTACCGATGGTCTTATTGACAAAACCCGCAACGATCCAGAATTCACCATGGAAGTGCGCGAGTCGATGATGCAGGAGATCCGGGAGATCTATAAGCATGTTTTCTACAACGGCAACTTCCCCAGCATGTACGAAGGTAACTTCACTTTCCTAGATAGCACCTTGTCGGCCTTTTATGGTTTGCCCGGTGGCGGAAGCTCGCATGGTGAATTCCGTATGGTGGACACCTCTAGCGCTCTGCGAGGTGGAGTAATCGCTTCCGGTGCTTATATGGCTTACAACGCTCATATGGATTACACGTCGCCCATTCAGCGTTCGGCGCATTTCCGTCAGGATGTGCTTTGCCAGTCCATTCCGCTGCCGGTCAATCTGGAGGATTCTGAAGAGCGCGAAGCGGCCGCTAAATTGGTTCAGCAGCGCGTCGAAGCGGGCGACATCACGACCACCGAGTACTACGATATCCAGACGAATATTCCAGGCTCGTCTTGTGCCTCCTGCCATAACGCCATCATCAATCCGCTGTTTGGTATGGATGACTTTGATAACGTAGGCCGTCTGCGTCCACGTGTTAACGGGGATGTAGTGCAGGATGGTTTGCTTTCCGTCAACGGCGTAGCGGTGCCGCAAGGCGACAGCAACATTCCTATCGATCATGTTAACGAAGGGGCGTATCTCTACGCATATGACGTGGTTGGTACCTTGTCGGGCGCCAGGGCCGATGCAGCCAAAGCTGCTGGTGATGGTTTGCCATTCAAAGGGGCAAAAGATTTGGGTCGAGTGATTGTGGCTAACGATCTGCCGGGGATCGGTGCGTGTTTGATCGAGAAATCCACGCGTTTTGCCCTCGGGTATACCTTGGATCAAGCCTTTTTGGACCCTGTTGAAGATGGTTTCTACGGAATCAGCAGCGCGCAAGCGGCCGAGTTTGCTTGTGTTAAAGACGAACTCGAAGCGGCCTATGCTGCGTCAAAGAGTCCGCGCGATGTTTTGAAAGCGATCGTCATGTCTGACGCATTCCGCTTCCGTAAATAACAGAGTTGCTGCGGGGTCAGCTGATCCCGTTGTCATAGCCAACGATAGGTTACGATCATGAAAGATTCGAAAAAAATACCGCAGCCAAATGAAAGAATTGCGGATGCTCAACGTAAAGACGTGCATAAATCGCGGCGCAAGTTTTTGGATTTGGTAGCCAAATCTGGAATCGGCTCCGCCACATTGCGATATTCCAGTTTGTTGGGTGGCGTGATGACTGCGCGTTACGCGCAGGCAGCTGACACACCGAAACGTGTGGTGTATTGCTACATTCATAGTGGTTCGCCTGGCGATTGGCGGCCGAGTTCTGCATCCAGCATTTCCAGTTCTCAATCATCGTTCCACTATGGACCTGGCAGCTACAACGTTGCGCAGATCTGCCATTTCCGTGGCGTTGACACGGAAGTCGCAGGTCATGGCGGTGCCCGTCAGGCCTTAGGTGCCGATTACACCCGAAATACCGTTGATATGGATCTGGGTCCTATTCTTGGTCCGCGCAGCTATTATTCGACGATTTTCCTGGGATCCAACGCAGCAGAGTCCGGCTCAGGTGCGGGCACTATCATCAGTAAAGGAAGTTTGCCTGAGGACGATCCTCAAGCTGCGTTGCGCAAATATTTTGGCGCGTTGCCGGAAGTGGGTAGCGATGACACTTATTTGTTATCGTTTGAAGCACAAAAACAAGCGCTGGAACGCATCAAAAACAAACTGAGCATGGAGGAATATGATCGCGTTCAGCACCATTTCACCGCGATTGAAAAAATCGAGTCCCGTATTGCGGATCTTGCCAACGCCGAAGCACCGGATCTGAATTCATGTAAGCCGGCGATTCCCGGAACCTATAATGATGCCAGCAATGCCGGAATGGTCGAACATGCGAAATTGCAGGCCGATATTTTGGTCGCCGCATTTAAATGCGACCTGACACGTGTGGGCGTTTTGCAGATCGGCAACCACAACGGCGCAGGTTGGACCTATCGCGGCTTTGATGGTCATAGTGCCGCTCACTCCGGTGGCGCATCCGTATGGAATCCGATGATGAGGGACAAGTTTGAAGTTCCGGCGTACTTCATCAAAAAATTGATGGACACCATGGACTCCGATGGTCAGCCTCTTATCAACAGCACGGCGTTCTGCCAGGTAACCTGTTTCGGAAACGGCCTGTCGCACGCGTCTGCTGACGCGCCATTTTTGCTTGCGACACAGATGTCTGGATTCCGCTCTGGATTTTCGTCCAAAGGCACAGCGTCTACCAGCCGTCATTTCCACGCGGAGGTGGCGCTGGGGTTGGGAGTTGATCCGACTGGATTACATTTAGGTAATGGCATCAGCGGTGGAGACGTGGATCTTACCTAATTGCTGGTGACGGCAAATTTATTTTTCATTAGTCGCAGAGCCTCGCCAAGTGATTGGCGAGGCTTTTTTGTTGGTGTGTAAGTAGGTTTGGTGTGTAAGTAGGTTTGGTGTGTAAGTAGGTTTGGTGTGTGAGCAGGTTTTGCTCGTTGCTGTGATAACTTTTTTGTTGAATTTTAGCGTTGGTGCGAAATGACTGAGTTGGGTAATTTTGATTTTCCCGCAGAGATGTTGGTATGTCCTGTTTGTGCAAAAGACGTGGTTGCGTCTTATTGTTCGGGCTGCAATAGCGAATTTTTTTCTTTGGGTGATATACCGTGTTTGTTTACCACTGGTATTCAGCAGAAAAATTTATGGCAACATCAAATGGCGATGATGGAAAGCCAGGGCGCGGATGCTTTGGAACATCTGGATTATATCCTGCAAGGTTACGACATTTCTCCGCTGACGCGAAACCGGCTGGAGCAGTCGCGAGATGCTATGAGCGAAAGCCTGGATATGATTATGGGGCAGCTAAAAGGCGCAGGTTTGGTGAGCCGTCGCGAACCTCTCTTTGAGCAGGCGAGAGTGGATAATCCGACCGAATATTATCATCACATTCTACGCGACTGGGCATGGGATGCCGAACCTAGTAAACATTACCGTACTCATGTCAATGAAGCTAATCTTGAGCGTGTGTTGAATGTCTGGAAGAATCCTCGACCCGGAAAAATGTTATTTCTTGGTGCTGGTGCGGGACGTTTGAGTTGGGATTTGCATAAGGCACTGCAGCCGGAATTCACGATTGCGTCGGACATCAATCCCTTCCTTTTAACCTGCGCCAATTCGTTAATTAAGCGCCGAAGGTCTATCACCTTGCCGGAGTTATATACCTATCCGCAGATCGGATATCCATTTTCCCGCTCGTGGGTTATGCAACCACCGGACGATCCAGGCAAGCTCCATGAGCATTGGTACGCCCTGGGCGCAGATGTTTGGAATATGCCGCTGAAAGAAAATTGCGTCGATACCATTGTGACGTCCTGGTTGTTGGACGTTACGGGCGGTGACGTCAAGGATTTGATTTCGGTGATCGATTATTTGCTGAAACCTGGTGGTTACTGGATCAACACTGGACCATTATTGTATTCGGGGCAGTTGAGTTTCGATCTCAAATATTCGGCAGAGGAAATTCTCGACTTTGCGCAAATGGCCGGATTCGATGTAGAGCAGCAGAGCGTTGAGGAAATTGCGCACATGGCCTCTCCCTTGAACGCCCGCTATCACCACGAGCAGATCTTTTCATTCTCTGCGTGCAAGCGGGCGGACTCGAGGCCAGCGCCGGTACCGGGCAACACCGATGATTGGTTGACGCCGCCCTGGTTGATCATGCATCACCAGCCGGTTCCCCGCATTAATTTTCAATGTCAGATGGGCCATGAATTTATTCGGCAAGTGCTCGGTTTGGTGGATGGCAAACGCAGTATTTATTTAATCGCACAAATGGTGCAGCCAGGTTTACCAGAGGGCGTGGATGCAAAAGAGGCAGTGATCGCGCTTTTTGGTCAAATACTGGAACAGATGGCGGATGTTGGGGAGTGATGGGCGGATATTGTCAGCGCTTCGCTTGCGCTGGGAATTTACCTGGCGTTTTGCCGCCAGTGATTACTTGCCTGCCATCCTAAGTTAAGATAGGCCGCAAATCGTTTTGGGTTGTGTATTGTGATTCCGAAAGAGCTGCGTATTCCGGGTTATGAGATAGAAGTGCTCTTGGGTAAGGGGGGCATGGCTGCTGTTTACCAGGCGAGGCAGCAGAGCTTTGGGCGGGAGGTTGCGCTTAAAGTTTTAAATCCAGCGGCGGAAGATCTCGAGGAGTTCAGCCGTCGGTTTCTGCAAGAGTCATCCATCGTTGCGAAGTTGCATCACAGCCATATTGTGCAGGTTTACGATGTGGGGCAGCACGGCAATTATTTTTATATTTCCATGGAGTACCTACACGGCGGCGATTTGAGCGGCAAGCTGAACGAGGGGTTGTCCCTCCGTGACTCGGTAAAAATCATCAAGCAGCTCGCCGACGCCCTGGATTTTGCTCATCGAAAAAACATCATCCACCGGGACATAAAGCCTGCCAATGTGATGTTCCGGGAAGACGGTGCGGCGGTCCTGACGGACTTCGGCATCGCCAAAGAACTGGAATCCCAAGCTGAACTCACCCAGGCAGGCGTCGTTATAGGAACACCGAGGTACATGAGCCCCGAGCAAATCCGCGGGGACAAGGTGGATCACAGGGCCGACATTTATTCCCTTGGTATCGTGTTTTACCGCTGTCTGACCAACTATGTTCCTTTCGATGGCAAGGATATGCTCACCACCGCTTATTTGCAGGACAATGAGCCGGTCCCGCTGCTTCCTCCTGAGGTCGCCTGTTTCCAACCCATCATCAATCGCATGCTGGAAAAAGCACCCGAGGCGCGGTTTCAGCGCGGGCGTGATGTGGTGGATGCTCTCGAAGAATTAAATCGGGATGCGTATCAGGCGGATCTGACCAATTTGGCTGTAGCCGCAGCCAACAAGTTAACACCTCCAACTGTCACCGCTGTCAGTGGCCGCCACACTTTAGGAGCGGCAGCACAGGCGTTGCCGGAATCCAATATGGAGGGAACCCAAGTTCGCTCGTCGTTAAATCAGACGGTGCGAGCTGAGCATATGAAGCTGCATGATCCGCTGGCTGCATCTGCGCGATATCCGGCGGCGGCGGGGCGTGAGCGAAAGCGCCGGGGATCAGCGGCGCGAATCGTTTTGTTGCTTTGTATGTTTATGTCGGTGGTGGTGTTTGCCTCCGCTCATTACACAGGTGGGTTAGATCTGATTTACCGTTCCGCATGGGTCGCCGAAATGCGAGGCCAAGCTGCGGATCTTTGGGCAAAAGTAACGTCATTTGACGTTGTTCAAAACCTGCCCGAAGAGCTCTTCGATGTGCCTCCGAGCCATGAGGCCGAGCCGGTACCTGACATACCAGTCGCGGACATGCCGGCGGAAGAAGCTTCGGCAGTGGACGTGGCGGTGGCGGACGAAATAGAAAATGAAGTGGGCATAGTGGCGGGCGCAGAGCAGCTGACACAGCCGGAGCCTGCGGAAGTAAATATGGAGTCTGCGCAAACAAATATAGAGTCTGCGGAAGCAAACATAGTCGGGGAATCGGCTAACCCGGGGAGTGCAATGGTAGGTCCGGGGTCTGACGCTCAGGTCAGCGTCGATGAGACATCACCGTTGGAGACGGACGCAATTTTGGAGCAAGAGCCTGCCCCGGTGGTGGCTGCAGAAGAACTTCAAGCGGAAGTGGAAGTTTCCGCGGAGCCGGATACCGGAGAAATCGTTGCAGGGTTATTAGCTGAGGCCGAAGTGCATATGGCAAATCGGCGGTTGCGCAAACCTTCCGACGACAATGCGTTTCTGAAATACCAACAGGTGTTGGAGCTGGAGTCGAATAATGACGAGGCTTTGAAGGGGATGGACAGAATTGCGGCGACATACTTGGCGATGGCGGAGCGAGCGATCAAGGATAAGGAGCTCACCAAGGCGCGAGGGTTTATCGATGAGAGCCGCACCGTTGCGCCAAATAATCCGGGTCTGCAAAAACTCGAAGACAAATTGATGTTGGCGCTTGCCGAGCAGCAGGAGCTCCAGGCTCTGGCGGCCGCGGCAAAGAAAGCGGAGAAAATCGACAATCTGTTGGCATTGGCTCGCGCCGACGAGGAGGCTGGGCGGATTCGCTCTCCTGTCGGGAACAATGCGCTGGAAAAATATCAGCAGGTTCTGGATCTCGATCCAGACAATGATTTAGCGATCGACAAACTCATTGAATACGGACGCTGATTCACAAGCACCCGAGAGTGCGATCAATCAGTCGTCGAGTCGGGGTTTCGGTTTCTTGAATGCCTTTATTTTTGGTCGCCAACAACGCCACCGCTTTTGCTAAATGCTCGACTTCTTCCGCGCAATTATTTTGTGTTGCCGATTTGTTCGCAGCTTTTAAATATTCGATTTCCTGATTCAGAAGCACCCCCGCCAAATTGCCGGCAATTGCACTCGCGACATTCTGAGAAAGGCTTTGCAGTATCTCCGTATCAGACGGTAATTTCGCTATCTTATAAGGAACAACAAGTTCGCCGACTTCTAAACCTTCGTTGCTCTCATCCTCGTGTTCCGCCTGTAGAGTAATGCTGTCTGGGAAGATCACACGCTTGTTGTCGTTATCGACTAGACGATAGCTGACTGCAAAAATACCGGTTTTTCGATGCAATGTGCTGGTGACAAAAACCGTCTGCTGCTTCTGTTCGCGAACGGTTTCGTCAGGTTTTGCCAATTTTTTACGCTCTTTTGCTGGCATTTCGAGCCAGGCAATGTAAGCGGGGTTAGTGNNATATAAGCGGGGTTAGTGCGCTGAATTTCGCCAACATTTACCAACATTTGCTTTTTATTACGGGTCTGAGAGCTCTCGACTTTTACTTCCAGAATATTTCCAGAAATCATGGCGTCATAATTATCGCCAGTGTTTTCTTCGACAATCTGAATGTTGCCATTGAGGGCGTCATAAAGGTGTTGGTTGATCAACGCAGTTATCACTTCACCGTAATTGAGGTCATCATAGCGGGAGCGGAACTGCGTGATGCTGATGCTTTTGATAGTGGTGTCCGCCACTCTTGCGAATTGCTGTTCCAATGCGTCTTTTAGATTTGCTGTCTTCGGAGCGATTGTCTGTTGTGCCAATAGCAAGCCGAGCGCAGCGTACGGATTTGTATTGGTTGTCGCGTGAAATTTATCGGCGAGCTGTTGAATCAGCTTATCTGTGTCTGCATGTGGTCTCGGTTCCAGGCCGAGCAGCTCGCGAACTTCCCTTTCGCGTTGGTAAAGTCGGAAGGACTCAGCCACGTTCCAGCCACGTTCGATACTTTGTGCAACATCGCTGGCGTAGGCGTCGGCGATTTTATCGGCGTTGGTTCCCAGTTTGGTTTTTATTTCGGAATAGTCAGGTTTATTGGCGAGATCCTGCAAAACCTTGAATGCGGCTTCACGGTCACCTTTTTGTCTGGTCTGAGTATGGCGATGGGCGTACATAGCTGCGTACAGCGCGCGCATCTCGTCAATCACCTTTTGGGGTTCCTCAACATAGACGCTACGTACAAAGTCAATTTTTTTCTCCAAGTCGCTGCTAAACACATTATTTTCTGCGGCGGTATGAATGGCTTTGACAATGACCTCCATTTGCTTGTCGCGAATATCTTTCCATTTTGTTTCGCCGCTAAGAATAAACAATTGGTGATAGACCATCGCCCGCCGCTCTGCCGAAAGGGTTTGCTGAGCCGCTTCCGCCTCCAGCGTGCGTATTACCGCTTTGCTGTCGGTCTGTTCACGCACAATGGGCTGTGAGATTTCACTTAATAAACTGGGAGACAGATCTTTGTCATCTTCCAATTGTTTTTTCAGTTGCGCTAAATCGGTGAGGGACACTTTATTGCGCAGATCACCTTCTGTTTTTATGCGCTTCGCCTTCAAACTTTTTTCCAGTTTTTTTGTTTCGAGTTCCACTACGCGCTGATTAAGATCTTCGAGCAAGGAAAACTCTTTGGGAAAATCGTCTTTTTCTTTCTCGTGCAGTCGCGCGGCAAGTGACGTTTGCAGGTTTTTTAATCTGGCCGCATCCGTGGATGCACGGATTTCCTCGCTGGTCATACCCAGCGATTGATTCTGCGATGGTGAGCTGCTACAGCTTGACAGTAATGCCCAGGCGACAAGAGCAAAGCATATCGAATATTGGCGCATAGGCGTTCCGTATAGAATTTTAGTGGGTCGCTTTGGTAATGGCGCAAAACAAAGGGCGGCATCGCGACGGCAGGTCATACTCTATTCACTTTGTTAAGCGGGTTCAAGGATATGAAAAACCGCCAACAAATCTTCCTCGTGCGACCATTGTTTTTATCATTTTCGTCTGATGTCTTTGAGTGAAATTTTGAAGACCTAATGGCGGGTATCGCTCCGCGTAGAACGCTCGTAAGAAACGCTTGTTGAAATTTATGACGGGTGCCGGAAGATTGCAGTCGCAAATATCGAAGGGAGCGGAAATTCCCGCTCCCTTCGTCATTATTATTGGTAAGCCTCAACTGGTGGACAGGTGCATACGAGATTTCGATCGCCGTAAACATTGTCAATACGATTGACGGATGGCCACACCTTGTGAACACGTAGGTAGGGCAATGGTCGAGCGGCGGTATCACGCGGGTAAGGGCGATCCCAGGTTTCGCTCATGACATCATCCAGGGAATGCGGTGCATTTTTAAGTGGGTTGTTATCCTGCGGCCATTCGCCGCTTTCAACCCGGGCAATTTCTCTGCGAATTTCAATCATGGCATCGCAGAATCTGTCGAGTTCCGCTTGGGATTCGCTCTCAGTTGGTTCGATCATCAGCGTGCCGGCCACTGGAAACGACATAGTGGGCGCGTGAAAACCATAATCCATCAGGCGTTTTGCAATATCTTCCTCGCTGATGCCGCTAGCCTCTTTGAGCGGACGCAAATCCAGCAGACATTCATGCGCGATAAAGCCATTGCGTCCGGTGTACAGCACTGGGTAGTGATCCTGTAAACGACGTGCAATGTAGTTGGCGTTGAGGATGGCGTATTCGGTGGCTTGTCGCATGCCTGCAGCACCCATCATGCGGATGTACATCCAACTGATCGGCAAAATACTTGCGGAACCCCACGGTCCAGAAGAAATGGTGCCGTTGACGGCATCAGTCTCTGGAATGTTTTGTAGCGGATGGCCGGGCAGGTAAGGCGCAAGATGGGTTTTCACGCCGATGGGTCCCATGCCTGGGCCACCGCCGCCGTGCGGAATGCAAAAGGTTTTATGCAAATTCAAATGTGAGACATCACCGCCAAATTCGCCCGGTGCCGCCAATCCAACCAACGCGTTCATATTGGCACCGTCGATATAAACCTGTGCGCCGACGCTATGGACCAACTCACAAATGTCGCGAATATTTTCTTCGAATACCCCATGGGTAGATGGATAAGTCGCCATTAACGCCGCGACGCTGGTGCCAAACTGATTTATTTTTGCGCGCAGATCCTCGATATCGACGTTGCCCTGATCATCACAGCCGATGACGACAACCTTCATGCCCACCATTTGCGCGGAGGCCGGGTTGGTGCCGTGCGCGCTGGCGGGGATCAAACAGATATCTCGCGTCTCGCCTTTTGCCTCAAAATATTTCTTGATCACAACTAAGCCCGCGTATTCGCCCTGAGATCCGGCATTGGGCTGCAGGCTGATGGCATCATAACCAGTACAAAATTTCAGCATATTTTGCAGTTCGGCAAACATTTGCGAGTAGCCGCTCGCCTGCTCAATGGGTGCGAAAGGGTGCATGCGACCGAATTCCGGCCAGGTGACAGGAATCATCTCGGCGGTGGCGTTGAGTTTCATGGTGCAAGAGCCCAATGGAATCATCGCGTGATTCAGGGCGATATCCCTAGCTTCAAGGCGTTTTAGATAGCGCAACATCTCTGTTTCTGAATGGAAACTTTGAAACACGGGATGTTCCAGAATGTTTGAGGTGCGCACACAGTTTGCGGGAATTGCTTGCATTTGCTGTGCACGACTTTCCAGCACGCCCAGATCCTGAGCGTGGGCGGCGGATGCGAACACGGCGAGCAGGGCTTCAACGTCTTCCCCTGTGGTGGTTTCGTTGAGGCTAACGCCGATCGCGTTTTTATCGATGCGCCGTAAATTAATCTGTTGAGCTTCCGCCCGTTGGATCAGAGCACTTTGGTTGTCACCCACATCAATGGCCAAAGTATCGAAAAATTCCTCATAACGAAGTTTGTAGTTTTGTGCTTTGAGGCCCTGCGCCAGCAATTTGGTGAGCAGGTGGACACGGCCCGCGATCCTTTGCAGCCCTTCGCGGCCGTGATAGATCGCATAAAACACACTCATTAATGCGAGCAAGACCTGCGACGTGCAAATGTTGGAGTTGGCCTTTTCCCGGCGGATATGCTGCTCGCGGGTTTGCATCGCCATACGCAGTGCCTGTTTTCCCCGGGTGTCGACCGACACACCGATAATGCGGCCCGGTGCAGACCGCTTATAAGCGTCGCGAAAGGCGAAAAATGCCGCGTGCGGGCCGCCAAACCCCATTGGGACGCCGAACCGCTGATTGCTACCGACCACAATGTCCGCGCCCATCTCGCCGGGGGATTTGAGCAAAACCAGACTCAGAATGTCCGCGGCCACTGTCACCAGTGCATCCTTATGGTGGGCCATCTCGATAATTTCGCTCAGATCACGCACCTGGCCGGTGCTGCCGGGGTACTGAAGCAATACACCGAAGCAGTCGCAGCCGGCCAGATCCACCGCCGGGTCGCCTACTACAATGTCAAAGCCAAAATGCTCAGCCCGAGTGCGAATCACCGCTAAGGTCTGTGGGTGAGTGTCACGGCTGACGAAAAAAGTGTCAGAGCGATTTTTCTTGGCGACTCGTTTGCACATGGCCATGGCTTCAGCGGCGGCAGTGCCCTCGTCGAGGAGGCTGGCGTTGGCCATATCCATACCGGTGAGATCAATGATCATTTGCTGAAAATTCAGCAGGCCTTCCAGTCGCCCCTGGGCGATTTCCGGTTGGTAGGGAGTGTAGGCGGTGTACCAACCGGGGTTTTCCAACACGTTGCGCAATATCACATTGGGTACATAAGTGTCGTGATACCCCATGCCGATATAGCTCTTAAACACCTGGTTGCGTCGCGCGATTGATTTCAACTCCGCCAACGCTTGTTGCTCCGGCATGGGGTTGCGCAATGCTTGTGTGGTTTCTTGGCGAATTGCCTTGGGGACAGTTTTTTCAATCAGCTCCGCCATGCTGCCAACCCCCAGAGCCGCCAGCATCGCGTCAGTCTGGGCCGCGTCCGGGCCTATGTGACGGCGGATGAATTCGCCGGAATCCTGGAGATCAGCAAGGGTTTCAACTCGGTTGGTCATAACGGGTTTCCGTAACACTTGAAAGAAAATAGGAGATGGTGCGAAAGCGGACTGTTGGGCGCAGAGGCTGTCAGCTATGGCTGGGGATATTGATCGCCGTCAGCCAAAATAAATGCCGTATAGTAGCAAACTTCCCTGCGCAGGCGTGATGCTGCGGCGATGATCAGCGAGGAGCGGGGACAGATCAGAAATAAGAGGAGAAACAAGTGGATTATTTCACGATAGCCGCAATCGTCTGGTTGGCGATTTTTCTGCTGTTGGGATTGTTGAAGGGTTTTTGGAAGTCGCTTGCCGCGGCAACCAGCCTGGTTCTGGCGTACTTCGCCTCGGCTTATTTTGCGCCAGGGCTAGCGGACTGGGCGGTCGTTCAATTCGCCTCAATCAATTTGAGCCGCCCGGTATGGTGGGGCATTAGCGCGACGGTGATTTTCATTGTCGTCGGTTTAGTGGTGCGGCTGATTGTGCTTGGTATCAGCAAATCTTTGCCCATCGGCCCGCGTATTTTTGACAGGCTTGCCGGTGCTGTGGTCAGTATTGGCTACGGGGCCGTTTTGGGCGCAGCGCTGTTGTGGGGGTTGGCGTTTCTCGCGGACAGTTGGAACCTACGCCAAGAACGCATGGGCGCACAAGCTGACCCCAGGCTCGATACATCTTCGCCAGCGGTCACCTGGTCACGACAGATGATGTCGCGCTGGATCAACTGGAATATCCGCCAAAGTGGTGGCTCGGAGGCGCTCGCGGGAATGTCTGCGGCTATCGTCGAGAGTCCTGCACGAGTCATGGCTGACGTGCAGACGACTGTTCAGTCGCCGGAATTTAAGGAATTAATCCGCAGTGAAAATGTTAAATCACTTGTAGAACAGGGTAATGCAGAGGAGCTGCAACGCTCAGTGGAGTTCCAGCAGTTGATGCGTCAGCCGGCGGTCAAACAACTGCGTGAGACGATTGCCCCGGAGTCCGGAGGATGGAATGAAACTAAAATTGCCCAGGAGACAGTGGACATCTGGACACGTGTGGAACAATTAAAAACCCAGCCGGAGGTGGCGGAACTACTAAATGACGCAGAAATCCAGGCGTTTCTACAGAACGGTGGAAAAGTGACTCCATCGTTAATTGATAAAGGTCAGAAATTGCTGATGCTTCTTGGTGGCGACGTCGCGGCAGCAGAAAATCTCGAAGCACCACGTTTGTACCAATGGTATGACGATGAAGGCGAAATGCATATCACTGATGAAAAAGATGTACCTGCGGCAAAAAAATCTTCGGCGAAAGTCCTGGAGTTTTAGCTTTCAATAATGCAATTTGCCTACCGCGTTTATTTTGACCGATGAGATTTTTATGAGCGAACAAAATTCCAATTCAACCGAAAAAAGAGTGGGGGGTTGGCAGCGCATTAGCTCGCGAGTTGCGTATGAAAATCCCTGGATACGTGTCTCTCATGAGCAGGTTAAAACCCCAGCGGGCACCGACGGAATTTATGGCTTGGTGCATTTTAAAGGTACGGCAGTGGGAGTTGTCCCGGTTGATGACAATGGTAATACCTGGCTGGTTCGCCAAAGTCGCTATACGCTCAACCAATTTACCTGGGAAATTCCCGAAGGTGGCGCTAAGGAAAACGAGCCAACATTAACATGTGCGAAACGCGAGTTGGCGGAAGAGGCGGGGTTGCAGGCGGAGATCTGGGAAGAGTTAATGCATATCCATACGTCAAACTCCGTCACTGATGAAGCTGGTGTTCTTTATCTTGCCAGAGGCCTTTCTCCCTGCGCTCAAAATCTCGATCCAACAGAGGATATTGAATTGCGCAAGCTTCCCCTTGCAGACGCGGTGGATATGGTATTGAAGGGAGAAATTACCGACGCGCTCAGTGTTGCAGCTTTATTACGCCTGGCAGTGGATGAGCGCTTCAACACCCTTTGTTTTACAAACAGATAAAAAGTGTTGCCAACACAATAAAGCGAATCATTTTTGACCAATGTTGTCTTGCTAACAGTGCCGGCACGCTCGGTATGGCAATATGCATTGCAAATGCGCGTGGAAAAATGCTTGTATTGTTTGTCGCGATGAACGCTCTGATCGCGGTGATTTTTAACCGAATTTATTGCCGAGATTGATATTAACTATTTCCCATGTAAGGAGTTGACTATGATCAAGATCGATATAGGTATTGCAGAGCAAGATCGAATTAGTGTGGCTGAGGGCTTAAAGAAACTATTAGCCGACTCTTACACTTTGTATTTGCAGACTCATAATTTTCACTGGAACGTCACTGGTCCCCAATTTCGCGAACTGCATTTAATGTTTGAAGAGCACTATACGGAGTTGGCTCTCGCGGTGGATGTGATCGCAGAGCGGATTAGAACATTGGGCGTCGCGGCGCCTGGAACTTATAAGGCCTTTGCATCGTTGAGCTCAATCGAGGAAGTCGAAGGTGTTCCCGCGGCTGAAGAGATGCTTAAGTTGCTAACCCAAGGACATGAAAAAGTGGTCAAAACGTCGCGGCAGGTTCTGAGTATCGCCCAAGATGCGAAAGACGAATCCACAGCTTCTCTAGTATCGGATCGGATGCGAGTACACGAAAAAGCGGCTTGGATGTTACGTGCAACTTTGCGATGACCCTGACGAAAATCGAAGCCCCTGATGGGGCTTTTTTTATGCGTGTCTTAAAAGCGTAAACAGGGCGAATTGAAGCTGCTTTTTACTGCTGCATCACGCCAGGGATGCTTGTGATTTAGTTCGACGTTTGGCTTTTTCCTGCTGCACGCTAAGCATGGTCAGAACTGCAAATGCCAACAGCACGGTAGGCAGCGATCCCCAAAAAATAAAGGGCGTGATCCCGGTTGCAGAAAACACCTGCCCCACGATCGCTTCTCGGGTCGAACGTCCACCTTTCACTACCACTTGGCCTTTTGGATCGATAATGCCGCTGACGCCGTTGTTGGTGGCCCTCACCATATAACGACCAGTTTCCAGCGCACGCATCTGGGCCATTTCAAAATGTTGCAGCGGCCCGATGGAGTGGCCGAACCAAGCGTCGTTGCTGACCGTGAGCAACACATTAGCGCTGGCTGCGCGTTCGGCGACGAGATCTGGGTAAACCACCTCATAACAAATGGAAGGTGCAATGACGACGTCTTTCGCGTGCAGACCTTCTGCGTATTCCGGTCCCGGATGAATGATTGAGGTTGGCAGGTTGAAGAACTCGATCAGCCCGCGCAGCCAGTGTTCCATAGGAACGTATTCGCCGAACGGAACCAGACGGGTTTTAAAGGTGATTCCGGAACCTTTGCCCGCCGCTACGATGCTGTTGTAGTACTTCTGCGACTCGCGGTTGTCATACAGAATTCCCGTGATGAACACCGTATCGGTTTTGTTGGCTTGCGCGGCGAGTGACTCCAGATCAGCCAGCGCTTCGTGGTAGAGCAGGGGAATAGCCGCTTCCGGCCAAATCACCCAATCGAGGTCCCATAGCGGTGCCGACAAGTCATTAAAAATGCGAAATGTTTCATGCAGATAAAGTGGATCCCATTTTCGCTCTTGAGGAATGTTGCCCTGAGCCATACCGACAGCGATAGGTTTTTCATCGAGCTTCGTCCACTGGACATCGCGCAGCAGGGCGCCGCTCAGCCAAAACAATAAAGCACAGCTCAATGCAATAATCTGAACGCGCATGGATAAATCACGCAGGCGTAGAACCAGCAACACACAGCTTGAATACACCACGATATATCCCACGCCGAGCACACCCAATAGTGGAGCCCAACCGGCCAAAGGCGTATTTAAGTGTCCATAACCAACATATAACCAAGGGAAACCGGTAAGGAGCCACGTGCGCATCCATTCATTGATCACCCAGATTGCCGGAAAACCCAGCAGCAGGCTCCAAGTGGTTTTATTAAACCAACGGCCGTAGATATAAAAGGGCAGGGAGAAGCACAACGCTAATCCCGCAACGAACAGACTGGTTAACAGCAGTGCCAGCGGCACCGAGGTGGAGCCGAACTGGTTTATGCTGATGTAAACCCAACTCGCGCCAAAGCCATACATTCCCAAGCCGAAGGCCAATCCCAGGAGCAAACAGCGACGCGCGGATTCTCGATAGGTGGCAGCGCCGAGCAGCGCGGTGCCCAGTAGGCCCAACGCCCACCAGTTATAAGGGGCAAGTGACAGAGGCATTAGCGCACCGGCAACGGGCGCAATGAGTGCGCGCAGCCAAAAGGGTGCTTGCCCTGTCATCTTCATACTGCTGGTCTTTCTGGCACCGTCAAGCGCACCAAGTGAATTTGGCGGTTGTCGGCGTAGAGTACTCGAAAGGTGAATCCATCTAGCTCGACCACCTCGTTGCGAATCGGCATATGGCCAAACGCGTGGGTGAGAATGCCGCCGATGGTATCGAACTCGTCGTCACTAAAAGCGGCCTTGAAGTAATCATTGAAGTCTTCAATCGGTGTCAGCGCTTTGAGAATAAAATCGCGTT
Source organism: Marinagarivorans sp. UBA5868 (assembly GCA_002432095.1). GTDB lineage: Bacteria > Pseudomonadota > Gammaproteobacteria > Pseudomonadales > Cellvibrionaceae > UBA5868. The sequence continues at coordinate 24,835 of DJFQ01000190.1, read as the reverse complement.
CTGCCACCTGGCGAATGAAGTCCTCTTCGTCGTCATCGGTCTCGTCTTCGATGTCGCCGACAATCTCTTCAAGAATGTCTTCGATGGTCACAAGCCCTGAAACCCCCCCGTATTCGTCGATCACCAGCGCCATGTGATAGCGCTTTTCACGGAATTCTTTAAGCAGCACGTTCAGACGCTTGCTTTCCGGAATGATATTGGCTGGGCGCAGGATTTCCGCGAGATTAAAACCCTCTCGGGGATCGAGAATGAGTGGCAGGAGATCTTTGGCCAAGAGTATGCCTTTGATCTCATCCATGGACTCGCCGATCACGGGGAAACGGGAATGGCCGGATTCTATAACCTTGGGGAGAAACTCACGGGGCTTCTCATCGCATTTGATGACAACCATTTGTGAGCGCGGAACCATGATCTCGCGCACCTGGAGGTGGGAGACACCCAAGGCACCCTCGATAATTTCCAAGGCTTCCGGGTCGAGTACGTGGTTTCTGGCTGCTTCTTTGATGATCTGCAGCAGCTCTTCCTGAGACTTGGGTTCTGAATTGGAGAAGCTCTGCAGCAAACGATCCAACCAGGAGCGCTCGTTAGGGCGCCCGGGATTTGCTGCAGAATGACTACTCGACGGATCGTCCGACATGATTGCGTCCTGTTAAGGCGGTTGAGTTCATGGAATAGGAGTCAATGTGGCTCATAGGGAGCGGGAAAGCCAAGCTGGACGAGAATGTGGGTTTCCAGAGCTTCCATCTCTTCAGCTTCGCTGTCGGATTCGTGATCGTAACCGAGNNNNGGAATTTGCAGTTCCGCAGGAAGTTCGCTGGGGAACGAGAGCACATTGGTGGGTTTGTCTTGGTGGCGGTATTGCGCGTTTAGCGCCTGACTCTCGTCAAATCCGACCACCCGGATGGTGATCTCGCTCGCGAGTCGGTCGCCTGGCAAGGCAGCCGCTACCCAGTTCTGGAAGTCCTCTTCGGAGGGAATGTTCTCGTCGGAGGTGGCGATCTGTACGTCGACCTCCGGGAGGGAGGTCGAGGAAGGCGTGCTCATAAACCAAATCAGTTGTCGGTCTTGGATTCTTCGGCGGCATTGTAGGCTTCTACTATGCGTTGTACCAGGGGGTGGCGGACCACATCCTTGGCGTCGAAGTGCGTAAAACTGATTCCCTGTACATGAGAAAGTACTTCGACCGCGTGCTTCAAGCCCGATGGATGTCCTCGCGGTAGGTCGATTTGGGTCGGATCGCCGGTAATCACCGCCGTGGAGCCGAAACCGATACGGGTCAAAAACATCTTCATTTGCTCCCGCGTTGTATTTTGGCTCTCGTCAAGGATGATAAAGGAGTTGTTCAGGGTGCGGCCGCGCATATAGGCCAAAGGTGCAACTTCGATGACATGCCTTTCGATCAGCTTGCTAACGTTCTCAAAGCCGAGCATCTCATACAGGGCGTCGTAAAGTGGGCGGAGATAAGGGTCGACCTTTTGCGACAAGTCGCCGGGAAGAAAGCCCAGCTTTTCCCCTGCTTCCACCGCAGGGCGCACCAGAAGAATGCGCTCGATTTCGTCCTTGAGCAGCGATTCTACGGCGCACGCCACGGCGAGGTAGGTCTTGCCTGTACCGGCGGGCCCGATACCAAAATTGATGTCGTGGTTGCGCACCGCGGTTACATACTTCTGCTGATTGCGGCCGCGCGGTTTGATCGTGCATTTTTTGGTGCGGATCAGCACCGCTGTATCCTGAGCTTGGCCGGCCTCGCCTGTTGCTACCGCTTCTGCGCCTGCTTCCTGTAATGCCAGGTGGACCTCAGCGGGAGTGATTTCAGTATCGCTTGAAGTGTCGTTATAGAGTTGCCGCAGGACACGCGCAGCCACTTGACTGCCATGTTCATCTCCGTGGATGGCAAAAACGTTGGCACGGTGGTGAATTTCCACGTCCAAGCGTTTTTCGATGTGTTTCATGTGGCTGTCAAACTGGCCGCAGAGGTTGGCCAGCCGTCGACTGTCGTCAGGTTCCAATACCAGGTTGATAGAGGTGATGTTCTGCGTCTTCGCGTTTTGCGTGTCCAAATGAGTGTCTGTTTCCAAGATAGATTTCCGAATGGGTTGGTGTTAGCACCTTCCGCTCCTTGGGAGCGGAATCGCGAAGGGCCTAAGACTAACCCAAAAACTAGATGCTGGAAAATAGCCGGATCAGTCCAGTTCGGACCCCAGCAGGGTGCCGCGCAGCGAGTTCGGCAGCGCTTCCTCAATGAGAATGTCGGCGAAATGGCCGATCAAAGCGGGATTGTCGCAGCGAAAATTAACCACTCTGTTGTTTTCCGTGCGGCCACTCAACTGCCCCGGATCTTTTTTAGCATACCCGGTGACAAGAACTCGCTCCGTATTGCCAACCATCTGCCGACTTATGGTTTGCGCTTGCTGAATAACGCGTTGCTGTAATAGGGCAAGGCGCTGTTTTTTAGTTTCCTCCGGGGTTTCGTCGGCCATGTCCGCCGCTGGTGTGCCAGGGCGCGGGCTGTAGATAAAGCTGAACGAAGTGTCGAAGCCCATATCTTGAATCAGATTCATGGTGGCCTCGAAGTCCCGGTCGGTTTCGCCGGGAAAACCGACGATAAAATCCGAAGAAAAACTAATGTTTGGACGAATTTTCTTCAATCGGCGCAGCTTGGATTTGTATTCCAGAACCGTATGACCGCGTTTCATGGCCATAAGAATGCGATCTGATCCGCTTTGCACCGGCAGATGAACATGGCTGACCAACTCCGGCACTTCCGCAAACACATCGATCAACCGATCACTGAATTCCACTGGATGGGAGGTGGTAAAGCGGATTCGATCGATACCATCAACCGCTGCCACCAGCGTAATCAATTCTGCTAAATCCACCACGCCATTGGGTCCATCGCCACGATAAGCGTTGACGTTCTGGCCTAGAAGGTTCACTTCCCGCACGCCTTGGCGCGCCAGATGTGTGACTTCATCAAGGACTGATTGCATTGGGCGGCTTACTTCTTCGCCCCGCGTATAGGGGACAACACAGAATGTGCAATATTTGGAGCAGCCCTCCATGACGGAAACAAAGGCTGTGGCCCCTTCCGCTTCCGGTTGCGGAAGATGATCGAACTTTTCGATTTCGGGAAAGCTGATGTCCACTATGACGGCACCATTGGCTCTTGGCGTGGAGATCATCTCAGGCAAGCGATGGAGCGTTTGTGGGCCAAAGATCAGGTCGACGTAAGGGGCACGTTTGGCGATGGCGTCACCCTCCTGGCTCGCCACACATCCGCCGACGCCTATGATAAGATCCGGCTTTTTTTCCTTCAGCCGCTTCCAGCGGCCCAACTGGTGAAAAAGTTTTTCTTGGGCTTTTTCCCGGATGGAGCAGGTGTTCACCAGCAGGACATCCGCTTCTTCGGGGTTGTCGGTGGCCACCATTTCGTGGGATTCACCCAGCAAATCGCGCATACGTGATGAGTCATATTCATTCATCTGACAGCCGTGTGTCTCGATAAACAACTTTTTGCTGGCTTTCTGCGCACTGAGCTGGTCTGACATGAGGGGTTCCGCGAATCCGGGTTATGGCTGTAACAATGGGTTTGGTGGAGGTCAAAAAACGTGCGCGCATTATACTGATGCGCCACCACATTGCCCACCGGCTTTCATATAGTGGCAAAGAGTAATCTGGGTGTTTGTGTTGTTGCTGATCCGCAGCATTAAACACCCCGAGTAATGCGGTCGCTGATGGGCTTGGCCTCGACAGTAAATGAGGGCAACAGCGGATGTGTTTTATGAAGACTGTGCGTTATGAATATTGAGAGTTATGAATATTGAGAGTTATATGGCAAGAAATCCAATCTACAAAGTTATTTTCTATAACCAAAATCAAGTATATGAAGTGTATGCCCGTGCGATTTATCAGAGCGATATGTACGGATTTATCGAGCTGGAAGAGTTTGTGTTCGGCGAGCGCAGCCAGGTTTTGGTCGATCCGGCCGAAGAAAAGCTCAAGTCGGAATTCGCGGCGGTGAAGCGCTCTTATATCCCGCTGCATTCCATTATCCGTATCGACGAAGTGGAAAAAGAAGGCACCGTGCGCGTTACAGAAGTTAAAACGGGTGAAAAGGTCACGCCGATTCCGTTCCCTTCGCTCATGCCCGCACCCAAGGGCGATTGATGCTGCACTTTAAAGTAGCGGGGGAGGGCGAACCGCTGGTTCTGATTCACGGGCTGTTTGGATCGCTGGAGAATCTCGGCGCTGTCGCCCGCCTTCTGTCTTCTCACTTTAAAGTCTATTCCGTTGACCTTCCCAATCACGGCCGCTCGGCTCATCGCACGGGCGCGGGTCTGGCGCAAATGGCCCATATCGTTTGGCAGTGGATAGAGGAGGTAGGGATTGCTAATCCCGCAATCGTAGGCCACTCACTGGGAGGCAAAGTGGCCATGGAGATAGCCCTCAGTCATCCTGGCCGGGTAGCCGGTTTGGTCGTCATCGATATAGCACCTGTAGCCTACCCACCACGACATCACGATGTATTTGCAGGGCTTAATGCGATTGAGCCAGTGGATTTGTCGAACCGCGCGGAGGCGGAGTTGTTGATGTCCTCTCATGTCGAAGCGGCGGCAGTGCGTAGCTTTTTGCTTAAAAACCTGGTGAAGAACGAAACGGGTTTTAGCTGGCGTATGAATCTGGCAGACATCCAAAGGGAATATCCAAATCTCATCAGTGAAAATCGCACGGATGCGATATTTCCCGCGCCGGTGTTATTTTTGAAGGGCGGAGAGTCCGATTACATTCGACCCGATCATCATCAAGCCATCATACGCAGATTTCCCGCCGCTCAATTTAAGGTTATCGCCAGCACCGGGCATTGGTTACATGCGGAGAAGCCAGAACTGACCGCTACTTTAATCCGTAAATTTTTAAGCGAGCCACCTTCCACTCAATCAAAAGACACTTATTAGAAGAGGACGAAGTATGCCGAAAGCTAAAATTGAAAACCTGATGACCGAGCTTCACGACCGGTTTGGCGAGATGGAAACAAGCCCCCAACAAGAGCGCCTTCTGGCGGAGCTTCAGTCGCATGTGCATGACGTCTCTGAAGGTTCTGTGAAGGACCCGACACCTTTGGAAAGTATTCAACTTATGATTGATGATCTGGGGGATAATCACCCAAATGTGAGTGCTTTGCTCCGTGAGTTGCTTGACACGCTAAAAAATATCGGCGTTTAATGGCGGCCGCTTTTCGGACGACAATAAAAAATACCGATCAAATTCCCAGGGCGGTAGCCAGAGGTAAGTCGGTTTTAGAAGATCATAGGCGACGAAAGCGGAATCCAATCTCCGGGCCAAAAATTCACAGGAATGTAGCGATCTCATAAGTGGTCTTTTTGACCATTATGTGGGGTCGAACTATAACTTGTAGTGGGAGAGGCCACATCTCTCAGTTGTAGAAATTGTGATGGATCTAAACAAACCTTTGCTGTAACCGATTGCAATCGTTGTCGCCGTAGTAGCGAAATGAAGATGTATTCTCTGCGTTCGGTTTTTGCTTAAGCACGCTGAGGAGCAGGCTTTGAATAATAGAGTTGAAGAAGCGCCGCTGACATTTATTTCTGGAGAAATCCGTACTGGACCCGGTGCTATGCAGAACCTTTCCATAGACTGCGTTATTTTTGGTTTTCACCAGGGTCGGCTCAAGGTCTTGTGCGTGAAGTATGCCATCGGTCCTCACGCCGGATGTTGGGCATTGCCAGGCGGTTGGTTGCATAACGCCGAAAGTATTGACGGCTCGGCTGCCCGCCATCTGCGTGATCTCACCGGATTAGAAGATATATACATGGAACAGTTACAGGCGTTCGGTAGCGTCGACCGGGTGCCGGACTCACGCATAGTGACCATCGCCTATTACGCCCTGGTCCGCCCAGAGGATTACGAGTTGATCATCGGCTATACCACCACGGACGTGCAGTGGCGCGATGTTGACAATATCTCCGGCCTGATTTTCGATCACGATGAAATTCTGCGCTGTGCGTTGCAATCGCTGCGGCATAAAGTGCGCCACGAACCCATTGGATTTAATTTGCTGCCAAAAAAATTCACGCTGCTGCAACTGCAGGAATTGTATGAGGCAATTCTGAATGTCAAATTGGATAAGCCTAATTTCCGGCGCAAGATGTCGAAAATGAAACTGCTGGTTCCCTGTGGTGAAAAGCAACAGCATGTAGCCCACCGCGCAGCAGAATTGTATCGTTTTGACGAAGCTATCTATCAGCGTTTATGCGAACAGGGATTTACGTTTGAAGTGTGATTTTTCGAGCGAGCAAAAGAAAAGGGGGAGCAGATGCTCCCCCTTTTTTATTCCAGTGACGAGGTGATAACAGTATCAATGACGTGGATGATGCCATTGCTGGTATAAATATCAAAAGCCGTTACCGCAGAACCTTCAATCAATAACTGCCCATCAACAATTTCTATGGAAACCGGTAAATCCGCGGCAGTATCGGCGTTGCCACCATTCAACGTGAAGGCTGTAAGCGAATCAACAGCGGCGCCACCAATTACGTGATGCAGGAGGACGGTGGTCAGCGTTTCGGTATCAGCAAGAAGACCGTTAATGGCTTCGCTGCCCAATTTTTCAAAGGCCGCATCGGTCGGGGCAAATACCGTGAAGGTTTCGCTTTCATCGGCGAGCACAGTGTCCAGGCCAGCCGCTTGCACTGCTGTGACTAGAGTTGTGAAGTTGCCGGCGGCAATTGCTGTTTCGACAATATTATTTTCAGACTCGACCATTTCTGCTGGCGGTAAAATGACTTTGTCGATTACGTGAATGACGCCATTGGAGGCCATCACGTTTGCACTGGTGACCTGCGCCAGATTGATAAACAAGTTGTCATCATTTAGTGATAGAGCCGCTTTGCCGCCGTTTGCCATATCGACAAATGAATTTTCACCTGTGGCAACGGTAATAGCCTGATCTGCGAGAATTTCCTCATCCGCAATCACGTGATACAACAGAATATTACGCAACGCATCTGGATCGGCGAGCAATGCGTTCAGAGTCTCTTCCCCCAATTCCGCAAATGCAGCATCTGTCGGTGCGAACACGGTAAAGGTGCTGTCAAGATCCGCCAGTGTTTCATCAAGTCCTGTGGCCTGCAGTGCAGCAACAAGAGTCGTAAATGATTCGGCACCGACAGCTACCTCAACAATCGACTGCTCTGGTGCAGGCAGTTGCAGGTCGCCCACAATTACCGAATCGATTACATGAATGACGCCATTTGATGTGTAGATATCCACGATCGACACAGTCGCGCCACCTACCGTTAGCATTTTATTGTTGATGGCCACCGGGATTTGCGCACCGCTTGCTGTGGTTACGCTGGTACCATTTGCAGCGTAGGCTTGCACCGAGGAGATCTCAGTACCATCGATAACGTGTTGTGTCAGCAAGCTGGTAAGCAGTTCCGTGTCGGCGAGTATCGCATCAAGGGTTTCTTCATCAATCATGGTGAAGGCCGCATCAGTCGGCGCAAAAACGGTGAAGGTTTTGCTTTCGTCTGCCAGCAACGTATCGAGTCCGGCAGCTTGGACGGCAGCGACCAGCGTAGTGAAATTGCCCGCGGCGACGGCGGTCTCGACGATATTATCTGTCGGCTCACCTCGTTCTGCTGGAGGTGTTAACACTACATCGATGACATGGACTACGCCGTTTCCTGCTTCAATATCCACCATGGTCACAGTGGCGGTGTTGACCAATAGATTGCTGCCACTTAATGACAGGCCGACCGAAGCGCCATTTGCGGTTTCCACTGTGGTACCTGCGGCCTCAATCGCAGCAGGAGATTTAATTTCGCTACCCGCAATAACGTGGTAAAGCAAGATAGAGGACAGGGTGTCAGGATCCTGCAATAGCGAATTAATTGTCTCTTCACCGAGCAGCGCGAAAGCGGCATCAGTGGGAGCGAACACGGTAAAGGTGCGATCTGGATCATCCAGCGTTTCATCCAACCCTGTGGCTTCCAAGGCAGCGACCAACGTATCGAAATTGTCGTCGCCCTGCGCTACGTCAAAAACGGTGGTGGGTGTCGCTGGGGGTTGGTAGTTATTATCGTTGTCATTGTTATCACACGCCGCGAGAATTCCAAAAAGCGGGACGAGCACTAGATAATTGAATTTCATTTTCATGGCCGTAGCTCCTAACCGGTAAATTTAGATACCTAAGATGAACTGCGTTGGCTTTTACGGCGGCTTGTTCTGGAAAGATGACTGCGGAATAGAAATTTATCGCGAAAGATTAAAAATGCGGGCTTGTTACAAAAAATAAAAATCCCTGCACGCAGGGATTTATTTGGGGCATTTTCACCGCGTATTAAGCGCAGCGAAATATTGTGGGATCAGCGCGAACTTTGGGTAAGTGCTTGTCGTACCGAGGCTAATTTCACACACAGTACAAATACTTGCATCGCGGTATCCACTTGGCTTACGGTCGGCACAGTCGGTGCTATACGGATGTTGCGGTCTTGTGGATCTTTCCCGTATGGAAAGGTTGCGCCCGCAGGGGTTAATTTCACGCCTGCTTCGCCTGCTAACTTCACCACTTCCTTGGCTAGGCCGGGTCTCGTATCGAAGGAAATAAAGTAACCCCCATCCGCAGATTCCCAGGTGCCCAGGTCATTATCACCAAACGCTTGGTTGAGATGTTGCAGAACGCTGGCAAAGCGGGGTTTGATGATCGCCGCGTGTTTACGCATGTGCTCCTGCAGACTGCCGGCTTTCGCAAAAAACTTCACATGGCGCAATTGGTTGACCTTGTCCGGTCCAATGGTTAAGAAACTGATGACCTTTTGAAACCCTTTCAGATTATTTGCACTTCCACCCATAAATGCGACGCCACTGCCGGCGTGGGTAATTTTAGATGTAGAGCCGAACTGCAGAACCGAGTCCTGGGTGCCCAATTTTTCACTGAGCGCGAAAATATTGGCTAACTGCGGGGGGGTGTCTGACAGATCGTGGATGGCATATGCGTTATCCCAGAACACTCGGAAATTGGCGCTGGCAATTTTGCCAAGCGCGGCGATTCGTTCCACCGTTGCATCACTGTAAACCACACCGCTTGGGTTGGAATATTTGGGTACGCACCACATACCTTTGATGCTGGAATCTTGCTGCAAAAGTGCTTCCACCTTATCCATATCCGGTCCGTTGCTATCCATGGGCACATTTACCATCTCTATGCCCATCTGCTCGCAAATAGCGAAATGGCGGTCGTAGCCGGGAACGGGGCAGAGAAATTTCACTTTGCCTTCTTTATTCCAGGCGCTATCCGGTCCGCTTAAGCCAAACAGATGAGCAGCCATGACTGTCTGGTGCATTATCGTCAGGCTGCTGTTGCCGCCGGCAAGAATATTGGCCGCCGGTACTCCCATGATTTGTTCGCCCAGGGCCTTGGCTTCTGGAATCCCATCAAGGCCGCCGTAATTACGTGTATCAACACCGGAGTCACTTTGGTAATTACCCTGCAGAATTCCATCCAACGCATCTGACAGGCTTAGCTGTTCGGCAGAGGGCTTGCCGCGGGTGAGATCGAGGTTGAGGTTTTGCGCCTTCACCCGGCTGTATTCCTCAGCAAGGTCGCGCTCCCATTGTTGCAATTGTGCAGGTGTCGCTTGATTCAGTTGCAAAGTCTTATCCTCTGGCTGTGACGATTAATAGGGTGTGCCCAGGGCGCAAAAAAGGGCGCGGCATTATAGCAAGCAGCGCCGATTCTTTGCTGGAGTCTTCGGTGTCAGAGCAGGGCGCCGCGGAGCATAAAGAACATAAGCGCACCGAGAACAGCGGATGCTGGAACGGTAATGACCCAAGCGGCAGCGATGCGATAGAGATGTTTACGTTTGACCAACTCCTGACGATAAATCTTCTTCAGGCGTTTGCGATCCTTTTTCGTCAGTGGCACTTCCTCGGGAAAACGCTTGGCACGTTTCAACATAGCCCGCATTTCTTCCACATCCGCTGACTGGAAATTGCGTAAATAGGTGCGCAGATGAACCCGATCCTCATCTTCATGATGCTCAAGAATTCGATGCAGCTTGCTGGCGTAGCGCGTTTTTAAATACTCTCGTAGAAAACCTACCCCGAACACGCCGCCCAGGGCGATATGGGTGGAGCTGACCGGCAGCCCCAACTGCGAAGCAATAATAACGGTGATGGCCGCCGACATGGCGATACAGTAAGCCCGCGACTTATCCAATTCGGTGATTTCGCCACCGACGGTGCGGATCAAGCGTGGCCCAAACATGGCCAGCCCCACCGAGAGTCCCACCGCGCCCACGACCATCACCCAGATGGGAATGGATGCTTTATTGGAAATCACCCCGGTGTTGAGTGCATCGTTAATCGCGGCGAGTGGGCCGATTGCGTTGGCTACGTCGTTGGCGCCGTGAGCGAAGCTCAACAGGCCGGCGGCAAATACCAGGGGAATGGTAAAGAGGTTATTGACGCTGTCGCGGTTGTTTTCCATGCGCATTGCGGCCTTGAGCACCCACGAGCGGGTGAGCAGGTAAACGCCGATGGCGATACCAAAGCCCACCAGAGCGGCTACACCAAAGCCGGGCTTCCAGAGGTTGGCGGTGCCTTTCATCAATAAGTAGGTAGCGAACGCCCACGCCATCAAGGCAACCAGCCAGGGGACATAGACTCTTGCCGCTGCCATGACATCATCGCGATAAAGCACGGTTTTTTTAATGAACATCAGCATTGCGGCGGCAATAAATCCGCCCATTACCGGTGAGATCACCCAGCTGGCGGCGATGGTCGCCAAGTTGCCCCAGTTGGCGATACCCATGCCACCAGCGGCGACTCCCGCCCCCAACACACCGCCGACAATGGAGTGCGTGGTGGAAACCGGCGCACCAAGCCAGGTGGCGAAGTTGAGCCACACGGCGCCGGCGATAAGCGCGCCGGTCATCAGCCACACAAAGGTTCGGCTATCTTCCACCTGCTCTGGATTGATGATGCCGGATTTGATAGTGCCGACTACCTCGCCACCGGCGATGAGCGCCCCCGCTGCTTCGCATACGGCCGCGAGCAGAATGGCGGTTCCCAGCGTCATGGCCTGTGAGCCTACGGCGGGACCGACATTATTCGCTACATCGTTTGCGCCTATATTCATCGCCATATAACCGCCGACCACGGCAGCGAACACCAATAAATAACCACCGTGGCCGGGCGAGATAGTGAGAACGTACACGAGAGTTAACAGAAGGAAGGCTAGAGATACACCGTAGCGGATCAGCCAGTGCATCCCGTCCAGCGTGGCGGTGGAGTCTTTCATTATGAATATCCCAAGGGTCAGCGCTTTTGAAGGGGCGCTATTGTCACAAAATTGAAACGCTTGTGACACTGGATTTTGTTGACCCTGGGAGTAAATACCGTTGTGCAGAGATGTTAAAGAAGTTTATTGAACACCTCGCTGAATGCGGCGCCGCCATTTGATTTAAGACGAGTCACAGCTTCTGCCAAAAGTGTATCCGCACGGGTTGGACCCATATATTCACAAAAACCAATATAAAAAAGATTGATGATTTTGCGCAGATCCTGGATGTCCACGCGCGGCACTTTGATTCGTTGCTGCTCGTCTTCCAGCCAGCGCTCCACCTGCAGTTTCAAGTCTGTATTGATGTTCAACCGCCCCAGATTGCGCTGTACAAAATTGCCGATATCTATAGCCGCAGCGGATTGAGCAAGGCTCAACCATTTGTCCACCAGAATACTGAACGCCTCGACTTCTGCCAGTGTGTAAGTGGCATAGGCACTGGTACGCCGCCGGGTTTTATAGGCGGAGAGCGCCGGCGTAGGGTCAGGCAGCAATTCCTCCGCCGATTTGTTCATGGTCGCAACAAGATGCACAAGGAGATGTTTATGCTCCACTGGTCGATCAAGGGATTTCACCAAATCAGCAACAAAATAACGCAGGCCAAATTTTGGTTGGCCCGCGTAGCGGCTTTCCCACAGGATCAGCGCCTCCATCAATTCCGTATCTCTTAGGAATGGCTGCAGCCCGGTATACAAGGCGCGTTTGCGCAGAATCATTTCAGTGCTGTTCATAAATGTGTTGCCCGTTTATTCATGTCTCAAGCAATGGTGCGCTATTTAGCGCTCCACATTTTCCAAATTATTTTTGTTGTAGAAGGATTGTTGAACGAACTCTGGATAGGCCACCTCCGCATGTTCGGTGAAATCCAGACCCCTTTGCTCGTGTTGAGAATCGGCGCGCAGGCTGGCAATCAGATCCAGCGCTTTAAAAAGCAGTAGTGCCGTTCCGAATGACCAAATAAAACAACTGCCAACCCCCAATGCTTGCACCAACAAAATGCGCGCATCAAACAAGTTGCCGGTCATGAAGGCGCCAGCGCACAAGGTTCCCCAGGCACCCGCAAAAGCGTGTACCGCTACCGCGCCGACCACATCATCTAAATGAAATTGCAGGAGCATACGCTCACCCAAATTGGCGACTAAACCCGCTGTTGCCCCGGTGATCACCGCCCATATTGGTTCCATGGTGGCGCAACCAGCGGTAATGCCGACCAAACCCGCCAAGCTGCCGTTGACTACGGCAGGGACCGTAATCGGCGAGCGGCCGAGCAGGCAAAGCAACAGAATAGCCGTGGCGCCAGAGGACGCCGCCAGTTGGGTATTGAGATTGATCAAGCCGATATTGACGTTGGCGCCGACGGTGGATCCGCCGTTGAAGCCGAACCAACCAAACCACAGGATAAAGCCGCCGAGAGCGACAAAATTGAGATTGTGGCCGGGAATGGTTCGGGCGCGACCTTGTGGGTCAAAGCGTCCGAGTCGCGGACCGAGCACCAGAACCCCGGCCAGGGCGCACCAGCCACCTACTGAGTGCACCACTGTTGAGCCGGCAAAGTCGACGAAGCCCAATTCCGCGAGCCAGCCACGGCCGGAGAAATAACTGCCCCAAGCCCAACTGCCAAATACGGGATAAATAAATGCGGTGATGGCTGCGGCGGCAAATAAATAGGCCGGAAAGCGAGTGCGCTCCGCCATTGCACCGCTGGCAATGGTCGCCGCGGTAGCGGCAAACATGGTTTGAAATAATAAAAAACTGTAGTCCCAGGATTTTCCATCGTGAAGTGCAAAGCTGGAAGTACCAAACCAGCCCGACGGATTTGCGCCAAACATCAGGCCAAAACCTATAAGCCAAAAAAAGAGGCTGCCCACGCACACATCGGTGTAATTTTTCATCACGACATTAATGCAGTTTTTGCTGCGTGACATGCCGCTCTCAAGCAAAGCAAAACCTGCCTGCATAAAAAAAACGAGCGCGCTGGCCATGGCGAGCCAAATAACATCAATCGCTTCTTTTGAGGGCAGCTCCGATTGCGCGAACGCCGGAGCGGCAGGATAAAAACTTGCGGCGAATACCAGCGACAGCCGGCAATTGACATGCATAAATTTATGATTCCCGAACCGGATTGATGTGAAATCCAAAGGTGCATGCACGAGTGGTGTATGCGCCAAAACCAAGCAGCGTCCGAGTTGTCTGGAGCGCATTCAGCAATCGCTGTGCCAAACGTCGGTGCGCGAGTGGCTGCTCACACCTCGTGCGTTAATAAGTCGGCAGTTTCGCGATGATGGCGCGCCAAATATTTTATTTTATTGCGTTACGCCGATTATTTTGGCGCGTGCTGCACCAACGGGAGGCGCCATGTCGGCACTAAAACGGTGAACGATTGCACGGTACATTTGCAGGACCGCTGATGAAAGCCGGATGTGTTCACGCTGGATGAGTTATTCATTTTTGCATTTCAGATATGCATTTTTAGCCAATTGAGTCGCCGAGACCGAGCTTCTAGAATCTACGCCCATTGTCATTTGCGGAATTGAGGCCCATCGCTCGGGCGGTGGGTTCAATACTGGAGGTTTGCGTAAATGACCGGGCCGGGAATGCTGTGACCAAACGCCGCTCGCGCGGCATTCAAATCTTCAGGTCGCTCGACCAATATCGAAAGTCCTTCGATGTTTTCACTGCTTTAGCCGCCAGGAAATTAACGGAAGCCACAGTTTTTTATTGATCATTGAGGGAAATAAAATGGCAGTTACAAGAAAAAATGTTTTACGGCTCACCGCACTGCACGCCGTACTGGCGTTTTCCACTGCAGCATCTGCTGGAACTGTGGTGGTCAAGCCGGGTACCTATGTCGGTAATTCCGAGTTTGGTAGCGCCGTGGCGCGTTTGGGTAATTCCACGCTCGTTGGGGCATTCCAGGAAACCGTTGCACTCCCAGGAGAAGATATTCTCGGCGGCGGAATCGGAGGGCAGGGTGTTGTTTATCTCTTCAATGGAACGAACAGCAATCCTGAACGCCGTTACCAGTTTGCCGGCAACGACCATTTTTTTAAAAGAGCCGGAGCCAAGGTCGCGCTTTCAAACAAATGGCTGGCTTTTGGGGCATCTGAAGCATCAGGAAGCAACACTGATAAAAAATCGGCAATTTATGTGGTCGGCAAAGTCAATTCCCAGTGGCCACAGTGTCCCACGGTCAGCGGTATATTGACTTGCGACAGTCTGGTTAAGGCTAATGGCACTGCCGGTAGCGCACCTATCGTTAAAATTGAATTTCCGGGATACGTTCACTCCTCAGATATAAGTCTGGCAATTTCGGATGACTATTTGGTCATGGCTGATCAGGCTACAAGCCAAGTTTTTATCTACCGCTACGATGTTGCGCAAGCCCGTTGGAACCAAGAATTTGCGACACCCGCAGATACTTCTGGAAAGCGCTTAGGCGCCAGTGTTGCGATAGACGGCGATCGCGTCGCTGTTTCTGCCCCCGGTTTTGAGCAAACAATAGGTATTGTTTACCTGTACAAACGGGATGCTTCAGGAGCTTGGAGCATAACTGGGGCTGCTAACGGATATGACTATGGACGTAATTTCGGCCATAAAGTTGATATGCACAGTGGTAATCTGGTTATTGCCTCGGGCGACTTCAATGGCGACCACGGTTTAACGTTTTTCCGCGTGAACGCCAATGGCGGGTTCTTCGGGCAATCCAGCATAGAGGTCGATCAAAACATTTATCAGCTTACCGTTAATGGTGATACGGTCGCCTACTCGTCATTTGATGACAATGAATCGTTGAAGATTCTTAAACGCAATACCACCACAAATGAGTGGCGCATAACGACGGCGCTTAATCGATATCTTTATCTGAATCCGCAGAACGGTAATCTGACTTATTCCGCATCAGACCCTATTGATTTAGATGGCGATGATCTCGTGCTCGGTTGGCGGTCCTATAACAATAACGGTGGTGCTTTCATTCGTGAAAAGGTCAGTCAGATTGACGCCTGTAAATCCACGCGTAATTTGGTTGCCAACTGTTCCTTCGATAACGCCAGCAGCGCTGGGTGGCAATTTCTCAACCATATGGGCGCGTCTTCCTGGGCTGATTATAGTGGCGGTCAATTGAAAGCGACGATTTACAATCCGGGTTCCGTGCACTGGCATATTCAGGCGCGCACAGCGGTTAATTTGAGTGAAGGTGGGATTTATCAACTGCGTTTTCGCGCCAAGGCAGATGGTTATCGCAGTGTTACAGCTAACATCGGACACAACGGCAATCAGGATAATAATTGGGTAAGTTACGGGCAGACTTCATTCAGCGTCGAACCGCAATGGACGGAATATACTTATGAATTCTACGGTGTGCCGTCGGATGCTAATGCATTTTTGGATCTCAATCTGGGGAACGCTGGCACTTCTGCCGTTACTATCGACGGAGTAAGCCTGATGTCTTTGGATATGTAACCAATTAAAAAATCGCTCTCACAGACGTATAAAAAACCCGGCTTCCGCCGGGTTTTTTATTTTTGGACGAGCGCTATTTTATATTTCCGCTTTGCTTCCGCTCAATTCGCGCTCCAATTGGTGTTCTTTATCTTTAGGCGAGCCTGCGTAACGGGCGAGTAAGTCATAAGCGACCGGCACAACGAACAACGTGAATATGGTCGCCACGATTACCCCGGCGAATAATGTTACACCCAATACTGCGCGGGTTTCCGTGCCTGCACCGGACGACAAAAACAGCGGCACCGAGCCTGCGAGGGTGGTAATGCTCGTCATGATGATCGGCCGCAGACGAATTTGTGCGGCTTCGACAATAGCAGCGTGGACATCGCGGCCTTCGTCGCGCAATTGATTGGCAAATTCAACAATTAAAATTCCATTTTTTGCCGCCAATCCGATCAGCATGATTAAACCAATTTGACTGTAGAGATTCAGGCTGTTGCCGGTCACCCAAAGTCCGATCAATCCGCCGGCCATGGCCAATGGCACGGTGAGCGTAATAATGAACGGGCTGATATAACTTTCGAACTGGGCCGCGAGCACGAGAAACATCACCAGAATTCCGAGGCCGAACATCAACACACTGGCGTCACCCGAATATTTAAAATCGCGGGAACGGCCTTTGTAATCCACTACCGCATAATCGGGGAGATGCTCACGCACGAGTTGCTCCAAATGATTAAGTGCGGTGCCCAGTGGCAAGTGATCCTCCAAGTCGGCACTGATGGTGACGGCGCGAGTGCGGTTGTAACGATTCAAACTCTGCGCTGCTGCCTGCTCCTGAAAAGTCACCAGGTTGGAAAGCGGAATCAGTTCCGCGGAGCGTTCCGAGCGCACATAAATATTGGTCAAATCCTGCGGACTGTTTTGTTGGTCCCGGCGACCCTCCACCAGGACATCGTATTCTTCACCGTTATCGATAAAAGTCGTCACCCGACGGGAGGCGAGCATGGATTCCAGCGTGCGGCCAATATTTTGAACGGACACTCCCAACTCGGCGGCGCGATCATAATCGATCACCACGCGCACCTGTGGGTTGTTTTCCTTGTAGTCAGAATCGAGAGCGAGAAAACCAGGATTATTTTCGTTAATTTTTTCGAACAACAGATCGCGCCATTCCGCCATTTCTTCGTAAGTACCACCGCCAATGACGAACTCAACCGGTTTACTCAAACGTCCGCCAATGCCCTGGCGCATAACAGGGAAGGCGGTAATTCCCGGAAGGTCAACAAATAAACCGCGCACTTCCTCAAGAATCTCCCAGGCCGAACGGCGCTCGCCCCAGGGACTGAGCACAGCGATCACCATGCCGCTGTTGAATGATGCCGCGCCGAAACCGCGCGGTGCGCGCACCAGCAGACGCTGGATCTCTCCCGACTCCACCATGGGAGTCATGCGCCGCTCAATTTCATCCATATATTCCTTCATATATTCGTAGCTTGCGCCTTGGGGGCCATCCACCATGACAAAAAATGCACCGCGATCTTCCTTGGGAACATATTCGCTGGGGATTTTTTGAAACAACCAATAAGAAAAGCCGATGAGCGCAAAAAAGGCGCCGACAATCCACAGCGGTCGGCCGAGAAAAAATCCAAGCCATCCCTGATAGCGGCGTCGGAAACTCTGAAAAAACCGGTCAATTCCCGCCACCATTCCGGTTTCCTTGGTGTGGGGTTTTAAAAATAGCGATGCGATAACCGGCGATAACGTCAGCGCCACCAGGCTGGAGAAAAAAACCGCGGCACTCATAGTCAACGCGAATTCAGAGAACAGACGGCCTATATCTCCCTGGAGAATGGCGATGGGTGCGAACACTGCGATTAACACTGCAGTGGTGGCAATGACGGCAAAACCAACCTGGCGAGTGCCGCGATAGGCCGCTACCAGCGCCGATTCGCCGTACTCCTCCATACGTCGGTGAATGTTTTCCAGCACCACAATTGCATCATCCACCACCAGTCCGATAGCCAGCACCAGCGCCAGCAGGGTGAGCATATTTACGGTAAATCCCATCACCATCAGGATAATAAAAGTAGCAATTAACGAAACGGGTACGGTTACAGCGGGTACCAAGGTTGCACGTGCGCTACCGAGAAAAAGATAGATCACCAAGATCACTAAAATGATGGCGATGGCAAGGGTGGCGTACACCTCGTTGATGGCTTCTTCGATAAAAACGGACGAGTCATAGCTCTGTTTGATTTCCATTCCTTCCGGCAGGGTGGGGTTCAAGCGGTCAGCCACTGCTTTGGCGCCACGTGCGACATCAATGGTGTTCGCCGTGGATTGTTTGGTGATGCCGATCCCCACCATC
>DJFQ01000190.1:0-6648 GCA_002432095.1 Marinagarivorans sp. UBA5868 | reverse complement strand
GCGAAAGTTGGCCGGATCGACAAAAACCCGATCCAGTCGCACGCTGAATTGTTGTTTGCGGGATTCGATATTACCCGCCGGCAATTCTACGTTTTCCGCCCGCAGGGCCTGCTCAATGTCGCCGACGGTGAGGCTGTGAGCGGCGAGTTGTACCCGGTCGACCCAAATCCGCATGGCGTAGCTCTGGCCGCCGCCGACGCGGATCTGTGCCACGCCGTTGACCACAGAAAAACGGTCGACGAGGTAGCGCTCGGCGTAGTCGGTCAATTGCGGCACCGTCATTTTGTCGCTAGTGAGATTGAGCCACATGATCACATCTTCATTGGCGTCCACCTTGGCCACATCGGGGAGATTGGCTTCTTCCGGCAAATCGTCCAACACTCGGGATACCCGGTCGCGCACATCATTGGCTGCGGCATCTATATCACGGGAGAGATCGAATTCAATGGTGATGTCGGAGCGGCCGTCCTGGCTTGAGGACTGGATAAAGCGAATGCCTTCTAGACCGGAAATGCGATCCTCGATGACTTCGGTAATGCGGGTTTCCACCACATTGGCCGCCGCACCGGGGTAATCGGTGCGCACGGAGACTACCGGCGCATCGATATCTGGATATTCCCGCAGCGGCAGCCGTTGAAACGCCAACACACCGAAGGCGATCAACAACAGGGAAATAACCGAGGCAAAGACCGGGCGTTTTATGCACACATCCGAAATGATCATGGCGCAGCCCCTGCTTTATTGCCGGCTTTTTTCAGCAGCTCCGCCAGAGTTTCATCGCCGGTCTGTTCCGCCAGCAGAGTGACGGGATTGCCATCGCGCAGACGCAAAATGCCGTGGGTGACGACTTGGTCGCCGGGATCCAGTCCGTCGGTAATCACAATGGTGCCCAGCCGTCGTGCTCCCGTTTGTACTTGGTGTTTGCTGACGGTGAGGGGTTCGCTACCGCGGTTAATGCGGTAGACGAAGCTGCGAAAACCTTCCTGCAACAGCGCCTCCTCGGGCAGCATAAGCGCCAGTTTTTCTGCTTTCTGTAAATTAACGGTCATCAGCATACCCGGGCGCAGTAACCGCTCAGGGTTGTCGATTAGCGCGCGCACCCGGATCGAGCGGGTGAGCGGGTCGATCCTTGAATCGATGGCCGTTACGCGGCCGCTGAACTCGCCGCTGCGCTCTCGGGTTTTCGCCGTCACTGTAAGCCCAGGAGATACCGCGTCCAGGAAAAGAGCGGGAATGGATATATCCAGTTTCATTACGCTGTCGTCATCCAGCGTAGTCAGCGGGGTGCCCGGGGTTACCAATGTGCCGGCACTGATGTTGCGCAGCCCGACGACGCCATCAAATGGTGCTGTGATCAGGCGGTCGTCAAGACGCGATTGGGTCGCCAGCAACTTAGCCTGAGCGGAATCGTAAGCCTGGCGGCGTTCATCTAGGAGAGATTCGGTGGTGAGATTGGTTTTTGCCAAAGATTTCACGCGCTCGTATTGTCTTTGCGCTTCGCCGACCGCCGCCTGTGCTTCCGCCAGCAACGCGTGCTCTTCGTCATCCGTCATCTCCACCAACACTTCGCCTTTTTTCACCCGTTGGCCATCTTCAAAATGCACAGCACGGACGGTGTCGGTGATGGTGGCCGAGAGTACAACCGCTTCGTTTGCGTTCAGCGTGCCCAACGCCTCTATGCTGTCGACAAAAGGTTCCGGTTGCAGGGTTTTATAGATCACCGGTACTGCAGGGCGGGCAGACGCCCAAGAATGGAGAGAGATAGACACAGAAAGCAACAAAAGCACGATGCGAGGCAGCATGGATACATCTCCAGCAGGATCATTTGTCTTTGAGGGTGGGTACACCGACTCGCAGACCCGGGTTAGGCGGAAGGACGAAATTCTACAGCGCGCCGCAATTGCCGGCTGCCTTTTTCGCATGACAATAGAATGATGTTTTGCGAGATAAGCATGAGGTTTCGCCAAGGCAACCTCCGCCATGACGAGCCAATACGCAGCGACGCCACAAGGAGATCATCGAACGCTGGGAAGGACGACCTAGCTAAAAACCGCGCTTGGTCGTCCTTCCTTGTTCTTGGCCTTTCATTTTTGTTAGAGCGGGATCAGGCGATTTGCCCAGTGGTGCGCACTCGACGGTTGGCTTTGGGTTCCTGACTTTGGCGAGCGGCCAGGTGTTTTTGAATGCGCGCATCAATAATATTTTTGAGCGCAATTAAAAGCCCTGCCACCAGGAATGCACCAGGAGGCAATATTGCGACGAGAAAGCCGCGATAATTTTCGCCAAAGACGTTTACCTGCCAGCCCCGTGCTGTTTCGCCAAACAGTAAATGCATATTGGCCAGGAAGGTGCCACTGCCAATGATTTCACGGATAGAGCCGATGGCGAGTAATACCAGTAAAAAGCCGCTGCCCATCATAAATCCATCCATCGTTGCGGGCAGAGGTGAATTTTTGCTGGCGAACGCATCAGCGCGACCGAGGATGACGCAGTTGGTGACGATCAAGGGAATAAAAATGCCGAGGATTTGATACAGCTCGAAGGTAAACGCCTGCATCAATAATTCGGTGCAAGTAGTAAAGGCGGCGATGATCATGACAAAGGCCGGCAGCCGTACCGCGTCGCTCACCGCGTTGCGAATCAAAGAAACGGCCAGGTTAGAGCCTGCGAGCACCAACATAGTGGCAATTCCCAATCCCAGGGCATTGACCACCGAGCCCGTGACGGCGAGCAGCGGGCACAGTCCGAGCAACTGCACCAGGCCGGGATTGTTCTTCCATAAACCCTGCAGGGCGATTTCGCGATAGCTGGTCTGGCTCATGGTTAACACCTCATTTTTTCGTGACGCTCTTTGGCTATGGCGCAACGGTTTGATTGGTTAGAGCGTGCGGCTTGATTTGATTAGCGCGGCCGCTTGATCGCTAGAGCGCGACGGTTAATTGGTTAGGGCACGACTGTTTTATTGGCGCGGGCTTTTTCCAGTAGTTCGTCCCGGTGGTCTTGAACGTACTGCAAAACCTGCCGAACTTGTTTCACTACAGCTCTGGGGGTGATGGTGGCGCCGGCGAACTGGTCAAAATGACCGCCGTCTTTTTTCACAGCCCAGTTTTCCGCTAGCGGATTGGTCAAAGACTTGCCGTCGAAACTGAGAATCCAGCGGTGCTTCGCCAATTCGATCTTGTCGCCCAACCCCGGCGTTTCATTGTGACGCAGCACCCGCACTCCGGCGACGGAGCCGTCCGTGTTCACACCCACCAACAGCTTGATGGCGCCGCTGTAACCGTCCGGCGCGGAAGAGGGAACGATAAACGCAATCGGTTCGCCGTCTTTGCGCGCCACATGAATCAATGTTGGTTCGCTCATATTTAAGGCCGCCGCGTCGGCTGGGGGAATTACCAGGGTATCCGCCAGCACATCATTATCGTGGCGATGTTCGGGAACGACCTCAAAAAGCGCCTTTTGCGCCGCACGGCGTTCAGCATCGGCGATACGTCCGGCGGTAACCTGAAATGTCAGCGCAATCAGGCCTGCGGTGATGGCAGCAAAGCCGGCGAGCAGGGCGCTGTTTTTACCGATGGATCGACCCAGCATCATGTCACTCAGTTTTTTTGGCGGTGGCGCGCGGGGCTTTGTTGTGCCCGTAGGTGCGCGGCACCGTGTAGTAATCAATAAAGGGCGCGGCGAAATTCATCAGCAATACCGCGAACGCCACTGCATCTGGATAGTTTCCCCAAGTGCGGATAACAAATACCAAAATGCCCACCCCGGCACCGTAAATCAGTCGACCCTTATTGCTCACCGCCGAGGTTACCGGGTCGGTGACAATAAAAAATGCGCCCAGCATGGTGGCCCCGGAAAGCCAATGAAAGATCGGTGAGCCGGCGCTATTGGAGCTGCCGCTGTCATAAAGCGCGATGGCTAAAATGCCGAGGCTGGCGAGCATGGCCACCGGGGCATGCCAGGTGAAAACCTTTTTATAGAGCAGGTAAGCACCGCCGAGTAAAAACGCGATATTCACCCACTCCCAACCGCCACCCGCCCAACGGCCGCTGGTGAAAATTGGCGCGCTGGAATAAAGGTCGTTCAGCGTTTGGCCGCCGCTTTGTCGCAGCGTGTCCAGAGGTGTGGCGGAACTGTAGCCGTCAATGTCCGCTTCGCCGAACACTTTCGCCAGAGCATCCATCAAGTTTGGTAATGATTGACCATCTGCAAGGGCGCCGCGGGGTGTCGCCCACTGGCTCATCTCCAGGGGGAACGAAATCAGCAATACCACATACCCCACCATGGCCGGATTGAAAGGGTTGTAGCCCAGGCCGCCATACAATTGTTTGGCGACAACGATGGCGAAAAACATCCCCACAATCACCACCCACCACGGACAATAGGGGGGCAGGGCGAGGCCGAGCAGCACGGCGGTGACCAGCGCACTACAGTCGCGCAGGTAAAACACCACCGGTCGCTGGCGCATTTTCAATACGGTGGCCTCGAAAACCACAGCGGCCAGGCAGGCCAGAATCACATTGATTAAAGTGCCCGGCCCGAAATATGCGGTGAGCGCTGCCAGACCTGGAAGGGTGGCCAAGAGCACTTGGCGCATGACACCCGCGGTGGTGTTGGCGCTATGGGCATGGGGAGAAGAAACGCGAATAAACGCCATCGTCAGTTGCGCCCCCGGCAAAGAATGAGGTGAGCCATCATGTTCCCTGCTGCTCCAATTCCTGCAATTTGGCTTCGAGTTTTTCCAAACCGGTGCGCAAAGCGGCAACATGCTCGCTGCCACTGGCTTCCGCCTCCGCCAGTTTGGCGCGAGCTTTTTCCACCCGGCTACGCAGGGATTGCAATTGTTCAGCGTGTTTTTCTTCTGCGCTCATATTGGCGGCCGCTGCGGCTTTGGCCTGGGCGCGGGCGATAGCTGCCGCGGCGGCGTCTTCTTGCGGTGCCGGATTTTCGGGGGCGCCAGCCTCCGGCTGCTTTGCCAATTCGGCAAGTTCGCCCTGGGCATCCGCGAGCTTCTGTCTCAGCTTTTCCACGCCTTGCGTGAGAGCCGCAAGCGTTGGTTTTTCTTCCCGAGCCGCTTCCTCCATTTTCTCCAAGGCCACTGTCAGACGTTTTTCAATCGTGGCGACGGCGTTACGTTGAGCTTCCAGCGGCGATGCCTGCACTTTTTGGGCGACGTTTTGCAGGCGTTGGTCGAGCGGCAGGCTGATGCCGCGCTCCAACTCGTCCAATTTTTTGCGGGCCTCATCGAGCTTTAATTCCGCCTGGCGCAGTTGCGCGGTCAGCGCATCGCGGCGGGCGGTATCGTCACAGTCCGTGATTTGTTGTTGCAGGTGCTGGACACGGCTTTGCGCACTTTCCAGCTGCCGAGCGAGTTTTTTACCTTGGGCATCCGCATCGTCTGAGGAGGTTGGTGCTTTGTCTTGCGCGACGGCCACAGGCTCAATGGCGGTGGATTTCTGCTGTTCCAGTTTTGCTTTGGCTTCTTCGGCGGCTTTTTTCCGCGCTAAGCGTTTGGCTTCTTTTTCCGCCTCCGCTTTGGCCATGCGCTCTTTGCGTTGCTCAAAACGCTCGCGGGCGCGGTCGGCTTTTTGTTTTTCCGCGTCTATGCGGCGAATAGTGGTTTTGGCTGCGCGGTAGTACTGCACCAGAGGAATGGCGCTGGGGCAGACAAACGAACAAGCGCCGCACTCAATGCAGTCGAAAAGGTTGTGGTTTTCCAAGCGCTGAAATTCCTCCGCTTGGGCATACCAATAGAGTTGTTGCGGTAACAGACTCGCGGGACAGGCTTCCGCGCACATTCCGCAACGGATACACGCTTGTGCTGGCGGCGCTGGTGGCATCTCATCGTGGCTTGGCGCCACGATGCAATTGGTGGTTTTAACGACCGGCACCTGCAGATCTTCGATGCTGTAACCCATCATGGGGCCGCCAATAATAATTCGCGCGCAGTTTTTAGACGTGAATCCGTGTTGCTCCAATACATGCGCGACGGGTGTGCCGATGGGAACGCGAATATTACGCTGCACCTTGAGCGCCTCGCCGACAATCGTGGTGATGCGCTCAATCAAAGGCTCGCCGTAACGCACCGCGCGCCAAGCAGCATAGGCAGTGCCGACGTTCTGCACCAGCACACCGATTTGCGCGGGAATCTTGCCGCTGGGCACTTCCTTTCCTGTGAGAATTTGGATCAATTGCTTTTCGCCGCCAGAAGGATATTTGGTGGGAAATACCACCACCTCTACCGGCGTGCCTTGAGCGGCTTTTTGC
Source organism: Marinagarivorans sp. UBA5868 (assembly GCA_002432095.1). Classification (GTDB taxonomy): domain Bacteria; phylum Pseudomonadota; class Gammaproteobacteria; order Pseudomonadales; family Cellvibrionaceae; genus UBA5868. The sequence continues at coordinate 381 of DJFQ01000190.1, read as the reverse complement.
ATGGCGGTAATGGCATCGGGTTTGTTGTCTTCGATGCCCACCAAAATCTCTTTTGGGCCGCCGACGATGCGCGCCAATAGCAAGGCGCCCTGAATGATTTCCTCTGCATACACCCGCATTAACATGTCGTCGGCGGTGATATAGGGTTCGCATTCGGTGCCGTTGAGGATCAGGGTTTCCACTCTATCCGTGGAGCGGGGATTAAGTTTGACCGCCGTGGGAAAGCCCGCGCCACCCATGCCGGCCAAACCCGCGCGACGGATTTTTTCCACCAGCGCGGCGTGATCGAGACTGGCCGGGTCTTCACAAAGCTGTAAGCTCGTCCACCGGTCCTCACCATCCGGGCGCAACACAATGCACGGTGCGCTCATACCAGAAGGG
>DJFQ01000202.1:7919-10064 GCA_002432095.1 Marinagarivorans sp. UBA5868 | reverse complement strand
TCGCGGGCCACGTGCAATCGGCGGGAGAAAAAGCGCATGCGCGGAACGATAAAGTGGGTAGGTGATGCGATGTTTGTGGCGGAGTCCGGCAGTGGACACGCGGTAGTAATTGATGGCCCCCCTGATCACGGTGGACGCAATATGGGCGTTCGTCCTATGGAGATGATCCTGCTCGGCTTGGGAGGTTGCGCGTCGTTCGATGTTGTCAGCATTCTTAAAAAGTCGCGGCAGGATGTGACGAGCTGCCACGCTGATTTGGAAGCAGAAAGAGCAGAGGGCGTGCCTTCGCCATTTACCAAAATCCACCTCAAGTTCGCGGTGACGGGACGCAATCTTAAGGAAAGTCAGGTGGAGCGCGCGGTAAATCTCTCCTCAGAGAAATATTGCTCTGCCTCTATCATGTTGCGCGCTGCCGGCGTCGAAATTACGCACTCATACGAGGTTGTTGAGGCAACTGATTAAATCCGATAACTGGAGGCCGTCATCAGTTTTGAGGTGAGGCGCATCAGTTTTTTTATCGGTTTTGGAAAACGATAACCGCCGGCGCGCAGGGCACTTTGTCCGTGCGCCTCCTCTTCTTTCAGCATGGTTTGCACAATAGCGCGGGATTTGTGATCGTCAGCAGGGAGGCGCTTCAGGTGGTCGCGCAGGTGATCGCCTACTTGTTCCTCCGTCGCTGCGACAAACCCCAGACTGGCTTTGTCGCTCACTAGGCCCGCAGCGGCCCCCAAACCAAAAGACAAACCGTACCAAAGTGGATTGAGCAGGCTGGGTTGGCTGTTTAATTGGCGCAATCTCTCATCGCACCAAGCAAGATGATCAATTTCTTCATCCGCTGCCTTTTCCATTTTATGGCGTACTTTGGCCAGTTTTGCAGTCGCTGCCTGCCCCTGATAAAGCGCCTGGGCACACACCTCTCCTGTGTGGTTCACTCTCATTAATCCCGCCGCGTGGCGGCGTCCAGCTGCGGGCAGATCCGCGTCCGGTAAATGTTCTGCAGGGGAGGGGCGGTGCGCTGTGATACCGCCTGGATGGAGTGTGCGAAGGGCGCGGTCGAACTGGCCGATCAGTCGATCTGTAAGGGAAGGACGCTGAAAATGGGATTGATGCATAATGGCCACCTGTGCCGCTTGGCATATTCATAAAGACGCTGGATTCTAACCAATTACGGATGTCGCGGCGAACCGGATGCCGCGCGCGGAAGATGACCCATGAACTACAACGACCTGAGCATACTGCTCCACTCCAATATTTCGCTGATCGTGGTGGAAACTTTTGATGAAGTTCGCGCGCTCAGTCTTTTGCAGAAATTTTTTCGTGAGGAGTCCATCGGCGGATGGCGGTGGTCGGTCACGGATGGTTTGCAACCGTTAGGTTTTGGTCTGCAGTCTGAAGATCAGAATAATCAGGCGAAACCCGAGGACATTCTTAATCATATTAAAAAATGCCAAAAAGCCAGCGCGTTCGTACTGTGCGATTTGCACCCCTATCTGGACGAACCCAAAATGGTTCGTTTATTAAAAGACATTGCCCTCAACCAGATGGCAGCGCGACACAAGGTGGTGCTAATCAGTCATCGGCTCAAATTACCGGTGGAAGTCGCGCGCTATGCAGCGGTTCTGCAAATGAGCCTGCCCACCGATGAAGAAATTCTCACCCTGATTCGCGAAGAGGCCAAATTCTGGTCTGACCGCAATGGTGGCGAGCGTATTAAAACTGACAACGCAACTTTGCAGAAACTGGTGAATAACCTTCGCGGTCTGCCACATCAGGATGTCCGTCGCTTGGCTCGGGGCGCCATAGTGGATGACGGTGCCATTAATGAAACGGATTTGCCGGAGCTGGCGAAGGCGAAATTTGCATTGATGGATATGGATGGTGTTCTGCATTTCGAATACAACACCGCGCATCTAAAAGATATCGCCGGCTTAAGCCGCCTTAAAGCCTGGTTGGCAGAGCGCCAGCGTGCCGTGTCAGGCGTGGATGACCAGGGCAAACTCGATCCACCTAAAGGTGTGTTGCTTTTTGGCGTGCAGGGCGGCGGTAAGAGCCTTGCTGCTAAAGCCATTGCCGGCATCTGGGGATTGCCGCTGCTGCGTCTTGATATGGCGGCAGTGTTCAACAAGTACGTCGGCGAGACTGAAC
>DJFQ01000202.1:0-7850 GCA_002432095.1 Marinagarivorans sp. UBA5868 | reverse complement strand
CTATTAACCTGGATGGCAGAGCGCAAAAGTCGTGTATTTATGGTGGCCACCAGTAACGACATTAGCGTGTTGCCGCCGGAGTTGATGCGCAAAGGCCGCTTTGACGAAATTTTCTTTGTGGATTTACCTGATGCGGAAACGCGTCGGGTGATTTTTGAAATTCATATGGAAAAACGCGGTCTGCTCAGCCGCAGTTTCGATCTTGCCGAATTGGCGGCAATGACTGAAGGCTTCACTGGCGCGGAGGTGGAGCAGGCGGTGGTATCGGCCATGTACAGCGCGTCGGCGCGGGGCGAAGAATTATCTGCCGAGCATGTGCGGGATGCCATCGTTAATACCCGCCCATTGTCGGTGATTATGGCTGAGCAAATGAGTCAGCTGCGCGCCTGGGCGGCAGGTCGCGCGGTGGCGGCAAATTGATAAAAGTAGATCATTGAGGTGAAACAACATGCCCAAACTATTCCCGGAAGATCAGGCGCGAGTGGACAAAGTACTCAGCGAGGGAATTTATAAAGTAGAGCGCAGACCATTTCGTTTTTGGCGATTGATGACGCTGCTGATTTTCGTGCTCGTACTGATATCAGTGGCGGGTTATCTGGTGGCCGATTATTTCGACAAACTTTAAATCAGCGTCCCACCACCTCTTTGGCGCTGGTGGCGGTGAATCCGGCGAGCGGAATTACGCGGAATATCTCCACCGGAAAAGGTTGTGCCACGGGGCAATTGATTGCCAGGGATAACAAATGTTCGCCGCCGATTTCCCAGTGGCTAAATCGCCACGCACTAGGCAGATCGTCGTGGTCGGGGTCGAATTCGACGGTCAACGGTTGGGCCAGCGGCGCGAATTTTACGGACTGAAGCGACAAGCTTAAGCCGCAACCCCGCGCCTTTATATAGGCTTCCTTCAGCGTCCAAAGCTTGAAGAAGCGACGCATCAGTGCATTGGCCTCGCCGCTAAAAACATATTGAATCTCGCCATCTGAAAAACAGCGTTCTGCCAATCCCCGCACCTGTTCCACAGGTTTTATTTTTTCCACATCCACCCCGACTTCCGCCGTGCGAGTGATCGCCAGAGCGGCGAGGTTTTGGGTGTGTGAAAGATTAAAAAACAAGGGTTTTGCCAGCGAATTAGCGATGGCGGGTTTGCCATGCGGATTTAATTCAAATCGCCAGTCCTGCGGCGCCACCTTCGGCTCATAGCGTGACAAAGTGTCACGAATCAGTGCGCGGGTAACGAGATGTTGGTGTTTGTCTTTATCAAACCGATAACGCTGCCACTTGGCGTGTTCTTCCGGGGTTAATAGAGCGTGGTAGCGGTCAAGCATGACGGGATCGGTAATAGTGGTCGGGTCGACAAGCCAAATATGCACTTGTCTCTTTTTGACGGAAAGCTCGGGAATCATCGCGTGGAATAATCACGCTTGATGACTGCCGCTTGGTCTGCGGACACCGGTTGCACCGAAAGACGGCCCTGCTTGAGCAACACCATGTCATGCAGATCGGGATTCTGTTTCAACTCCTGCAAAGGAATTACCTTGGCGAATGTCTTTTTGTGTTGAATGTCGACGCAAAACCATCGTGGATTATCGGTGTCCGCTTTGGGATCAAAATAATCACTGTCTGGATTGAATTGCGCCGGATCCGCGTAGGCAGCCTTCACTACCTTGGCCAGTCCTACGATACCGGGCACTTTACATTGGCTGTGATAAACAAAAACTTCGTCGCCGACTTTAATCTGGTCGCGCAGCAGGTTGCGCGCTTGGTAGTTGCGCACGCCGTCCCAGCGCGCTTCGCCGAGGCGGCCGAGGNNGTCCCAGCGGGTGATCTTGTCCGCGGAGTTCTCCAGATTTTCGATGCTGAAAACGTGAGGTTCGGTTTTGAACAGCCAATGGTTTTTCACAATTAATCCTCAACCCAAATCCAGCGCAGAGGCTCGCCGAAATCGTCGGTGAGCAACTTTTTGCGTGGGCGTTTGTTTTTTTTGATGTTGCTGTGGGGGTGTTTGCGCGCTTCCAGTGCGTGGACCACATCGTCCACGGGAGTGCGTTCTTGGCGAGGTGGATTTTGCCCGAGATTGCCAAATAGATTTCGGTTGTCCAAATGGCCACTTGTTCCCCGAGGCACGGCCTGAACCACTCCGCCAGTTTGCAGATAATCCTGGATTTGCCGCTCCAGTTCTGCACGCATCTCAGCTTTGGTGGGTAGGGGTTTCATAGCGATCCGGATATTTGGCGCGACCCATAACCTTAGCTCGGAATCCCTTTGGAGGGAAGCCGAGTGCTCGGGAGGGCGTCAATTGGCGCTGTGAATATCGCGATCTCTCAGGCCCATCAGATAAAGGATCGCATCCAATCCCAGGGTGGAAATGGACTGTTTGGCCGAGGCTTTCACCAGGGGTTTGGCGCGGAAGGCGATGCCCAATCCTGCAATGCTGAGCATGGGCAGATCGTTGGCGCCATCGCCAACGGCGATGACCTGCTCCAGCGAAATGCCTTCTTTTGCGGCCAGCTCGCGTAGCAGTTCCGCTTTGCGCTGGCCGTCGATCACCTGTCCCACCACTTGGCCGGTGATCTTGCCTTCAACAATTTCGAGCTCGTTGGCGAACACGTAGTCGATACCCAAACGGCTTTGCACATGGCGGCCAAAATAGCTGAATCCGCCGGATAAAATCGCGGTTTTGTAGCCTAGCTTGCGCAGGGTTTTCATCAGGTTCTCGGCACCCTCGGTGAGGGTGAGGCGATTGGCAATCTCATCCAGAACAGCGGCGTCGAGCCCTTGCAACAAGGCCATGCGCCGGGCGAAGCTCTCTTTGAAATCCATCTCGCCGCGCATAGCGGCCTCGGTAATGGCGGCAACTTTGTCGCCCACCCCGGCTGCCTTGGCGAGCTCGTCGATCACTTCGGCTTCGATCAGCGTGGAATCCATATCGAAGCACACTAGGCGGCGGGTGCGTCGGTACATATTGTCTTCCTGCACGGCTATGTCGACTTCCAGGCGGGAGGAAAGCTCCATGAAATCGGCGCGCAGGCGGGTGAGATCTTTCGGTGTTCCCCGGGCGGAAAATTCCACGCAGGCTTTACTTTTACTGTCGATGGTATCCAGCGGCACACGCCCGGATAGACGGGTGATGCCATCTATATTGAGGCCGTGCTCCGCGACTATCGTTGTGAGAGCGGCAATTTGTTCTGCGGTGACCTGGCGGGCGAGCAGGGTGACGATATGGCGTTCTTTGCCTTGCTGATTAACCCATTCCTGGTAGCTGGTCTCAGTGATCGACTGATATTTCACCTGCATGCCCAATTCGTGCATGCCGTAAAGCACTTCCTTGATGATGGGCGCTGCATCTTCACCTGCGGGAAATTCCACCAACAGTCCAAGAGTCAGATTCTCGTGGATTACCGCCTGACCTATGTCGAGAATATTGGTGTTGTGGCGCGCCAGGATAGAGGTAACCGTAGAGGTCACGGCGGGGCGGTCAATACCGGAAATCGTGATTAGGATCAATTCGCGCACAGGAACACATCGGCCAGGAAAATGGAGGCGGCATTATACAGAAGCCCTTGGGGGATTGCTGCCGCGCCCACCGCGTGAACATTCGCATTAGCTGACCTGCGATCCGCCGCATTGCTGCCCGCTGATGGGGGATTCGGGTACACTAGCCGCCATTTTCCGCACACGGACCGCCGTTTTCAGTACACGGACCAAGGGTTGGCGGTGGATTCCGGTACCACAAATAGCGACTAGTCCATGCTCAAACAAATCTCTCTGCCTCTTGTTCATTGGCGCCGCCTGCCGCCAGTGTTTTTCCTTAGCGTAGGTGCTTTGCTCGGTTTGCTGTTGACGGCGTTTGTGCTCGGCGAACGCGGCCAGCAGAAAAATCGCGAGTTGCTGCAGGAGTTCGGCAGCGCGCTGGCGCAATTGGCGGCCAAGGATGTGGTGGATGCGTCAATCAGTCACGACTTGGTGAGCATGCACGCGGTGATGCAAGAAGTGCAGGCGCAGCCACGGGTATTGATGGCTGCGGTACACGATCTTGAACAAACGCTGCTGGTTCAGGCGGGACAGCCACAGGTTGGAGTGCTTACCCAGGTGTTTTCCGCACCCATCCCTCTTCATGACAGCATCGCGGGCCATGTCACCATCACCTTGAATTCAGAATTTCCGGGGGAGTCAGCGGTGCGCTGGGCGCTTGCGGGCACCGCGCTGCTCCTTTTATTGATGGTGGCTCTCGCTCTATATGACACTCGCGGGGAGGCGTGGGAATTGCGTCAAGTATCGCTGCCGCGCCGCGCAGAAAATCGCCCGGATTGTGACGATTATGACCTCAAGAAGGATGCGGCGGACGATTGGCAAGCTGTGCCTGAAGATGCCGACATGTCGGCCACCAACGAATGGGAGGATGAGCCGGTCGAAACCGTATTGCGTCATAGCGATCTTGTGCTCGCCATCCCCAATCGTCAGCGTCTTGAGCAGCAGCTTAACGGTGAAATGTTTGCGGAGCTGGTGCAGCGGTTCGACAGTGCCTTGGACGATGTGCTGGCGCTTTACGGCGGTGTGCGAGTTGGTGCGCCCACCAAAGCGGGGATTTATTGCATCCGTTTTACCAGTAGCGAAAGTGCTTCCGAGGCGGCCTTCCGCGCCGTCTGTAGTGCCCACTTGATTTATGAACTCAACCGCCACCAGCGCATCCGCTTTCAGGTCGTCGCAGAAGTTTGCCACCCGGAATTCGATGTCAAACTCGCAGTATCGGATAGCGGCATCTTTATTCAGACTGCTTTGCTCGACCCCCTCCTGCAAGCGCGGGTGGATACTCTTCCTGTGGATGACGACCGGGTCAGCCTGGCGGGCTTCAAACCGCCTTTTTCTTCATTGCTGGAGCGCCAGCAGGAGCAATTACTGACGACGTGAGAGACGCGTCGTTAAGTCCAATTTGCCCTCTCTAAATTTTTTCTTCCGCTGGGCACCTTCTCAATCTCACTGGTACGATGAGCGATCCATCTGGGTCTTGTGGCCTTTTGTTTATCTGTTAAGGAGCGGCGATGGAACACGGCACACCATTGATCTCTACGATCGCGCTGGCGTTGGGAATGGCGCTTGTTTTGGGTGTGCTGGCCGCAAGGCTAAAACTGCCGGCTCTGGTGGGCTATTTGTTGGCCGGAATCGTCATCGGCCCTTACACCCCGGGTTTTGTTGCCGACGTCAACATCGCCATGCAGTTGGCGGAAATTGGCGTGATGCTGTTGATGTTTGGTGTCGGCCTGCATTTTTCTCTGGATGACCTGCTGCGGGTGCGCAAGATTGCGATACCGGGAGCCATACTGCAGATTGCTGTCGCCACCGGGCTGGGCATGCTGGTCGCGCATTTGTGGGACTGGACGTTCGGCGCGGCGCTGGTTTTCGGTTTATCCCTATCGGTGGCCAGTACCGTGGTATTGCTGCGCGCGCTGCAGAGTCGCGGCGCGCTGACATCCATTGGCGGTCGCATTGCCGTGGGATGGCTGGTGGTTGAGGATCTGGTGATGGTGGTAGTGCTGGTGTTGCTGCCTCCGATCGCACAATGGCTGGCGCCGAGCGAGACCGGAGCGCAGAGCAATCTCGCGCTGGTGCTGCTGATTACCCTGGTGAAAGTGTCGGCGTTTGTCGCGTTGATGTTGGCACTGGGGCGGAGGGTTTTTCCCAAAATTCTCTGGCAGGTGGCGCGCACCAACTCGCGGGAGTTGTTCACCCTGTGCGTGATCGCTGCGGCGGTCAGCATCGCCTTCGCCGCTGCGCATTTGTTCGGTGTGTCTTTCGCCCTCGGCGCCTTCATTGCGGGCATGGTGATGCGCGAATCCGAATTCAGTCACCGCGCCGCCACGGAATCACTGCCGTTGCAGGAGGCATTTGCAGTGTTGTTCTTTGTTTCCGTGGGCATGTTGTTCGACCCAATGGTGATTCTCGATAAACCACTTTATGTGCTGGCTGTGTTGGCCATTATTCTGGTTGGCAAGTCGATTGCCGCTGCGGCGTTGGTGTTGATGTTCCGCTACCGCCTGGGGGTAGCCCTGATAGTGGCGGCGAGTTTGGCGCAGATCGGTGAATTCTCCTTCATCCTCGTCGGCCTGGGAGTGACGCTGGGCATGTTGCCGGTCGAAGGACAGAACTTGATTCTGGCGGGCGCATTGATTTCCATCGCACTCAATCCCCTGATGTTCCGCCTGGCGCAACCGGTCACGGACTGGCTGCAGCGCCACTCTGCTACTGCGCGTCACTTGGAGCATATGGATGATCCACTAGCTGAGCTGCCGCTGAGCACAGAGGACAAATACCTCTCCGGTCAGGTGGTGGTAGTGGGCTATGGGCGAGTGGGCCAGGCGATCAGTGGTGCTTTGATCGATGCTGGAATCCCGCATGTGGTAGCCGATCACAATCGCGAATTGGTGGAGCGGTTGCGACGTAAGGGCATGGCGGTGGTTTACGGTGATGCAGCGAGCCCTGCAGTGCTGGTGCAAGCGCACATCGCACGGGCCAGTATGCTGGTAATTGCCGCTCCGGGCGCTTTGGGTTTGCAACATATGGTGGAGACCGCGCGGGCGCTTAATTCAAAGATTGAAATTCTGGTGTGTTCCGTCAACAAAGAAGAGGCAGCCATGTTGGAAAAGCTGGTGGAGGGCAAGGTCTTTTACAGCGAGTATGAAATGGCCGAAAACATGGCTTGCCATGTATTGCAAAGGTACGGCAAAGCGATTTGATGCACGTTTGCCCGCCAAAGTCAGATCGCCAACGTCAGATGAGGTGCGGCGAGATCGCTGGCAAATACCCTGACTTTGCCGTCGGCGAAACGTATATGCAGGCGACTGGCGTCTTGTGCTTGTATCTCCCCCTCACCTAGGATGCTGTGCCGCACTCTTTGTCCTGCGCGCCATGAAGCGGCACTAGCAACGGGTAAATTCGCCTCCACGACGTCCAATTCCAATGGATTGCCGAGCGCCGCTAAATAGCGCTGCACGGTTTCGCCGGGCGCGGTCGGCAAGGTAATTTTGCCGACACCTGCGGAAATGGCGCGGCCCACGGCGCAGCTCAATTCGATATTCATCTCCGCAACAAAGCGACTGCAACGGGCGGATGGGTCTGCGTTGGTATCGGGCAGAGTGATAAACAGCTGCTTTTGTGCCCGTGTTAGGGCTACATACAACAGCCTCCGTTCGCTCTCCAATGCGCGCAGTGGCTCTTCTTCTCTGCCACTTAAATATGGCATGTGTCCTTCTGCAAGGTTTGGCAAAAATACCACCGGCCACTCCAGCCCCTTGGCTCGGTGAACAGTCGTCAAGGTCACGGCATCAGCACCGGCGCTTTGCTGTTGCTGCCGGGTTTGCACTTGATTGAGAAACACCAACACATCACTCGCCTTCGGAATCCGCAGATGCAAAAGGAAGCGGAGAAATGCGTCCACGGTCGCAGCTTGTTCCTGGCCGCGAGTGGGGTTGAGGGCGCTGTCCAACAAACGCTGCTGATAATCCAGGGTTCGCGCATAGTTCAGCAGAGCGTTCGCACAATTTGCGGATTTACTAAGTCCCGCGAGAGCGTCGGCGAGTTGTTGAAGACTGCGGCGCTGAAACGGCGTCAATTCCGGTGGTAGTGCTTTAAGCAAGGTTTTGTCAGCAGAGCCGGGTGTTAATTGCTGCACCCAGGTGGCCGCAATGCGCCGCAAAATCGCATGGGGAATCTTGCCGGAAGGCGTGGTCAGCAGATCGAAAAGCGCGGCTTGCCGGTGTTCCAGTGGGTGTTGGAAAAAACTCTCGCTCAACAATTCCAGACAGTGCCAGAACGGCTTGATTTCCCGGCATTGAAGAATGGATTGCTCACCCTCT
>DJFQ01000258.1:1103-3907 GCA_002432095.1 Marinagarivorans sp. UBA5868 | reverse complement strand
CCGAAGCTGTGCCATCACTGCGTGTTACCGTGTTCGGCGACAACGCCGATCCCAGCATCGACTTCTGCCAAGCCACCGTCACCGCCGCCTGGGGCGACGAGCGCTATGAACTCGATATGGTTCCCAACACCGATTTAATCGCCCCACCCGATGGCAAACCCTGCGTTTTTGTCGGGCCTTATGAAGTCGGCGGCACCATCGATGTACATGTGGACATGGCCGGTTACCTGCCCCAGAGTGTGGACGATATTGTCGTACCCAAAGGCATTTGCCATGTGCAGACTCAGGAGGTGAGAGTTGTTCTAAAGCCTGAGTAACAAAAATTCCTCAGATGCTCAGCCGCCTTCGGGCGGCTTTTTTGTGGGCAGGGCTTCCGCTCGGATTAAGCTGTGTTAAATTGCGTAACGCAAAAAGGTCATAGGGATACGACTAATGAGCATCCAATTTCCGACTCCCAAAATCTGTACACCTCACGTCAGCCCCACTCGATTGCTCAATCGGGATTTATCCAAGGTCAAAGCCCTTCTCGCAGAATTGCAAATCAAAATCACAGGACCTGGATTTAAGCCTCCATTTCAAATTGCCAATTCGGCACGCCGCAACAGTTCATTGCCGACCTCGCGGCCGGTTAAACACTCCATGAAACTTACTATATTCAACACATTCATCGCCGCGCTGATTTTCAGTTTGTCTACCGTTAATGCGGCTGAGCCATTTACCAAAGCCGAGACGCTGGAGCTTCCGACAGGCTTTTTCGTCGCCCATGCACAGGCGGCCATCAATGCCCCCTTTGTTGCACTGAATGATGGTGGATTAGACTTCTGGCTATTTGACGCCCGCCGGCAGAAGTTTAAACACATTACGAAAAATGTGGTCGGGGATTGGGATCATAGACTGCATCACACCCAGTGGTCCGAAGGGAATCTTGTGCTGTTCCGCAGCTGGGAAGGCGTGATCGATATTATTAATCCTGATGATATGAGCACCAAAATCAGCTTTTCTGCAGACTTAAAAAGCGCGCCACTTCGAATGTCTCAGTGGATCAGTGCGTACTCCATGCTCGTTGATGGAACGGATTTTTATCGAGACATCGAAGGGAAATTAACAAAACCCACAAAGCCCAATCCGCATGCGCACTCTGTGCAGACAGGCTTGTTAATTAAAGAAAATAAACACGTCATCACCTCCGGCTTTCATGATGAATCCATTAAAGTCTGGTCCCTGCCTGAAGGCGAGTTCCTGCATAGCTGGGATATAGGTACATGGTTCAGCAAGCGGCGTATAACCGCGATCGCGCTATCCTATGGCAGGCTGCTGGTTGGAACCGAAGCAGGACATCTAGAAGAGCGCTCATTGGCAACAGGGGAGAAACTTTGGTCAGCCCGACCTTGTCGCAATCAAGTAAATTTCCACTACAGCAGTCAGTTTCCGCCCTCGCTTTCGGTCAACGTTAATGATGGGCTATTTTTTAGTTGCGGCTCCAGAATCGGCTATATCGAACCACAAAAAAATGAATGGCTTATTTCCGACCTCAATGCGGTTTTAAATGAGGTCATGACACGGGGTGCCGAGCACAAAACATCGAAACTGTTGTTTGCGATAGAGACAATTTCCGATACAGAGCTTGCAGTATTTATTTTTTCTGATGGCACCAGCGTCGTGATCAACAAAAAACAAAACCGTGTATTGCAGAAGTTGGCCAACGTCAAACCCGGCACCGCGCTGGTAAGCTATATAGCAGCCACCAAACAGCTTTTTCTCTCCGACGCTAAGAATCTTGTTCACCTCTACAAGCTAGACAACACCGTCAGCGACTAAATGTCTCGGTTTTGGAGCTTTCCCGTTTTTCACGCCTGTTAAACACAATATTTGCATGGAGCTAATTAATGACTTTCAAAAATTCGCTTGCCTTCATATTTGCATTGTTCAGTTCAGGAGCCGCATCCGCAAACTTATTGGATGCTGGCAAAGTCTGTCTTTTTTCCAAAATCTCTGGAGTCATAACCTTGGATGGAAAGCCCGCTGCGAATGCAAAGGTGACCCGAACCGTTAACCTGAACAAAGACAAGACGGACTACATCTACACAGATGAAAACGGTTATTTTGAGATGCCAGCCGTTTTTCAACGCACGGTGACAAAATTTTTGCCGCAGGAGTTTGTGGCGAAGCAGGATATCGTCGTTCACCACAATGGAAAGGAATACGACATTTGGTCTGGCGTCAAAAGAACACGGGAGGAAAACGCAGAAGCGAGGGGTGAAAACCTAAATGTTCAGTGCGAGCTAAATAGCGAAAAGTCGATAAAAATGGTAAATAACTCGCCGTATATTAGTCGATGCATATGGGATACCGAACCCGACCCCAGAAGGAAAATTTTCTAAACCTAGCACCAATATCAGCTGATCAACCATCACCGGATAAGCTGAACAAAACCATCACCGGGTAATTCTCCCTGCCCATCCGGCGGCTTCAATCCGCGCTAACCTGTTTGCCCCCTCAAAAAACACAAATGGCAATTTCCGCACACTTTTGTTAAAAGTCCGGCCACTGCTCCGCTTGCCGGCTACGCTTATAAGCGCCGTCTTGCGCTTGCGAGCGGTGTCATCAGAACCGGGGGAAGGACCACCAACCCCGGCAAACAGGAAACCCGCGCAGATGCGCATCTGGAGCCCTTCTATGCAGCCATTGTTTCGCCTAGCCAGTATTTTTTCCTTACTCGCAGTTCCCCTTCTCAGTTACTCAGCAGCGACCCCACTTCCGGCAAAAATCGAGGCGGAAGCACCGGCCCGCTTTTTTGATTTGTC
>DJFQ01000258.1:0-1061 GCA_002432095.1 Marinagarivorans sp. UBA5868 | reverse complement strand
GGTGCCAGCAGCCGGGTGGTTCGGGTGCAAGTGGACGGCGCAACCCGGGCAAGCTTGACTGTGCCGAATCGCGGTTATCACACCTTTTCGGATATGGTCGCCACGCTGAATCTCAGCCCCGGCGAACATCGGGTGCGGGTGGTGTATGCCAATGGCTCCGTCAATTTGAATTACCTCGACTTCCAACGCCTCTCACCTCCGTGGGCCGACAGTGATGGCGACGGCATCGAAGATCTGATGGACCAGTGCCCGAACACACCAGCAGGCAGCACTCCAGATGCCTCTGGTTGCACTCCCGAGACGCGCGACTCCGACGCCGACGGCGTGCCGGACCTAGCAGACGCCTGTCCCCACAACCCCGGAACTCCCGCTGCCGCGGGCTGCCCACCCGGCGGCGATGAAGACGGCGACAGGATCGTAAACGAGCAAGATCTCTGTCCGGTTTCCGTGGGCTTGGTGGAACTGCGCGGCTGCAAACCCAGTTTTAACGATTTCGATACCGATGGCGTGGATGACACAAAGGATGAATGCCCCTACACCAACGCTAGGAGCAGCGTAGATCCGCAGGGTTGCTCCAACTTTGATCGCAATGATGACGATATGGATGGCGTACCCAATGGTGGTGACATCTGCCCAATGGATTCCGCTTGGAGTCCCGCAGACATGGGCTGCCCGCCTCACCAGATGGAAGATTACGATGAGGACGGGATCATCAATGCACTCGACCTTTGTCCTCACGACTTTGGCCACAAACGTCAGAACGGCTGCCTTGATTCCTCCATGTCCATCTGGGACGCGGACCAGGACGGAGTGGACAACAAACACGACCACTGTCCGTTCACGCTCAACACAAGCAGCTGGACATACACAGGCCCTAACGGCTGCTCAGACGACCCCGATATGGAAGACGCTGATCAAGATGGCGCCGCCAACCCGCAGGACCTTTGCCCATTGTCACCCCCTGGCCACGCTGTTAACGCCGAAGGTTGCACGGGTCTGCAAATGCATCAGCGCCTGGACGACGACAACGACGGCATCAACAACGCTCTCGATCTTTGCCC
>DJFQ01000155.1 GCA_002432095.1 Marinagarivorans sp. UBA5868 | reverse complement strand
CCGGTATGCATGGGCGCAGCTCTGCACTTCGATTATTGGGTACCCAATTTCGGTATTCAGGAGCATATGGCGCATAGCGACGAGACGGATGCCGTCTTTCCTCATGCATACTCGTTCGACAAAGGCTATTTCACGCCCGGGGAGGCGCCAGGTCATGGCGTGGATATCGATGAGGCGCTTGCGGCGAAATATCCGTATCAGCGCAAATGCCTGCCGGTGAACCGTCTGGAAGATGGCTCTCTTTGGAATTGGTAGGCGAGAGAAGACTGGTTTTTCAGAGACCATCGATAAAGCCAGAGGCGATGGTACGGTGATTGATAAGCCAGAGGAGATCGGTAGACAGAAGCAATAACCGTAAAGACGGCCTCCGCCGTCTTTATCAGTGCTCGTTATTGCATAAACAGCGCGATGACGCCCCGGCCGATCATGGACAACACGACAATATGGGGAATGATAAAGACCGGTAGCAACACCGCCAGACCGCCTTCGCCGAGACACGGTTGGCCGAATTTATCGCAAATTTTTAATAGCAGAAGCCAACAGCCGAAAAATAACAGGAACGCCAGCAGCCCTTTGCCGAGAAAAGCCCAATAAGCCGGTGACACCCAGGAGCCAAGCAGCATCAGGATGAGCCAGACAAAAACCAGATGCACGCCAAATTCCAGGAGCTTTTGCCCGGACAGACGGGTTAGCAATACCGCAAGCACAATAACGGCGATCAGGCTGCCGGACTGCCACAGCGGTGACTCAAAGTACAGGCGGATGTGCTCCATACGGTTTCCCTGTATGTCCTGTGGTTGAGCGGAATGGGGACACAAAATAGCAAAAAAATCGGCGGCGTTTTTTATTTAACGGGACAAATGAATTGTTTTGCCGCCATGTTTTCATTTTTATGCGCGACTTACCTTCCCGGCTTGCTGTTTCAAGACCTGGCGAGCGATAAGTTCGCTTACTGTGTTTTGCACTTGAGTTTTGATCTGTGCGGAAGGCCGCGCAAAACCTAAAAGAGATAGCGCGTGGCTGGCCAATTCCTCCGGCGATACGCTGAACGCGTTCTCCACTACATGCAGGATGGCGGCTTGCCATTCCTCTGGCGGCACGAGTTCCCATTGTCTTGAACTTGTCGGCAGCGCGGCGCGATTGCGTGGCGAGACATGTCGATGTTCATCTGCATAAATAAAATCATCCGCGAAATAGAAAATTCCTTGGCTGTGCCCTGTTCGAGCGGCACCAGTAAGCTGCTGCAAAAAACGACTGGTTACTCGGCTGGTAGCGCTGGCACTGACGATGCGCCGCGCCGCCTCGCGCAAATGCAAAGGACCTTCATAGGCGATAATTTTCTGCATCATATGCGCAAGTTTATCGAGCGTGAGCTGTGCCAAGTCGGTGTCGCTGCTGATGCCGAGATTGCCGTCGAACATTCGGTAGGCCTGCACCTGTCCATCGTCCTCGCGGTTTATTGTCGCGCGATTTATTACCTCGCGGTCTGTTTTCTGGCTCGATTTTGGTGTGAGTTTGGCTTGAGGTGTGATGATAACGGTCATTGCCTGTCCAACCCGGTCCAGCAGACGGCGGGCTTCTTGTTGTGGCTGGCGATACCAGTCCACGCTCCAGATACGGTAAAAATCCCAACCCAAACCTTCGAGTACCTGCTGGCGCAGACGGTCGCGATCCCGCGCGTTGGCATTGCGGTGATAGTTGCTGCCATCGCACTCCACTGCCAGTCGATAACAGCCCGGGAGTTGGGGATCGCTAAGGGCGATATCCAGATAAAAGCCGGCGGAACCTAATTGTGCTCGCACCTGATACCCCTCCGCTTCTAGCAAGGTGGTAATCACCTTTTCGAAGTGCCCGGTGGCGGCCGCAGATTGCAGGTCAGTCTGCTCGCGATTTGCGGCGTAATGAAGAAACTCACGCAGGGCTTTAACCCCCAACGGCGCATCCGCGGGTGGATTCAGGTCTGTCGCGGTAAAGTTGCAAAACACTTCCATGGCGAGACGCGCCCGGGTGATCAGTACATTGAGCCGGCGCTGGCCCCCTTCACTGTTCAGTGGACCGAAGTTACGGCTGAGGTTGCCTTCTGCCGTACGGCCGTAGCCAATGCTAATCATGATGACGTCGCGCTCGTCACCTTGCACATTCTCCAGATTTTTCACAAAAAAACCTTCCATCTGATTTTCATCGAAAAAGGCTTCGAAACGGTTATCCGCTTGGCGAAGCGTCTCCAACTCCTGGAGGATACAGTCGCGCTGGGCGGTGGAGAAGGCCACCACACCGAGAGTAAGGCTGGGTGATTGCTCAGCGTGGCGCATAACCGCTTCAGCCACCGCTCGGGCTTCTCCAGGGTTGGTGCGAGTGGTGCCGCGCTCGTACACCGTATCTGGCAAATGGTGGAGCAGCAGGCCGCGAGCTTGCGGGTTGAGGCCGGGACTGGGGAAGATAAACAGTTTGTTGTCGTAAAACTCCTGGTTGGAGAGTTGGATCAAGGATTCATGCCGGCTGCGATAGTGCCAGCGCAACCAAGCCTCTGGCGCGCCTTTGGCCAAAAACATACTGAGGATGCTTTCAATGTCGGCGGTGGAACTCGCTTCTGCTTCCTCGTCATCAAGCTCCAGTGATTTGGTAAAGAAGTCGGTGGGTGGCATCTGTCGTGTGTCGCCCACGACAACCGCCTGCCGGCCGCGCAGCAGGGGGCCGAACGCGTCGACCACACGAACCTGGCTGGCCTCATCAAATATCACCAAGTCGAATTCCAGCTCTCCCGGCTGCAGATAGGTTGCCACCGACATGGGACTCATCATGAACACTGGTTTTATCTTCTGCACAGCGCGACCCGCCTGTGCCAGCAACTGGCGAATGGGAAGGTGGCGGCGTTTCTTATTCATCTCCCGGCGCAACACTTCCATTTCACCGGCGCTTCCGCTTGGCAGTTGTTGGAAGTGCTGCGCCACCAAGCGTTCCTGCGCTTGATGAAAGAGCCCCATATCCAGTTTGCGAAATTCCTGAATAGCGCTTTCGTGGCGCGAGCGATCAAAAAAACGCAACGTCTCGAAATGGGTGTAGGCATGATGCAGCAGATAGCGATACCAGTTGTGGCGAAGGTAATGCTGCATTTGCGCAGGCGCCAAAGCCCCGCTCCATATTTGCTCCGTCAGGGTAGTGAGTTGGTGTTGATGCAAATCGACGCACAGGCGGTTGTATTGCGCCATCTCGTAGATTCGCTCCATTTGGCTCAGCTGCTCTACACATCGTTGGTGCAACAATGCCAGTGGTTGGTGAAGTGGGTCGTCGCGCAACTCAAGGCGCTTGGTCAGTTGTGCGAGCTGATCGGAGAGCACGGCAGTTTGCCGTTGCAGCTCGGCTAGTTGCTCGGTCTGGATCGCCGGTTTGCCGCCCTCGGCAATGCGTTGCAACACGGCGTCGGATATCCGACCTTCCACCCGCTTGCGATGCAGCGCGATCAGCCAGTCGGTGTCGCTGCGCAGATCTGCCTCCGTAGTCCAGCGGGTGCCAAATAATTTCCGCACTAATTCAGCATGCGCTTGAACCTGCTTTTCCAGAGTTTGGAATCTCAGCACGTCATCCAGCAGCGCGATACAGTTGTGGCTGTCCGGCGGTATGGGTCCTTTGAGGATTCCCTGCAATGTCCGACGTGCGCGGCGAAAGTCTGTCGCGAGTACACGCCACCAGCGATGGCCAAGGGTCGCCCAGATGCGCCGTGCCTCAAGAACATCCACCTGCCAGCCTTGATCCACCAATTCGCCAGCGCGCCGAAGGCGGATTGCCGACATCTCCTCTCGGTGGGCCAGAAGTTCGTTCAGCAGTACTTGTTGACTGTGCCACTCCTCCGCCGTGATATTCAGACCGGCCAACGGCGGGCGCTGCATGAGTAAATCCGCACCCTCGAGCAGCGCCTCCACTTCTGTCTGTGTGTTGGGTTTTTCGGTATCGAGCGCTTCCGCTACGGATGTGGCATTGGCAATCTGTGCGTTGACGAGGGGGGCCAGAGTCATAAGTTGGGTGCGGACATCATCCACCAGCATGGGGCTGCAATCTCGCAAACCGCTGTCGGTGAAGGGGTGTCGTGCCGGTGCGCCCATGGTAATAACCAGCTCTGCCAACTCACCCACAGCGCGGTCTACCTCGCTAAATCGGCTCGCACTCCACTGGGGCCAGTCTGGACAATCAAATCCGGGTAGTGTGGCATCTGCCATCGCAGTGGCCGCGTGATGGTACAGACCCAGCGCATCAATGAAGGAGTGTCCAGACTGCAAAATCGGCGTGTTGATCGCCGCACAATAATCATCCAATTGCTGTTGCAGTTGCTGATGGCGTTCTCGCTTTTCGGTGTGCTCACCAACTTGCGGTGCGCCGAGTTCCAGGGTGGTTTGCAAGTCCTCCAGCACCGAGCGCTTGTTGGTTTTGTGACTGTGGAGGGCTAGAACCGCCGCCCCCAGGTGGCATTCCTCCAGTCGACGTTTTACCACCTCCAATGCCGCCATTTTTTCCGCAACAAAGAGAATGGTTTTGCCTGCTGCCAAACTGTCGGCGACGATATTGGTGATGGTTTGGGATTTGCCTGTGCCCGGCGGGCCTTGGATCACCAAATGGTGGCCTGCTTTTACCGCCAGCACTGCGGCCGTCTGACTGGAGTCAGCGTCTTTGATGAAATTCAGGCTGTCTTTAAGTTCTGGTGGTGAAGCAGTTTCGCTATGGTCTGATCCGCTGAACCCGGTATCCAGCAGCGCCTGTAGCGTAGGGTGCGATACCGGGCGCTTGTCCGCCGGCCAGATGTCCGGTGCGAGATCCTGATACATCTGGAATTTGCCGAACGAAAAGAATCCCAGTGCAATATCGTCCGCGTTGACCGCCCATCCTTTCTTATTCGCGATTTGCTCCTGTAATTGCGCCCAGTATTCCGTCAGCACCGTGTCTTCCGTGAATTCCGGCAGTGCTATTTGAAATTCCATTTTCAGCTTGGCAGCCAAAGTAAGATTGCCGCCCAACTCAGCCTCGGTATAGCGCAGGGCGAAGCGCTCGCGCACGGAGCTACGTGTGAGACTTACCGGCACCAGCAACAGCGGCGCCTGACGCGGAGTCTCAGGTGTGTTGGTCTCGAACCAAGTGAGAAATCCCAGGGCGAGGTAAAGAATATTGACGCCCTGTTCTTGAATAAACGTATTTGCGTCGGTGTGAATTTTCAGCAGGCGTTTATCCAGTTGCTCCGTGGTAAGGCGGGTTTGCAACCGATTGTCCAGATGGCGCCTGTCGCCCTGGAGTTCGGCCAGCCGGTTGACCAACTCAGGCATCTCCAGCGCTGCGGCGTCGCCGGTGAGTTTTGTGGGCAGCGGAATAAAACTCAGGGTGCGTTTCTCTTCCACCAGAAGTCGCAGAATATCGGCGGAACGCTCGTCGACCACTTCGACCGTTTTGGCACCGGACCGGAAATGCAGCAAGGAGTTACCGCGCAAGCCCATGTCGAGCAGCTCCAGTCGTGCAGTTTCCAACGCTTGTGTTATGCGGTCCATGAGTGATCCGATGAATGCGGTAAAGGTAGGACGCCGACAACGCGGCGGCGGTTACCGGGGATCATAAAGGATTTTGCGAAGAGAAAAGCAGGGGTAGCGGACCCAGTGAGGCGCCCGCGAGGTCTTACATGTTATGCGGCAATCGCAGCCGATTGCTCTTGTGCGTGCAGACACTCATCGAAGTTGCGGGAAATGCGCGGGATCAAATCCTTGATGATGCATTGCACTAAAGCGTTATGGCTGGTGGTCTCGGCGGTAAGCATTGCATCAATCAGATGTTCTTCAATTTCGCGTACCAAATCGAGGTGATCGTCCGTTACTACATCTTGAATTAATGCCGCGTAGCGGTTCGCCAGAGTGTTGTGATACGTCAGGGATTTATCCACATCAAAATCGTGATGGTCGATATAAGGAAGAATGTAAGCGAGGGAAAACTCGCGGATATCCGCCATTTTTCTAAACGTAGATTTGAGCTCAAGTGCATCGGTTTTTTTCTCGGCAATACGGTAAAACTCTATGCCGTCATCGAGGGTTTGCACCAAAGGAATCAGCGGGTTGTGCGTGCGTCTCATGCAAATTTCCTTCTTTCCAAAGCGGTCGCGGGGTGGGGGCTTGAGGGCGGAATAAGTGTTACCTTTCGAAACAGTTTAGTTTTCAGTGTGATCTTTGTCACGCTGGCTAATGACCAAATACCTAATACGTTTAAGCGGCGACGCAAATCCGATTTTTTATTTCGATCGGGAATAACTAATGAGTCGTCATTTGCCGACGGGGGTATGTAACAAGTAAATAATGACCGATATATGAATGCAGTGAACAGCTGGCAGTGTTGTATGGAACCTGTCCAGAATGTTCACAACTACACTTGATTCAGATGCCTCGCCAATTTGGGAAGGCTCTTATGCGGAGCAGGACATGGTGGGATTTCCCGAATATGCACAGTTTTTTATCGCCATGCTGGCGATAGTCGATCCGATCACCATATTGCCGGTCTATTTGCATTTGGTCCGCCACTTTACCGAGGAGGAAAAAGCTCAGGCTGCGCGCAAGGCGACGCTGACCACTACTGTCGCCCTGGTGGTCACTGTTTTTATTGGTCAAACCGTGTTGGATTTTTTTGGCATCAGCATTGGTTCGTTTCAAATTGCCGGCGGGCTTTTATTGCTGATTGTTGCGTTGCAACTGCTTAATCACGACGACCCTCTGCCTGCACAAGACAACAAGGACAAAACCTTGTCGGCCAGCCAAGTGGTTGTGCCTTTGGCGATTCCGCTGCTGGCTGGTCCCGGCGCTTTTTCGACAGTTATTGTGTTTAGTTATCGCGATGATGGAATAACACACCTGCTGATCCTGAGCGGGTGCCTGTTGGTTTTAGGCGGTATCGTATGGCTGGCGTTGCATATGGCAAATCGTTTCATGCGGTTTTTAAGTCCCACCACAATTTCCATAGTGAACAAAATCATGGGTTTAATCATGGCTGCGATTAGTGTGGAATTTATCGCCAGCGGGGTGAAATCCCTATTTCATCTTTAGCTGGAGGCCAAGCTCCAGAGTATCAGCTCAGAAATGCCTCTATATCGTCTTCCTGCTGCAGCATGGCGGTGAGTTGCTCAAGCAGTTTTATATTGTCGATCTTCAAATCTGCAAGATGATTTTGTGGCAGGTCACGTACAACTTCGGCCGGCATTTTTCCCGAGCTGATGGAATTATGGATGCGTACGGCGAGGTTGATCAGTAGCGGATACAGCACGTTGGTGCCGGTTTTTTCCGGTTGTTCCTGATTGGCTATCGCCAGGCAGATTTCTTCCGGAAAATTCCAGCGGCGCGCAAGCTCCGCACCCACATCCATATAAGTGCAGCCAAATTGGGTTTGTTCCAGCGCAGATTTGCTCACGCCGGTCATAGCCGCTTCTTCCAGTTGTAGAACTGAATTTATATGCAGCATCTGATCTTTATGCGCAAGGAAGAGCAGGGTATCGCCAATGTTATGCAACATTCCGCACGTAAATGCGACGTCACCATCCTGGCGAGCGAGCTTGGCGAGCATTTTGGCGACGTTCGCCACCGAAAAAGAGGTGCGCCAAAACTGCTTCTGGTTTAGGCCGGGGATGTTCTTGCAAGCGGAGGTGACGCCGGAGGCAATGACCAGGGTTTTCAGCGAATCAAAACCAAGAATGATGACTGCAGAGTCGATGGAATTGATTTTTCGTCCCGCGCCGTAGCGGGCGGAGTTGGCCAGTCGCAAAACCTTTGCCGAGAGTGCCTGATCCATCTGCAATTTCTTAGCGATTTCCCGCGAGTTGCTGTTCTCGTTATCGAAGTTGTTGATCAACTCCTGCACGAGTTTCGGAATGCTGGGAATGTTGTAAACCTGATTGAACAAATTGGCGATTGACATGGCGTCTCCATTTTCGGCTGACAAATGCGGGCTGGCATAGGCAAATCCGGCAAGGGATGCGCATCCTTTTGGGTGGGCAGTAGGGAATGCACTTGCGGGGAATATCGGAAGTTCATATGCCGCCGGTCGCCAACGATGGGCAGCCCACCCATGGGTGACCAGCTCTAAAAATGAGTATAGAAGACGCTTTTGCAGCGAACGGAAAAATTTAGCGCGTGAATGATCCGCTTCTCACGCGTTACCTCACCTTGTTGCACATTCCTTGTTTGAAATCAGGTTGTATCGGTCTTGTCGCGCTAGCCAAGCCTTGTTGGCTAGAAGAGCCGCTGCTCCGCCGACAGGGCCACGGAGTGTTTTTGTCGGTCGAAAGGGCACTCAAAATGCAATTCGCTCGCGATCAGTTGCAGAGGCTGTTTATCTGCGCCCTGGCCGTATTGCGGATCGCCGATGAGCGGATGTCCCAAATGCGCAAAGTGGCGGCGAATCTGATGGAAGCGACCGGTCTCCAGCTGTATGCGCACGAGGGTGGACTGAGGTTTTTCGGCGAAAACTTCGAAGCGAGTCGATGCTGATTTGCCATCCAGAGGCTCGTCTATCTGCCCGGATTTTAATTCTGGATGCCCGTGGATTTCCGCCTGGTAGATTTTTTCTACATTACCACTGCGCCAGAGGTCGCTCAATTGCGCCGCGGCTTGTCGGTGATACGCAAACGTCATCAGTCCGGCCGCCTCCCGGTCCAGGCGATGGATTAAAAAAACCTGCTTCTGGCCGCTCAACGCCTGAACTTGTTGTTCCATACAGCCAGCATCTCCATAGGGCGTACCCTGAGCGACAACATTCGCGGGCTTATACCAAATTCCCCAATGGCGGTTCACCTGCACAGCCATCGGCGCCGGCGGAGTTTCGCTATACAGCTTATCGTCGAAAAAGAACTCCACCATATCGCCTTTGTGCAGCACTTTGGTTGCTCTGCGGCAGCGTTGCGGCGACCCTTTACCGCCGACCCGTAGCCATCCGCCGCCAAAATTGAGCGCTTTTTTTATGGCACTTTTGGACAGATCGCTCTGGCTGGCGAGTATTTCGACGAGAGTGGTTTCGGCAGTGGCAGTGGTTTTCAGGTGGAGCTTCATAGTGGGATAAGCTTCATAACGGGATAAAAGACGCTTGGCGCAAAAGGATGTGGAGTATACCGATTTTGCTTAGCCCCAGGTTTCCGATACTGCGCAGCATCCTTGGTCTTGATGGGAAGAGCAGCCGCTGGCGCTGATTGGAAAAACCGCCTCTGCGCTAAGAGAACCACCACAGGGCGCTAAGTAAAAAAAGAAGTACTGAGCCGCGTGTTTCGACATGCTTGGCAAATGGTTTGCTGCCTGTAAATGTGCGCCAATTCAGGGCGACATTTGACTGGCGATGGAGGGAGCTTTGGCGTACAATTCGCGCCCAGATCGGGGCGTGACGCCCTGCCCGCACGCTAGAGCCGTGAGGGATTCGACTATGGGCACCACGCAGAACCGCTGGGCGCCCTTTATAAAAAAGCGAGGAGAAACCGGCCGTTTCCCTCGCTTTTTTGCAACCAGTTACCCAAAAGTACCGCGCCAGGCCGCCGGTTTATCCGGTCAGGGTTTGTCTGCGCGGCACTTTTACGCGTACCTGCCGTTTGCGTGAACCTGAATGTTATACCCGGCCTGCATTATCGAAGGTCAATCTGGAGGAACGTAATTTGACGACTGGCACATACAAACCCGCCATTTTGGTTTTGCAGGATGGCAGCGTATTCCGCGGCAAGGCGATAGGCGCGGAGGGGCTGTCCGTTGGCGAGGTCGTGTTTAATACGGCCATCACCGGCTATCAGGAAATTCTCACCGACCCGTCTTATGCCGAGCAGATCGTCACCCTGACTTATCCACATATCGGCAATACCGGTACTAATAAAGAAGATGAAGAGTATTCGCGTATTTGGGCAAAAGGCCTGGTGATTCGCGATCTGCCACTGCTGGCCAGTAATTTCCGCAACCAGGCGACGCTTGGTGACTATTTGCGTCAGCACAATATTGTCGGTATCGCGGATATCGACACTCGTCGTCTCACCCGCATTCTTCGCGATAAAGGTGCCCAGAACGGCTGTCTGATGGCAGGCGATAACTTGGATGTGGACAAAGCGCTGCAGGCGGCCAAAGACTTTGCCGGTTTGAAAGGCATGGATCTGGCGAAAGTAGTCTCCACTCGCGAGTCCTACGCCTGGAGTGAAGGCACTTGGAACCTTGGCGACGGCTTTCGCAAGCCGGATGAACAAGCGTTCAAAGTGGTCGCTTACGATTACGGGGTGAAGAGCAATATTTTGCGTATGCTGGCAGATCGCGGTTGTGAAATTACCGTGGTGCCTGCGCAGACTCCGGCAGCCAGCGTTTTGGCACAAAATCCCGACGGCGTATTTTTGTCGAATGGCCCCGGCGATCCAGAGCCTTGTGACTACGCCATTAATGCCATCAGAACCATCGTTGATAAAGGGGTGCCAGTCTTCGGCATTTGCCTCGGTCATCAACTGCTTGCGCTCGCCAGCGGTGCCAAGACGTGCAAGATGAAGTTCGGTCATCACGGTGCCAACCATCCGGTTCAGGATCTGGCGTCGGGAGCGGTGATGATTACCAGTCAAAACCACGGGTTCGCGGTGGAAGAACCTACTTTGCCGGCCAACCTCAAAGCGACACACCGCTCGCTGTTCGACGGATCGTTGCAGGGAATCAGCCGTACGGATCGGCCCGCTTTCAGTTTCCAAGGTCATCCCGAGGCCAGTCCCGGCCCTCACGACGCGGCGCTCCTGTTTGATCATTTTATTGAGTTAATGAAGGCGCGCCGCTGAGCGCGCCCTCTGATTTCGCCCTGAATATTGATGTCTTAGAGAAATAGCAGACCCCGACTATGCCAAAACGCACCGACATTCAATCCATACTCATCATTGGTGCAGGGCCGATTGTTATCGGTCAAGCCTGTGAATTCGATTACTCCGGCGCACAGGCGTGCAAAGCATTACGCGAAGAGGGTTACCGGGTGATCCTGGTCAACTCCAACCCCGCCACCATCATGACCGACCCGGCCATGGCGGACGCCACTTATATTGAGCCGATCACCTGGGAAACGGTGGCTCAGATTATCGAGCGTGAACGCCCGGATGCCATCCTTCCCACCATGGGCGGCCAGACAGCGCTAAATTGCGCGTTGGCCCTGCACAAACATGGAGTGCTGGAGAAGTACAACGTCGAACTGATCGGTGCAAAAGAAGACGCTATCAACAAGGCGGAAGATCGTGACCGTTTTGACAAGGCGATGAAAAAAATCGGCCTGGATACTGCCCGCGCCCGTATTGTGCACAACCTCACTGAAGCCATGGAAGTGCCGAAGGAATTCGGTTTCCCTTGTATTATTCGCCCGTCGTTTACCATGGGCGGCTCCGGTGGTGGCATTGCCTACAACTGGGAAGAGTTTGAAGAAATTTGTATTCGAGGCCTGGATCTGTCCCCGACTAACGAGCTTCTGATCGACGAGTCCCTGCTCGGCTGGAAAGAGTATGAGATGGAGGTGGTGCGCGACAAAAACGACAATTGCATCATTGTTTGCTCCATCGAAAATTTCGATCCTATGGGCGTGCATACCGGCGACTCCATCACCGTCGCCCCGGCGCAGACGCTGACGGACAAGGAATA
>DJFQ01000254.1 GCA_002432095.1 Marinagarivorans sp. UBA5868 | reverse complement strand
GCCCAACTGCAGGGTTTCCCCAAACGCCAGTGGCTGTATATCACCCGCCTGGGGCAGACGATGCTGCAAAATCGGCACAGAAGCCACACTGCAAAAATACTGCTGCGAACCGAGCCGGGCATGATCCGAATGCCCATGAGTCACCACCGCCCGCTCCACCTTACCCCAGGGGTCCACATAAAAATCGCCTTGCGGGCAGTAGAGGCCTTGCGGGGTAACTTGGATCAGTTGGGCCATGCCAAACCCTCNNGACTGTGGTTCAGATAACAGTCGCCAAACCAAACGAAACATGAAATAAAGCGCGCCAAGTCGCATTTTTAACAACAGCAAAAATCAAACAAAAGGATGAGAACTGGCGCCATTTACCACGCCTCGACACCGCTTTAGAATCGCGGCGCAAGAAACAACATAGAGGTGCGCTAGGTTGAAACGAACCTACCTCCCAGGCAAAACCTGGGTGAGAACAGCACCCAACAAACAAGGTTTTACTGAGATCATTAGCTTGAATCGATTTTTCTGTGGGCTGTACAGCTCGCACCTCCACCGCCCTGCCTTCCGAAAAACCTGTGAAGCCTATTTCTCGCGAAGCGTATCGCGTGATGGCAAGACCATGTTGTTCGTTTTTCACCCAGAGAAACCTGTGGCGTTCAGCCAGTTGAACCCATTCTTGTTTTATGCGAGCGAAATACACACTCAGTTTGACCTGCATATACGCGCGGTTCCTTCCAACCGCTTGTCAAAATGCGGCATCCACAATGCGGATCTGGTGTGTATACAAACGGAATTTGATACCAGCGAAGCGGATATGGATGCACTTTTTGCGCAGATTCGGCAGGACCATCCTGCGGCAAAAATTGTGTATTTTGATTGGTTCGCCCCGCTGGACCTGCGTCTCGCTCAGCGCCTGCATCCGCATATCGACCTATACGTCAAACGGCAGATTTTTGCGGATTTACAAAAGTACAATCAGCCCACTATCGGTGATACGAACCTGATGGACCACTACTGCCGGCGATTTCAACTGCCGGCTCCAGAGCAATTTTTTGCAGTGCCGGATGGTTTTTTTGCAAAGCTAATTCTTGGCGCGGGGTTATTTACCGGAGACTATTTACTCCGCGCATTTCATAACAACGACTTTCACAATCAGAAAAAAACGATTGATCTCCACGCGCGTCTAGGTGGCAAAGGTACAGCGTGGTATACCGCCATGCGCAATGAAGCCGTAACAGCCTGTCAGAATTTGCGCGGGCTAGAAGTTCGCCAGGGCGGAGGTATCAATAAACAGCAATATTTTGTGGAACTTGCCCAGTCAAAATTGTGTTTCAGCCCTTTCGGTTATGGAGAAGTGTGTTGGCGCGATTTCGAAGCCATTCGTGCCGGTGCTCTGCTTTTAAAACCCGATATGGCGCACCTGCGCACGGAGCCGGATATTTACCAGGACGGCGAGACCTATGTATCCATCGCTTGGGATTATTCTGACTTGCAAGAAAAGGCGGATTTTTATGCCCGCAATGAGCAAGAGCGCAAACGCATCGTCGACAATGCGCAGCAAGTCATGCGCGATTACGCCAACAACCTGCGCTTTCTCCAACAGATGGCACCGCTGTTCGAATTGGCTCATGGTCGGTCTTTAACTGCACCAACGCTCCACCTGACAAAACTGCCTCCGGTGGGCCCGGTGGAAATACCCGCGGCCCTTTCTGCAAAAACCGGGGCGGATTCATAACGCCCCGTGCCAAACCTCGTGTAGTAACAATCCGCGGAGACGCTACTGCGCCACCGGCAACCGCACCCGAAACCGCGAACCCACGCCCAACGTCGAGCTGACACTGATGGTGCCACCGTGGAGTTCTACCAGGCGTTTGGTGATGGCGAGGCCCAGGCCGGTGCCGCCGTATTTACGGTTGTCGGTGCCGTCCACTTGCTCGAAGGATTCGAAAATTTTATTCACCTGATCCGGCGGTATGCCGATGCCGGTATCCACCACGTCGATCACCACTCGATCGTATTCGTGTTTGGCACTGACGGTGACGGAACCCTGATCGGTAAATTTCACCGCGTTGCCCACCAGGTTGTAGAGAATTTGTTGCAGGCGGCCTTCGTCAGCGAACACCGGCGGCAGGGTTTCCGGTACCGCATTAATTAATTCAAGAGGTTTGGTGCCCACCAAAGGTTCGGTCATTTTCAGTAGAATCTGCACCGACTCGTGGGCGTTAACCGGGCGGCGGTGCAATTGCAGAGTGTGATTTTTCAGTTTGGAGAAATCGAGAATGTCGTTGACCAGATTGGCGAGCCGTTTGCCACTGTAGGCGATCATTTCCAGATATTTTTTCATCGCCTCGGGTACGGGTCCGCCTGCACCATCCAGCAGGGATTCCGACAAACCGATGATACCGTTCAGCGGTGTACGCAATTCGTGGGAGGTATTGGCGAGAAATTCGTCCTTGAGTTTATCCAGCTCCTGCAGCCGTTGATTGAGGGTGTGTTCACGCTCGAAAGCTTGTTTGCGCAGCTGGAAATGCAGCACCAGTGACATCAACCCAAGCGCCGCCAGCCCATAAAGAACAAAGGCCCACCAAGTGCGCCACAGCGGCGGCGCCACAATGACTCGCACTTGCGCACCCTCTTCATTCCAACGCCCTTCGTTATTCGAGCCGCGCACATAAAAGGTGTAAGTGCCCGGGTCCAGATTGGTATAGGTGGCGGTGCGCTTTTTGCCAACGGAATGCCAGGTTTTATCAAAACCCTCCAAGCGATAGGCGTACTGATTTTCCTCCGGTGAACGGTAATTGAGCGCGGCGTAGGCAAAGGAAAATACCGATTGTTCATAACTCAGACGAATAGTCTCCACCCGTCCCGGCGCTTTGGTCAGCGGTGAACCGGGTACGCCGATGGGCACGGGTTTGTTAAAGATCTGAAAATCGGTGATCACCACCGGCGGTATGTAGTGGTTGTCCCACAGGTCTCCTGGTCGGAACAGCGTGAGACCCTTGCTGCTGCCAAACAGCAATTCGCCGCGTGCGGTTTTAGTTGGGGTATTGCGATTGAACAGATTGCCGGGCAAGCCGTGGCGTTTATCGTAGGCGCGAAAACTCTCGGTTGCCGGATCGAAGCGGGCTATGCCTTTATGGGTGCTGACCCACAGTTTTTGCCGGTCGTCCTCAATAATGCCAGTCACCACTTCGTCTGGCAGACCATCTTCCACATGGTAGGCGGTAAAACGCCGACTGCCGATTTCCATGCGGTTAAGGCCGCCGCCATGGGTGCCCAGCCAGAGGTAGCCGCGGCTATCCTCATAAATGGCTTTCACAAAATCTGAACTGATCGTATTGCTCGACCCCGGTCGGTGACGAAAGCGTTCAAATTCACCGGTGGAGCGGTCAAGAAGATACAGCCCGCGAATCGAGCCGATCCACAAATTACGTTGCGAGTCTTCGTATATGGCTCGGGTGTATAACGCAGAGTCGCCGTCCATCTGCGTAGGGTGCGGCACAAAATGGGTAAAGTCGTCGGAGGCGCGGTTATAGCGGTTGACGCCTTCCTCGGTCGCCACCCAGAGCACGCCGTCGCGGTCCACCAGCATCGCCCAAGGCTCTTTGCCGAGCAGACTGGTGGGGTCTTCAGCATCCGGCATGTATTGACGGAAAGTCTGAGTCTGTGGGTCAAAGCGGTGCAGACCTGATGACCATATTCCCACCCAAAGTTTGCCGTCCTCCTCGCCAGTGAGACTGAGCACCGTATCGCCACCCATGGAATTAGGATCGTCGGAATCGTGGCGATAGGTATTGAAGGACTGGGTGTCGCGCTTGAACAAACTCAAACCGTAGCCCGCCCCCACCCAGATGTTCTGGCGCGCATCTTCATAGGTGGCCAGTATGCCGCCGTCCGCCACTGAGTGCGGATTGTTAGGGCTGTAGGTGAAGTTGCGAAATACCGAGGCCTGGCGATCCACCATGTCCACACCGGAGGGGAAAAATCCGATCCAAAGGTCTCCGGCACGATCTTCGAACAATACATTCACCACATGGTTGCCAAGACTGCTGCTCTCTCCTTCTTTGTAGCTAAATCGATTGCTATGACCGGTCTCCACGTCCAGTACGGCAAGCGCGCCACCGTCGCCGATCCAGATATTTCCCTCCTGATCTTCCAGAGTGTCCCAAACAATGTCGCTCTTGAGGCTGGTGTCATAGGGGTAACGGCGGAAGCGCTGTTCGCCCGGCGGCAGCATATTCAGGCCACCGCCGTAGGTGCCCACCCACAGACGGTCACGACTGTCGATAAACAGTGAGCGCACATCGTTGTTGCTAAGGCTGCCGGGGTCCGCCGGATCGTGGCGGTAGTGGGTGAAGCTGTTGAGTTGCGGATTGAAACGGCTGATGCCGCCGGTGTGATTGCCGATCCAAATGTCACCCTGGCGATCCTCCGCCAGCGACCAGACCACCGCATCGCCGCTGTCTTTGGGATAGAGATCATAAAAATAACGGGTGAATTTGCCGGTGCGGCGCAAAAACTGGTGAAAACCACCGCGCGTTCCCAGCCACATGCGGCCCTGGCTGTCCTCCAGAATAAATCGGCAGTCGTTGACGCTGAGGCCATAGGGCGAATCCGAGTCGTGCAGATAAACGACGAAGGAGTCGGTATTGGCGTCGTAACGGTTGAGTCCCGCCTGCGTCGCCACCCACAAGCTGCCATCTTTAGTCACTAAAAGATGGTTTACATAACTGTTGCTAAGCGACCCGGCCACGCCTTCCTGATGCTTGTAAAACACCAGGTTGTAGCCGTCGTAACGGGCGAGGCCGTTGGCTCCGCCAAACCAAAGAAACCCATCCCGATCCTGGGTGATGGCGGTCATATAACCGATGGACTCCAGCTGATCCGGCAGAATGTGGCGAAAAGAAAGATTGGCCGGAATCGGTTTTTTCTGGCCCGGATCTACGGCGGACGGCGGCGCTGCCAAGGCTGGAAAGCTAAGGCCGACAAAAACGACCCATAAAACGGTGTACCAAAGCCCCTTTTTCATTATTCGAATGGTCACATTTGCACTCCGGCAAAAACGTCAAAGGGTTGTTTCCGTGGCCCGGCGGGCGACGTTGAATCCGCGCCGAACGCGGCATCATAAACAATCGCCAGCGGCAGGGAAAACACGCCGATTAAAGCCAGCGCTGACGGCGGCTTGACGCTCCCGAACCCGACTCCTACACTGCGGCGCCCCTTTAAAGTCCCATCCGCACAAGGTACACCCATGGCAGACTCTTCCGGCTCCGTGCGCAGCAGTGTGGAAATTCTCGATATCGATCGCGGAACCCGAACTCAAGTGTTCGCCGCTGCGGGCATCTTTGAAGCGCCCAACTGGAGCCGCGACGGCAAATTCCTGATCATCAATCACGATGGCCGCCTGTTCCGCCTCGATCTGGCAAGCGGCGAACTTTCCGCCATCGACACCGACTTCGCCACCCGCTGTAACAACGACCACGGCATTTCCCCCGACGGGTCAGAAATCGTCATCAGCCACCACGATGAAGCCAGTGACGGTGGTTCCGTCATTTATCTGCTGCCTATTAGTGGCGGCACGCCGCGCCGGGTTACCGGCAACTCGCCCTCGTATTGGCACGGTTGGTCGCCGGATGGCAAAACCTTCGCCTATGTGGCGGGTCGCAATGGACAGGACTACAAGATCTACAGTATCTCCGTGGATGGTGGAGAAGAAACACAACTTACCTTCGGCCCCGGCCTTGACGACGGCCCCGACTACAGCGCTGATGGCCGGCACATCTATTTCAACGGCTTCCGCAACGGTCGTATGCAGATTTGGCGTATCAACTCAGATGGCAGCGAGCCACAACAGATGGTGGAATCGGCACATTCCGACTGGTTTCCCCATCCCTCACCGGATGGCCAGCACCTAGTGTTTTTGCGCTATTTGGAAGACCAGGGCCAGGCGCATCCCTTCGGCAGAGATGTGCAGCTGATGTTGTTGAACTTGCACACTGGTATGGTCCGCCCGGCGACGGACGTGTTTTGGGGTGGCCAAGGGAGC
Source organism: Marinagarivorans sp. UBA5868 (assembly GCA_002432095.1). Classification (GTDB taxonomy): domain Bacteria; phylum Pseudomonadota; class Gammaproteobacteria; order Pseudomonadales; family Cellvibrionaceae; genus UBA5868. Next base: position 1,146 of record DJFQ01000254.1, on the reverse strand, counting down.
CTCAATGTGCCGTCCTGGGCGCCGGACAGCCGGCGTCTTGCATTCGTCTCTTATTCCCGACGCTGAGCTGTGGATCACCTTCCCTCACTACCCATCCATTCCGTCTTGGCGGACGTGCTTACCGCCCTCCGTCAGCGCGATGAGCTTGTTTTGGAAGCACCGCCCGGCGCGGGCAAAACCACCCTTGTCCCCCTCGCCCTGCTCCGCGAACCTTGGCAGCGCAAACGCATTCTCTTGCTCGAACCCCGGCGGATGGCGGCGCGAGCGGCGGCTCAGCGGATGGCTGAGTTGTTGGGCGAACAGGTTGGTCAACGCGTGGGGTATCGCATTCGACAGGAGACCAAAGTCAGCGCGGCCACCTGCGTTGAAGTGGTAACCGGCGGCGTGTTAACCCGCCTATTGCAGGATGACCCCGCCCTTGGCGACTACAGCGTGGTGATTTTCGATGAATTTCACGAGCGCAATCTGGATACGGATTTGGGATTGGCGCTTACCCTGCAGGGGCGCGCCTTGCTGCGGGAAGTGGATGACCCGCTGAAAATTCTGGTGATGTCGGCAACCTTGGACGGCGCCGCCATAGCCGCGCTGTTGCAGGATGCCCCGGTAGTGCGCAGCGAAGGGCGCATGTTTCCTGTTGAGGTTATTCATGTGGCGGGTCGGGTACGACCCCAGGATCCCGATTGGCTAACGAGTGTTCGTGATGGTGTGCTGAACGCGGCCGCACAACACACAGGCAGCGTTTTGGTCTTCCTGCCCGGCCAGCGGGAAATTCTCGGACTGCAACAAGCGTTGCTGGATCGGCTACCGGCGGATACTCAGATCGCTCCCCTGTACGGCAATCTCTCCCTCGACCAACAACAAACGGCGATCAATCCCCCCCGCCCACCCTGGCGGCGCAAGATCGTGCTGGCCACCGATATCGCCGAGACGAGCCTTACCATCGAAGGCGTGGAGGTGGTAGTGGACACAGGTTTGCGGCGCGAACCCGCGTTCGATCCAGGTACCGGCATGACTCGCTTGCATACAGTGCGCATCTCCCAGGCGTCGGCGACCCAGCGGGCCGGTCGTGCCGGGCGGCTGGGACCCGGCTTTTGCTATCGCCTCTGGCGACCCGATGAAACGCTGGCGCCCTTCGCCAAAGCGGAA
>DJFQ01000071.1:15091-16040 GCA_002432095.1 Marinagarivorans sp. UBA5868 | reverse complement strand
TGTATAGCAAATAATCACGATTGAACTGACTGCGCAGGTGTTCTTCCAGATTCAGATACGGCTGACCGAGCAAAATATTGGTGGCCGTGAGAAACGGCGATCGCTGCCGGCCGTAATGAGCAGCAACCCGATTGGAATCATTGAGTTGATAAGTGCCTTGCCAGCGCAACACATTGAGTTCCGCAAATTCGTAGTCGTAATCGAGGTTTAGATAGCTGGAAAATTTCTGCGAAGCGAATTGCACGCTACCACCATAGGCCGCCCGATCTGTTTCGCCGTAGACCGTTTGCTGAGTCACGTAACCGCCGAGCTTCCAATGTGCATTCCAATCGAAGCTGGTTTGCAGGCTGTAGAACTCCCGATCCATGTGATCGTAAAAATCGGAAAATTGCACCGGCACACCAGCATTGAAACCTACCTGCCAGCGCTGGGTAAGCGGGTATTTCACGCTTAAGCCATCAAAATAGCTGTACATGCCGCTGTCGTAATCTTTTTGCCGACCACCAACCAAATTGAGCCCTGTGTCCACATGGGTGTAATCGAGATAAAACCGCTTAATTGCGGTCTTATCGTCGTCTACATAATCCAGCATATCCGCTTGATCGTAACCGCTGAGACGCACTTCGATTTCGTGATCCGGATGGCGATACCCGGCAGTGACATCGTAATTGGTCGCCAGTACCGCAAACACATCTTCATCAGGAAAGTATTTGCCGCCGCGCTCCATATAGTTGTAAGACTGTCCGAGCAAACCACGCCAATAGAATTTCGGGTTTTGCTCCGCATATTGGGATTTTCTAAGCGCATCCCTGCCGTCGTCCGCGGCCGTTTCCAGAGCGCGCAGGCGCTGTTTCACCCGGCTTGCCCAACTTGCTCCATCGCTGTTGGTTAACAATGTCCGATAGGACTGAAGAGCCAATTCGGTTTGCCCGAGCCGCTCATAGGTCAA
>DJFQ01000071.1:4917-15026 GCA_002432095.1 Marinagarivorans sp. UBA5868 | reverse complement strand
CTCAACCAATACCAGGATTTCTGCTCGGCGCCGGAAAAAAGCTGTTGGTGCTCCGATTGCGACACACCAACCACACGCATCCCAGCAAACGCTGAGGCGTTATCCGCAATAAATTTTTCCGCCTCGGAACGAGAGGTAAAAAACCCGAGACTGACCAGAGGCAGGGGTTTGTTCTGCAATTGTTGCGGCGAAGTGAAAAAAGCCAGATAAGCGTAGCGTCCGAGACGACTGCGCACAGCATTAACGCCCCCGGCACTCACCGGCCACTCAACCACATAACCCGCATTGGTGTAGTCGCGGTAGAGGGAGAAAAATGTGTCGGGTTCGGCGGAAGCCGCTGCATTTTGTTTATCAGCAGCAAAAACAAAAGCTGGTAGCCAGATCAACCCAATTGCTGTTAACAGGGCACGCATAAATCGCAGGGTTTTGGTGTTCATTAACAGATCCACAAAGCGCTAAAACGCAAGTAAGTCAGGGTCTATTCTCTCCGGTGGACTCCAGACCTCGGTGGAGTGGCACCTTCCACAAAGCGGTTCCCTTACCGGAATGTGGTTCATAGGCTGACCAGGAGCCACTTGGTTGTTATGGCAGTCAAAGCAGGCGCCAATAACATATTCGTGATCCACATTTTCAGCCGGTACGGGCGCAAAAGCGACCGTGTTTCTGTGGCAGGCATCGCACTGAGGTTGGACGGCTATATGGTCTTGCGGCCAGCCGCGCGCAATATTGTTGTTGTGGCAGCTAAAGCATGTTCCCTCCACAAAATCATGATTCACAATCACTGGCTGGAACGCGACCGTACTGTGGCAGCCGCCACATTGTTCACTTGCGGGGATATGGTTTGGTGGTTTGCCCTGAGCCCTGAAATTGTCATGGCAGGAAACGCAATTGTCGCCAACATTATCGTGATTGAAACGCACCGGCTGCCAGCTCATATCCGAATGACAATCGGCACACTCGTTCGGCGCCGGGATATGATCCACGGGCTTACCGGGAACGACGATGTTGTTGTGGCAGTTCTCGCAGCGGCCAAATACTTCGTGGTGGTCCACCACGGGAACCGCCTGAAACCCGATAGTGCTGTGGCAGGCGTCGCAACGCTCGCTGGTAAAGATGTGCTCCACGGGTTTCGGCGTGGCATTAAAGCGGCCGTTGATACTGTGACACGCGACGCATTCAGTGGGGGTGCCGGCGAATTGGCCGCCAACGTGGCAACTCTCGCAAGGCACAAAGTTGTGACCTCCAGTAAGCTCAAAACCGGTCGCTGCGTGATCGAAGGCCTGATCCTGCGCCAGCACAACGCCATTTAAACATCCCATCAGAACCACCAGGCCCAGAACCCGACAACACCATTGCACCACTCTCATCATCGGTCTAGTCCTGCAATATCAACTGGAAAAACTTGTTTTGACTGTGACAGCGGCCGCAGTCCAGCCCGAAACCACCATTGTGAATGTCCTGGCGTTCATGACATTTACCACAGATAGCGGGGGTCTTGTGAGGGTCGGTGCCCGGAGCATGACAGGCATCACAGGCAAGCCCCTCGTGAGAACCTAGCAGTGCATAGCCGGTAAATTCTTCATGATCGAACTGCCATAGGTTCCAGCCATTGGGTGAATGGCAGCTATTGCAGCTCTCGCCAAGCGCGCCACGGTGGTGGTCATCCTGTTTATGGCAGCTCACGCAATTGGTATCGGTTCCCGCGAATTGATTGCCGATGTGGCAACTCTGGCAGGGCACCACATTGTGAAAGCCGACTAATGGGAAATTGGTGAAGTGATGATCAAAGCGATTAATGATGTTCCAACCATCGGTGACATGGCAGGTGGCACACATTTGCATTTCCGGGTTCTTGTGAATGTCGTCCGCTGAGTGACAGGAAGCGCAGTCCCGCGGCAGATCGTCCTGCAAAGCGCCCACATGACAGTTGGTGCAGGCGAGTTGCTGGTGGTGTCCGGTCAGTGGAAAACCGGTTTCGGTGGCGTGATCGAACTTGGCCTTATCCCAGTCCACCGTGGTATGGCACGTTTCACATTGTTTGCCGTTGCGGCCTAGATGGATATCGTCATTGGCATGACAGCTATGGCAGGTGGTGGACAAATTTTTCTCCACCACCCCATTGGTGTGGCAGGCACGACAGGGCAATTCCGCATGATGATGTCGCAGCGGGAAATCCGTCGTGTTGTGGTTGAATATATGTTTATCCCAACCTTCCACCGAGTGGCAGCTGTCGCACTGCTTGCCGTTTTTACCCGCATGAACATCCGCCGCTTTGTGACAACTTACGCAGGTGGTTTCCTCAAACTGATAGCGTTGACCGGCGTGACAACCTGAACAGGCAACCTCTGTGTGCATGCCACGCAGATCAAAGCCAGTAGTGGAGTGGTCGAACTCGTTGCGTTGTTGCCAGCCCTGGGGGGTGTGGCAGGTTTCGCATTCGGTACCCAAGGCTTCTTTATGGAAATCATCTTTCTTGTGACAGCTCACACATTGGGGTTCGGCATCGCGAAATTTCTTACCCTCTTCATGACAACTGGTGCAGGCGAGGGGCGTGTGTTTGCCTTCCAGAGGAAAGCGTGTCCACTCATGGCTAAAAGCATCGATCGCCATAGCGATAATGTCCGCATCTCGGCCTAGGTGATCGGTGTGGCAAGTATTGCAAGGTTTGACGCTGGCCTGAGGTGATTGACCGTGGAACCCGGTTTTGCTGTTGCGGTCCGCGCGAATTTCATCGTGGCAATCGAGACACAAGTTGGGCATGGCGGCTTTATCGAAAGAGGCGTGACATTTTTCGCACTGGGCCTCGAATTCCGCATGACCGGCGATCACTTCACCCGGCATCAGCACCCGCTGCTTGATGGACATTTCCTGCGACCAGGCAACTCCACTGAGGAGGAGGCAGAAAATAAGCAACCAATAAGGACGTTTCATCAGGGTTTCCGTCAATACATGTGAACAACAATCACGTGGGTGATCGCGGTAATAATCATCAAGCCAAAAATCGGCAAATGCACGACATGCCAAAGCGCAAACAAGCGCTCAAATAAATGCAGGCCCGGCAGCTTGTTCAAAATTGCCAGCATAATATCCGCGCAATTATGAATATCCGCGCGGGTTTTACTTAACTCCTCGTGAGCCTCTGGATGCTCTTCGTGGTAGTCCTCGATAGCTTTCAACAGTGTCCGCAGAGATTGGGCGATCACCCGCGCGCGGTGACGATTGCGCACAAGCGCCGCGAACGTCGCCGTGTCCAAGCTCCCGATCAATTCCTCCAATGCATCAAAGACCCCTTCCGCACGCTCCTTTTGTTTGTCGGTGACCGCTAGATCCAACACCGCCTGATGAAGCGTTTGAAAATCGCGTCGCACCTGCACCAATTTGATCTTCTCGCCGTACACGCCGGCGTGAACCCGGTTATACAAAAACCGGCCGATCAATCCACTGCTGGCCACCGTGAGCAAACATACCAATGCCACTGTGCTGTTAACCGCGGAACCCATGGTGAATCTTGCGTGAAACAAGATGGCCGTGGGCGCCAAGACACCGAGCATCATATGCAGGCGAAACCAATAGCGCAGATGAAACAGATTACTCAGGGCCCGCACCCGCTTACGCAAACTGTACGTCAGGAGCAACAGGATCATGCAGCCGCCGGACATGCCCAGGTAATAACCCAAGCCACTCGATGCCGAAATATAGTCCTGGTCGCGCACCGACCAACCCCAACTCACCAACACCAGCCATCCAGCGGCCAACAGCAGGACAAATATCCGATGCGCATGCGCCAAATAGCGATCCTTTAAAGCGCTATTCATGCTGTCTGTGCTTGTTGTCATACCACTAAACTTCTCAATCAACCCCGGCGCAGATTCGGTTCATGCCGAGCAAACTGCAGCTTCCAGATGCATCATCACACTGGGAAAATGTAGTCAAACAGGCGTTTGGCGGCAACAACTATAATATGTTAATTTACGCGCCACCACTTAATTTCAGACAGACCATATAGAATTTTTTGTCGGAAATCTCGCCTGCAACCACTTTGCTGTCGGTGCGGCCGCAGCTCTCGCTATTGCGTAGATCACTACGTTGAGGATAGACAGTTTGTTCAGTGAGCGAAGGTCATCTCTTGGTTTCTTATACTTTTTCGTCCCACTGCTTATACTTTTTGGGCCGACGATGTTCCAAGACATTCGCCAAATGATGAAAAAAGGCTTGGGATTATAGGGGACATTTGTTTGCCAGAATGAGCAGTGGATCTCACTGTATGTGACTCTGCGGCAACGGTTCGTATTGAATGCTAAACCGAATTAATTACACTAGCGCGCCGCGACTCTAGCTGCATAAGCGGGCGCCCGAACGAGTTGAGACCACCTGTGGATTTCGCACCGCCCAACGCCGTGATTTTCGGCGTCCCCCTGCTGATGCTTTTAAGCACTTATTATCTCTGGCAGTGGCGTACCAACCGCCGCGCTCGTATGCGCCTGGAAACCGCCATCAATAGCGGCATGGGCGAGCCAGTTTCCCTCCACCCGCATATTGATGCAGGCAAATGTATGGGATGCGGCGCCTGCGTCACCGCCTGCCCGGAGGGCGACGTGCTGGGCTTGATCAACCGCAAAGCCGCGTTGGTCGCTCCCGCAGAATGCATCGGCCACGGCGCTTGCCGGGAGGCCTGCCCCTCCGATGCCATTACGCTGGTATTCGGGTCCGCCACCCGCGGCGTCGATATTCCGTTGCTAAGCAAGGATTTCGAGACCAGCGTTCCGGGTATTTATATTGCCGGTGAACTGGGAGGCATGGGATTGATCAAAAATGCCATTACCCAGGGGCGCCAAGCGCTTGATGCAATTCAACGCAAGTTGCCAAAATCCCACGGGCTTGAATATGACTTGGTTATTGTTGGTGCTGGACCCGCAGGGCTGAGTGCCGCTCTGGAAGCCAAAACCAAAAACTTGCGGTTTATTGTGTTGGAGCAGGACTCTATCGGTGGAACCCTCGCCCATTACCCACGCGGCAAGATGGTGATGACGCAACCGGCGGACCTGCCGCTGGTAGGCCAGTTTCAGTTCCGTGAGGCAAGCAAAGAACAGTTGGTGGATTTCTGGCACGATGTGATCCGCAAAACCGGTTTAAAAATCCAAACCAATACCCGGGTGGAAAACGTCAAACCGCTGGACCAGGGATTTCTGGTCACCACTACCAAAAGCGAGATGCGCTGCCATAATGTGTTGCTCGCCCTCGGTCGTCGCGGAACCCCGCGCAGGCTCGGGGTTCCTGGAGAAGACCAATCCAAGGTGGTGTACCGGTTGATCGATCCAGAGCAGTACATCGGTCGCAAAGTGTTGGTGGTGGGGGGTGGCGACAGCGCCTTGGAAGCCGCTACGTCGATTGCCCGCCAACCGGGGGCGAAAGTTACCTTGACCTACCGCGGCAAAGCGTTCGCCCGCGCCAGGCAGGCCAATCGCGAACGCCTCGCCTCGGCTCAATCCCGAGGCCAATTGACGGTATTGCTCGAATCCCAGGTTAAAGAGATCAAACCATCTGCCGTGGTGCTGGATACTGCGCAAGGTTTACAGACAATTCCCAATGATGTTGTGGTGATCTGCGCAGGTGGTCTTTTACCCACGCCGTTCCTCCACAGCGCCGGCATTCAAGTGGAGGCAAAATTTGGCACCGCGTAAGTTCTGGACCCGCCTGACCGGCCCTGTCCTCGTCACTCTTAGTGTCGCGCTCGTTCAAACAGGTTACGCCGACGATCTGGCAGCGGCGAGCAAGGCCATTCGCCAGCAGCAGTTTTCCCAGGCCGCAGCGCTCTACCGCAGCAGTGCGGAAACCGGCAATAGCGAAGCGCAGTACCAGCTTGGCAATATGTATCTGCTTGGCCGCGGAGTTCCGAAAGACGAAAAGCAGGCTGCTCATTGGCTGGAACAAGCCGCGGGGCAAAATCACGCCGGCGCGCAATTCGCGCTTTCGCAATTACTGCAACAGAGCGCCCCCGAGCGCGCCCGGCAATTGTTGCAAGCCTCCGCGGATCAGAACTATGCCCCCGCCAAGAATCTGCTTGCCCGCGGGGCGCCTGGAGTACAGGTCAATCAAGAGGCTCCCATTGAAGCCCAGTGGTTTGGCGCCGCGCGCGCCGGCCAAATCGAGCTTTTGACCCGCCTGTTGCAACAGCACAGCAATATCAATTTAACGGATAGTGCCGGACGTACGGCGCTGTTTTATGCCGCTACTGCTGGCAGCAAAACGGCGGTGGACTGGTTATTATCCAAAGACATCGATGTGCGCCACCGGGATAACTTTGGCCTGACGGCGGTGCAGACCGCCCTTGAGCGCAAGCACACGGATCTCGTGCAAAAGCTTCTTCAAGCCGGTGCCGATAAAGACCAGATTCTCGCCAACGGCGACAACCTTCTGCATTACGCCATACGCCTGCAACAGTACGAACTGGTGGCGCCGCTCACCCGGCTTGGAGTCAGCGTTAATCACAGCAACAAAGAAGGGTGGACACCTTTGGACCTGGCCGAATATCAAGGTGCTGCGCAAACGGTCGCCGCGCTGGAAAAATTAGGCGCAAAACACGGCAGCGGGTGGCGTGCGGGGCGCAAAGCCCAGGACGTAAAAGTGGTAGCTCAGCAGCTTGACGACGGTTCTCTACCAGCCGTCGCCAAGGCGGTGATCAACGACAACCGTGCACTTCTGGAACAATTGCTGCGCAACGATCCCAAAGCCGTCAACACCGTCCTTGATGATGGATCGACACTGCTAATCCTTGCCATCAAACATCAAAAGCCGCAAATGGTGGCCACATTGTTAAAACAGCAGGCGGAGGTTAACCAAATCGCCTATCGCGGCGTCACCGCTCTGCATGTCGCGGTACAGGCGAATCAGGAAGACATGGTGAAGACGCTGCTAGCGGCAGGAGCCAATGCCGGCATCGCCGATGACAGCGGTCGCGATGCATTGATTACCGCACTGGAAGAAGATCGCTACGCTATTGCCGATCTACTTCTGGCGGATCTCATGGGCGACTCCCCCAATACCGCCGCGATCAAAGCGCAGTTGACGGTTGCCCGGGCGCCGGTGGACCGCTACATACTGCTGGCCACCCAACACCGCGCCCAAAATGTGCTCGATAAACTTCTGCCCTTCGCCAGCTCCGGTGCCGCCGTCGACAAGCAACAGCGCAACGCTCTGTGGTTTGCTGCTGCAGAAGGCAACACCAAGTTGATTCCCCGCCTGTTGCAGATCGGCGTCTCCGCACGCCAGGAGGACAGCGTCGGGCGCACACCTTTCCAGATGGCGGTGGATAAAGGCTGCCTGGAGTGCGCGCGCCTGCTCCTGCCCCACAGCGACATCAATCATCAGGCTGCGAGCGGCAATAGCGCATTGATGTTGGCGGCCATCAATAAAGACCCGTTGCTGACAGCCTGGTTACTGCAGAACAAGGCCCAGGTGGAGTCGCGCAATCAGCGTGGTGACACCGCGCTAATGATCGCCGTATCCGCCAACGCGCCGGAAGTGGTGAAACATCTGCTGAACGCCAACGCCAGTGTCACTCGCAAAAATCGCCTGGGATTCTCCGCTATCGACCTATCGAAACAGGTCAGTCCGCAGATGCATGAGTTGGTGAAGAGTAAGGCGCTGCTGGGCGTGTTCTAGTGGAGCTCTAAACGGTGGCCCAATTCGATCAGTTGGGCCAGATTGTTTAATTCTGCTTTGCGCATCATGTTTTCTTTATGTTTTTCTACAGTGCGCCGGGAGATATGCAGACTGGCCGCGATCTCCTCCGCCGTGCGCCCTTGCAGCAAGCAGCTGAGAACTTCCAATTCCCGCGCGGTGAATCCACATTCGGCTTCATCCATTTGCTGGATAATCTCCGGCGACACGACCTTTTGTCCTTGTTCGATCTGCGTAAGCAGTTCGAGGATAGTGTCGGCGCTATCGCGTTTGTGCAGCACCCCAGCGGCGCTGCTGGCGACGATCTGCCGGAGCACCGCGACCGATCCGGTACCGGTGAGAAACACTATCTTTACCTCTGGCCAATGGCGTTGCAGTTGTTCCAGCACTTGCCATGCGTTCTGTTGGGGAATGTGGTAATCGAGCAACACTGCGTCGGGCGGTACACCCTTCCAAGTCAAGAGCGGCTCTGAGGACGCAAACGTCTCTAACACCTGATGATGGCCTTTTTGACCGAGTAATAAAGCGAGGGATTGGCGAAAAATATCGTGATCGTCCACTATGACGAGGTTCATCTGCAGCTCCATTTTCCGCCTGTGCGGTTGGCTATCATCTTAAGACCGGCACCTTAACACCCGCACCATACAACGGCATCACAACAACAGGACCGTAAGTTTTTGAAAACAGCAACGGGCATTCAAGTTGTATTTCTGTTGGCGTTGCTGATGCTATGCATCGTGGCAAAGGCCGAGGAGGAGTCCCCGAAAATCGAGTATTTTGCCGATCGCACCGGCCAATTCAACCTGGATACCCTTCGAGATAATCCTGGGTGGTTCGTACCCCTCGCGGAAAAACCCTGGTTGGGCCGCGTCCACACACATTGGTACCGTATTCACCTGCACAACTCAACGGATCAACCCATTGAGCGAGTGCTCTCCACTGGTGTTGCCAATCCTCCCCTGCTGCACGCGTACTGGGTGCGGGGAGCGGAGGAACCGATCACGCTTCGCCCCGGCAATGGTGTCACCGCCACTCATTACGCCCGCCATACCAATGTCAGTCTGCTGCTGCAGTTGGAGCCCGGCGAACAGGGCGCTTTGTTTATCCAATATCGAAGTCTCGCGAATTTTCCTCTTTCTCTGCACGTCATAGACGAACCCACCTTTTTGGAGCGCAGTTACATCTTCACCCTGCTTAACGGCATCAGCCTAGGACTGGGATTGGTGCTGTTGCTGTTCTTTGTGGTGCAGTTCTTTTTGCGCCCAAGCGCGTCCCTGGGTTTTTACTGTCTGTTTATCTTCTGCATTTTGCTGTTTATGGTGCAGATCTTCGGCTATGGGTGGCGGTTATTCTTCCCCACTCAAACGACACTCAATATCCATATCACCGCTCTGGCGGCGGCGTTTATCTATGTGTTTTATTTTCTCTTCTTCGCCAACATCTTCGCTTTCCGCCAGCACAATCCGCTTCTTTATCGCAGTCTGATGGGGTTTAGTCTCGCCATCGCCATCTTGGCGTTGACGGGATTGCTCTGGTCGACGGCGATGGCGCTTACCCTATTGGTGGTGGTGGGTCTCCCCCTTTCGGTGTTTGCAGCGCTCCAGGCCGTGCGCCGGCGCGAGCCGGGTGCCGGCCTGCTGTTACTCGGCTCGTGCCTGCATTGCGGCCTCGCCTATCTGCTATTGCTGGTATGCCTTGGCATCGATTTCGGCTTCCGTGCTTTTGCCCTCACCACCGGCGGTCAGTTTATCGACGTGCTTTGCCTGTCCGCCGCGATTCTGCTGCAACAGCGCCATCTTCGTCGCCTGCTGGACCAGCAGATGATCGAGCGCGCGCGGGATATACAGGCATTGGCGGCGAGTGAACAAGCGGCGGCTGAACTGCGTCATCAATCCAAAGCGACCGTGTTGCAGTCGGCCACAGCCTCCCACGACTTGCTGCAATTGCTGGCGGCCATGCGCCTGCAACTGGCGACCCGGGACGCGGACGACCCCATCATCCGCCAGTTGAATGACACCCTCAGCCACGCCGACGCCATGCTGCGCAACCGTCTGCAACTCAACCGCAGTACCTATCGACAACTGCAGGAGACACTGAGCGGACTCACCCTGCTGGAAGAAATCGCCGCACCGCACCGGCCTGCATTCGCCGCAAAAGGCATGGGGCTAAGAGTGCGGGCAACCGAAGTGGAAGTGACCTGTCTGCGGCTGTTGGTGCGTCGCATCCTCGACAATCTACTGCACAACGCTCTGCGCCACGCCGGGCATGGACAGGTATTGTTAAGTGGGCGGGTACGCAACGGCGGTTATTTAATTCAGGTGTGGGATCAGGGGCCGGGTATGTCGGAGACGCGGCTGCGCCAGCTCAATCAGCCATTTGCCGAATCCGGCGATCCGCAGCTGGGTTTTGGTCTGGGCATCCACATAGTG
>DJFQ01000071.1:2136-4902 GCA_002432095.1 Marinagarivorans sp. UBA5868 | reverse complement strand
GAGCGCTTGCTCCACCACGGCTTTGGGCGCGCCGAGGTTCAAACGCATAAAGCCGCTTCCGGGTTCGCCAAAGACAATCCCTGGACTCAATCCCACACCGCACTCACGCACGAAGAAATCTCTCAGCCGTGCGTCATCCAGACCCAGGTCACGGCAGTCGAGCCACAAGAGGTAAGTGCCTTCGGGGTTGGTGGCGCGGATCTGCGGCAGGCGCGCGGCGATAAATTCCAATGCGGTTTTGCGGTTGCGGTCGAGGTACAAAAGTAGCGCATCCAACCAGGCATCCCCGCCGTTATAGGCGGCCTCAAACGCGGTGATGCTGAAAGGATTATTGTTGCTCACATGAAGCAGCTCCATCACCTTGAGGATTTTCCGCCGCTTTTCTGGGTCCGGCACGATCAGACTCGATAAACCCAAGCCCGGAATATTGAACGTTTTACTGGGTGCCACAGCGGTAACTAGGTTGCTACGGACAAAATCGCCGAACTCGTCTTCAAAGGTGCCGAGCATGGTGTGGCGGTGACCCGGCAGAATGATGTCCGCATGAATATCGTCGGACAGCAGGATCAGATCGTGGCGGCGGGAAATCTCCAGAATCCGGCGCAACTCCTCTTTCCGCCACACTCGACCCACCGGATTATGGGGCGTGCACAACAGCAGAATTTTCGCCTCCGCCGCCAGTGCCTCCAGCTCATCGAAATTAATCGTGTAGCCGCTTGGACCTGCCACCAATGGGTTGAGCAGCAGGCGCCGCCGCGTGTGGGTGACAGTAGTAAAGAAGGGAAAGTACACCGGCGGCTGCACGATCACACCCTCCCCGTCATCCGCCAAAGCCAGGCAGGCGGCGTGCAGCGAGGGCACCACGCCCGGCATCATCAGAATCCAGTCGCGCTCGATGGTCCAGCCGTGGCGCCGTTGGAACCAGTCGATCACTGACTGGAAGAGGCTTTCGGGATAGAGGGTGTACCCGAAGACGGGATGCGCGGCGCGGCGCGCTATGGCCTCGCTGACACACTCCGGCACGGCGAAATCCATATCCGCCACCCACATAGGGATGATGTCGGCGCGGCCAAAGTACTGCCGGCGGCCGTCGAATTTCTGCGAGTCGGTGCCGCTACGATCCAGCGGCTGGTCGAAATCGAACACTCAGCGCACCCGCCGCCAGAGAGTAACTTCCGCCAAACTGTGCTGGTATTTACGCCGGGTTTCGCGGATCACAAAGGGCACCTCCCGCGGTTCACCGATACGCTCAAAGTGTCCGCCGAGAATCCGCTCCAACCCATCCAAAGTCGTGAAGCTCTCACCGTCTTTTTTGAAGCCGCCGAGCCAGTCCGCCCGCGGCGTGTGCTCCTCCAGCCAGGTATAGGGCGAGGCGATCAGCAGAACACCGCCGACGTTGAGGCGCTCGTGTATCGTGCGCAAAAATTTCGCCGGATCGTAGAGACGGTCGATCAGATTCGCCGCCAGGATCAGGTCATAACCGCTGAATTGGGATTTGAGGTTGCACGCATCACCCTGGAAGAATTCCACCCGTTCACGCACCTCCTGCAGGCCGAGATCGGCGAGATTGCGGGTTTTGTAACTCACCAGCTCGCCTTCCTCCACCAAGGTGTAACGCAGGCTGCCCTGTTGCGCCAACTGCACACCGAGATTGATAAAGCGGGCGGAAAAGTCGATGCCGGTGACCCGCTCATAATGTCGCGCCAACTCGAATGTCGCGCGACCGGTAGCACAGCCGAGATCCAACGCTCTGGCTTTCGCGCCACTACCTGTCGCATCTCGCGCAATTTGCGCCAAAGCACTGGGGAAATTCGGTACGCCAAAGTATTCATCGCCGTAGTGAAACTCGGCGTATTCGGCCAACAGCTTGTCGGTTTCGTAGTGCGACGCGGGCACGGGTTTGATTTCCTCTGCTTGAACATAACGAAAACCGGCGTGCTGGAAAAAATGCCGCCGGAAGGCATAGCGGGAACTGCGCAAGGACTCGTTGCCGCAGGAGATCCAGGAGCCGCCCTTGATCAAATTGTGGCGCTCGTCGAAGGTGGGCGTGGTGAAGTCATCGTAGATCGGGTGCACTTCAAAGCCGTCGAAGGGATAGATCGGTGTTTCCGTCCATTGCCAGACATTGCCCACCACATCAAAGAGCTCCCCCTGGGCAAAACGGTTGACCGGGCACGATGACGCAAAATGATCCAGATGCAGATTACCTGCCGCCGGTGCATCGCCTACTTCGGTCAGACCGGCGACATGGTACAGGCGATACCATTCGTCTTCGGTGGGCAGGCGCACAGGCTCGCCGGATACAGCGGTCTTCCAATTACAGAAGGCCTTCGCCTCGTGGTAGTTAACCTCCACCGGCCAGTCCCAGGGCATGGCCACCTCTTCGGTCATCAGACGCAGGCGCCAGCCTTTGCCGTCGCGCAGCCAAAAAGTGGGATGCTCAGCCCGGGCGAATTCACGCCAGCCCCGCCCCTCTTGCTGCCAGTATTCGTCCGCCTGATAGCCACCCGCCTCGACAAACGCCAGAAACTCACCGTTGCTCACCAGAAAACGTCCGGCCTTAAACGCCGGCACCTGGGCGTTATGCGAGCCGTACTCGTTATCCCAGCCGTAGTGCGGATCTGCCTTCGTTTTCTCCAACTTCACTTCCCCAGCGGGAATATTCACCCAATCGTTCTGCGGCGCCGCGCCCGAGTCGCGGCAAGGCTGCCAAAGGGAATGGGGTTTGACCCGGGCGAGCTGGTGCTGGCGGATCAGCACCGAGGA
>DJFQ01000071.1:0-2090 GCA_002432095.1 Marinagarivorans sp. UBA5868 | reverse complement strand
GCCGTCCAGATCATCCCAGCTCATTTCATCCACACCCACCGCAAACATGGATTCGAAGCGCGGGTTGATGCGCTCGTTGATCATGCGGGTGAGCAGCAATTTGTTGATGAAAAAGGTTGCGGTGTGGCCGTAATAGAAAATCAGTGGATGGCGCAGGTTGATGGGTTTGGTATTGAAGGCCGCGTCATCGACCAAAGTCTCAAACAACGATTCATAGCGGTCAAACGTAGCGAGGAAATACGCGCGAATTTGCGCCCGCAGCTGCACCGGATCTTGGTGCAGGTCCGGTGTGCGAAGGAAGATCGGGTTGGCGATATACGAGGCGCGAAGTTCGGCGTTCACAAGCATTCCTTATAAGAATTGGCACAGCAGACTGCCGCCGACCGGCGGCCTGGGCGATCTTATACGACACCCGTGTCCCGAACAGACCAGTGTCGGTATCAACCGCTGATGGCGGCTTCCTGTTCCTGGGCTTCCAGGTTGTAACCAAACTGGCGGCCCTCATCGAGAAAATACGCGGCCACCTGGCCGGAGCGTTCAATGGCAAAGCGGTCGAGATAATCGAACAGGCTTAAGCATTCCTCCTCCGGCCCCACCGGCATCATGCGCGAGGTCAAGTCCTGCAGACGCTGCAAGAGCACTTTTTCAATAGCCAGTTCCGCCGCCAACATGTGTTTGCGCACCAACTGCTCCTGCACACGAGTAAAGCTGCTGCTGGCAATCAGTTTGCCGCGCAGGTCGCGCAGGCCCGCCAGCAGTTCCTGGTTGATACCGCCAACAATTGCCAGTGCGTCATCAAGAACGGAGGGCGGGATGTGCAGGCGGTTGGAGTCGATCCAGCAGAGCCACAGAATGGTATCGACATTTACGCCGTAAACATCCTGCAGTTCCAGGCATTTCTGCTTGATGGGTTCATGGGAATAAAAGCCCGTGGCGTACGCCCACAGATTGGTTTTGATCTCAAGGGTCATGACGTTCACTCCTCGTTATTATGTCCGGTCGATTGCCGGTGCCCGTCGCGGCGGAGCCTTTGGTGAGCTGGTTGCGGAAACGCAACCTGACGGCCAACACTACGCCCTTGTGTTTTTTGCGTCCAGCCCGGTTTTTTTTCACTCAGCGGGATTTCCGCTGCGGCGCGAACTGCTTCAAATTTTGCGGAACAGCAGATCCCACACCCCATGGCCAAGGCGCTCACCCCGTGCTTCAAATTTTGTGCTCGGGCGAAATACAGGGCGCTCGGCGTAATCCTCGGCAGTGTTGCTTAGCGTCGGCTCCGCGCGCAGCACCTCCAGCATATGTTCCGCGTAGTTCTGCCAATCGGTTGCCATATGCAACAGTCCCCCCGGCTGCAATTTGCGCGCGGCCCGCGCAACAAATTCCGCCTGAACGATCCGGCGTTTATTGTGCTTTTTCTTGTGCCAGGGATCGGGAAAGTACAGCTGAAAACGCGCCAAGCTGGCGTCGGCAATACAGTCCTCCAGCACGTCCTTGGCGTCGGCCATATAGACCTTCAGATTGCGGATCCCCTCCTTGCCAGCGTTGTTGATCAAACGCCCCACCCCCGGTGGATGCACCTCGATACCAATAAAATTGATCTCCGGTTCCGCCTGCGCCATGGCCAACAGGGAGTCGCCCATACCGAAGCCGATTTCCAGAGCTATGGGGTTGGCGTTACCGAAGGCCACGGCCGCGTCGAGAGGGCCGTTGAACAGACTGAGGCCGTAGGCCGGCCAGAATTCGTCGAACGCGCTGCGCTGACCATCGGTCATGCGTCCCGCGCGAATCACAAAGCTGCGAATGGATTTAGGTTTGAATTCGGGTTTGATTTCCATGAAAGACACACTAGAGAAAGGGAATTACCAGGCCAGCAGCGTCTGCTGCCTGAGCCAGGTGCGGTGGTTGGCGTAGTCCGGCATGACGCTGGCCACCAGTTGCCAGAAGGCCGGTGAATGGTTGAAGTGGCGCAGATGCGCTAGCTCGTGCACCACCACGTAGTCCACCACCACCGACGGCGCCATCATCAGCAGCCAATTGAATTGCAGTTCGCCGCGGCGGTTGCAGCTGCCCCAGCGGCTTTTATAGAAGCGCAC
>DJFQ01000010.1:2483-3770 GCA_002432095.1 Marinagarivorans sp. UBA5868 | reverse complement strand
CCCGGCACCGGCATGCAAGTGTCGCAGATGAGCAATCTTCTCGAGCGCATCGCCTCTCACGGGTTTGTGATTATTGGTCGACAACTCACTGGCGGCCCTGGTGATGCCGTCACCCGTCAGCGCCTCACTGGTGGGTTGGATTGGATCATCGCGCAAAACTCCGTGGCGGGCAGTCCGTATCAAGGCAAGCTTGCTGTCGATAAAGCGGTTGCCATGGGCTATTCCGTTGGCGGGACGGGCTCCATTGAGATCGGCGGACATCCCGCGATTGCCACCGTCGTCGCTATTCATGGCCACAGCGCCACTGGCGATCTACATACGCCAGTGCTGATGCTTGGCGGTACACAGGATGTCATGGGCGATGGTCGCTCCTGGATGGCGCCGAGCTACGAAGCCTCACAAGTGCAAACCTTTTTTGGCACTGTGCAAGGCGCCAATCATGGGTATATCCAAAGTGTGGTTAACGGTGTGCAGGGCGGCGTGGAAACGCCCGCCATCATCGCTTGGATTCGCTATTGGATTTACAACGACCAAGGCGCGAAACGCTATTTTTACGGTGACGATTGTGTGATGTGCGTTTCACCCTGGACAAATCCGCAGCGTAAAAACTGGCAATAATCAACGTGATCACGCCGTAAATATATTGGCGTTTTAAGTAAACAAAAGGCTGCTTCGTAAAAAGCAGCCTTTTTTATGCTCGTAAAAAACGAGTCATTTTAATTTGGGTAATCGTTTGGATCGCCCTAAAGCTCTATAGATATTTCTCCGTCAACGCTGCCATTAATAGGACATGCTCATCCGCTGCATTTAGAGCGGGGATGTAAGTGTAATTGTCGCCCCCGGCTTCAATAAAAATATGCTTGTTTTCTTCACCAATCTCTTCAATGGTCTCTAAACAATCAGCACTGAATCCCGGGCAGATAATGGCGACTTTTTTTGTGCCTTCCTTCGCCAGCTGCTGGAGGGTGGAACTTGTATCCGGTTTGATCCACTCCTCACGACCAAATTGAGATTGAAAGCTGGTGATATAACGGTTTTTATCCAACCCAAGATTTTCCGCCACCAAGCGTGACGTCTTTTGGCAAAAACAGTAATAGGGATCGCCGCTATCAAAATAGCGCTGGGGCATACCGTGGTAGGACAGAACGAGTTTTTCGGGCTCGCCGTGCTGCTGAATATGTGCGCGCACACTGTCGGCGAGAGACTGAATATAAAGCGGATGGTCGTGATAGGTATTGATGAAATGCAGCTCCGGCATCCAACGCCAGTTCACCAGTTCCTGGCTGA
>DJFQ01000010.1:1923-2374 GCA_002432095.1 Marinagarivorans sp. UBA5868 | reverse complement strand
CGCACTCGCAAAATGATGCCGTGCAAAATCGGCCACCACTTCCACTTAGGTAATTCAATTACCCGCGGGTCCGACAAAAACTCCCGCAGATAAGGCCGCAACGCCTCCGCTGTTGGTGCCTTTGGCGTGCCGAGATTCGTCAACAGAACCCCAACCGACGGCTTGGCCCGCTCATGCATGGTCTTGTCTTGGCCGCGAAAATTCATTCTTAATTCCTGTGGTGGATAGGTGACGGGTGCCATTATGCCAATACTGAGAGGGAGTGTGCTGGCGCTGGTGCATAAGTACGTTGGAGAGCGGCATTCGGCTTATAAGAGCGTCTCTGTTGGTGGGGAGTCACTGGCACACGTAATGAAGAAGGCGGAAACCAAACCGCAACGGCCCAGTCTCGGGTGGTGCCGATTGTTATCGTCTTGGTCGGAAATATAGAAAGCATCCAACTAAGAAAAGC
>DJFQ01000010.1:0-1868 GCA_002432095.1 Marinagarivorans sp. UBA5868 | reverse complement strand
TGACTATTTAGCGAGTCAGATGCAGACACATGTTCTGGGATTTTTGTTGTCACTTTCGCGCTCGCGGATTGAGCTATTTCTCGTTCTGGGTTATCCCCAACTTTATTCACGCTATCTTTATGTGACAGCTCATGCGTTTCCACAACGGTCTTGGACACGACCTTTTCTTGATGGTGTTGGACAAACGCCTCTTGATATGTAGGAGCCGGATTTCCTTGAGCTACATCATGAATTCTCGCAGTAAAATCGGCTAGTCCATCAGCGTCAGTTAACGATCCATCAAGATTCTTTCTGCCGTCAATCATGCTCTTGAGTTTTTTATAGTCACTTCCGCTCATCGGAACCCATTTTTCACCGTCACCAATCCATCCAACCTTGAGAAAATAATTTGTCTGAGCACTGCTGTTTACAAATCGAAATTCATCGATTATGGGCTGTTCTACAGGATTCAAGAATACGTCGCCTGTCGTAGAATCCAGCTCAGCTAGGTACTCGTCCAGCGCCTCATATATCCTTATGAAGCCCTGGTTCTCATCGTATTCATCCGGCCTAAGATAGATAATTCCACCATTGTCCATCAAATGATAAATCGCCACCGTTTCCCGAAATTCGAACTGTTCTGGATTTGTTTCAGATAAAACTCTTGGAGATGAAGTCAGCAGGAACAATAAAATAATTAGAATGTTAGTTTTCACAATTACACCTTGCTCTACTGATTTCCACCAAAAGTAGGCATCGGGTTAAGAGCACAGTTGAGCGATATTATCGCTCAACTGTGCGGGGAATTTATAATCCAATGTCCTATGACTTGGGATCACAGTCGCTTGTTAGCCATTTTTTAACAACCTAGAATATTTAGCGGGTACAACAGAAAATTGCTCCAGATAGTAAAGTATTGCCATCGGGACAGATTTTCTTATATCGCACTGCGCGTGGGTCGGATCAAGCTTGCTACCTTGAATGGCCCAGACCTTTATTTCCGAATCGTCTGGACACAAAGTGTCGACAAATACAGATACCACGGTCCATTCTGAACCTTTGCCGGTAACGATAAATCCTTCGTATTCTCCCTGACCGCAAATACTGAATCCAGAAGTTACACACTTTTGATAATCGAATTTAAATTGAACAAAGTCTGGGTGGTGATCAATAAAAGGAAAACCTGTCCCAAACGATCTCAATCTTCTGGTTGCATTTACTATTCGTTCGTAAGATTGATTCTCAGTTATACGGTCAAATTTCATGGCGGAATGTCGCACTGGCTGTGTTTGTTATGCATTAAACCACCGTGTAAGAAAGTACAAGTTTGCTTCCGATGGTTCTAATTGCTTCGTGCACGCAAGACGGCACATCAACGATGCGAGAATCGTGTTCCGAAACCAGTGAGATGAAAATGTCTGTAGCGCCAACCTCGATTTCCGTTTCTCCGAGAAAGCTGCAAACCGCCTCTAGATCGATGTATTCCAAGTTCAGGGAGGCTGTTGATTCACCCGTCTTGAAATGCTTACCGAAATCAGCAAATCTAAATTTCCTCTCTAACTCCAAAGCCTGCTTGCGAGATAGCGACAGAAACCGAAAGCTTACTTCCATTTTGACATCAGAACCCATGAAACCTCTGCTCCCTACCGGCATAACGAGGCTGTAGAAAAACCCAATTCCGCCAAATTCTGCCATTACAGATCTTCCAAAATCATCAGCGAAATTCGCTTTTTTCTACAGCCAAATAGATTCAATAAATCACGTGAATTACTCAAATTCACGCACCAAACATTTTATAGACAAATTGGGCAATATTTCAGCTTAATTACGCCGCCAGAGGCCCATAATTCATCCATTTCTCAATATTGTGTACCAAACTGTATAACTGC
>DJFQ01000145.1:3094-4640 GCA_002432095.1 Marinagarivorans sp. UBA5868 | reverse complement strand
AAAACGGGACAAATTTATTTTTAGCGGATCTATTTTTTAGCAATAGAATCTCGAAACCGCAGGGGCAATTTCGATTGCGTCCTATATCTACTTAGGGCACTTCCAACAAACTTATTTATCGTTTTGATCCGGAGAATATATGAAAAACACAATCATTCGCCTCAACCCTCCAACATTGCCAAATGCTGGCGAAATGGGTTACTCGCAAATATCAATAGTCGAGCCAGGGCGAATGGCTTATATATCGGGACAAGTCGCATGGAGGCCGAATGGTGAGGCGGTTCCTGAGTGCTTGGCGGAACAAATGCGCATCGTCTTGGAGAATGTAAGAGCAGCGCTGGCCGCGGTGGGAGCTGGCCCACATGATGTTGTAATCGCACGCTTATACGTGGTTGACCTGACCCCGGAAAGACTGGAAGAAATCATGCCTGGGTTTCTTACTGCTTTTGAGGGCGCTCAACCCTGTGTTACGGGAGTCGGCGTACAAGCCCTTGCAGCGCCCGACCTGCAAGTCGAGATGGAACTGGTTGTCAGGGTTCCTGATTAACCATTAATTTTCCCCCCAAAAAAGCAGGCAGATCGACGATCTAATGCACCAAAAACGCCATCAATCTCGCCTTGTCAGTTTCGATGAGAAACGAATGATATTGTCGGTGGGTATGCACTTACCGCCGATTTGCTATTTTTGAGAATGTTGGCGGCTTCGGTTTATCTAGGTTTGGTCCTCGCCCGCCAATCCATAGTCGCCCCATCAAGACGAGCACGCCTTCATAGTTCCCACCGGCAAATACCGGCATAATCCGTATCAGATTCCGGTTAGAAAGAATCAAGTTACTAACCGGAAAAGCATACTGAGGTGCAGCAAGGCGAAAGCGCCCGGCGAGCGGAGTTAAGGTGCCGATGGTTGCAATCCTTACTCAATCAAAAAGCCGACTACTGGAAAACCTATGAATGTGTTTTGGCAGAAGATTCTGACGCGGATGTTGCTGACGGCCGTGCTGTCTGGGCTGATTCTGTATGTCGGAGCGGATCTCGCTGAAAAAGAAATTCCGCTTATGCCGCAGGCGGAAAGCGGTATCCCGTGGGTTGGCTCAACACAGCCCCCCGCGACCACCGATGCAACCCCGGCTTCGCCGGCTGTTACGCGAACAACGGTGCTGGAAGAAGACGAGACCATTCGTTATGAGATATTTCTGTCTTCTCAGCAGCAGTATCCTTACGGCAGTTATGATTTTACGTTTCTCTCCGAGGCAAACGAGCGCCGCCTTGTCGATCTTAGATCTATTGAATCTTTCCGCTTTAGCGTTACCTGCGCACCGAAGAATGTGCTGATTTTCGTGATATTTACATTTGATAAAAAGGTGAGTGATTTAGACAAAGATCATACTCATCGGGTGAACTGGCATTTTTTTACGTGTGATGGTTTGTGGAGAGATCAGGAAGTGAAGCTGCAGGAATTCGAAACGCCGGATTGGTGGCTGCAGCTTATGGAGCTTGAGCTTGCCGACAAACACTATGATCTGCGCAAAACCTTGGGCTTCTCCAT
>DJFQ01000145.1:0-3075 GCA_002432095.1 Marinagarivorans sp. UBA5868 | reverse complement strand
TATGTGGGCCGCCATGATTTGGTGGGGGTTTATGCTCTATGCACAACAAATGGTGGCCAAAGCCAAGGAGAGAATGAAGGAAGACATGCCGCTGATTGCCTATCAAAAACTGTCGATATCGCCTCAAGTCGATAAAACCAAACGCAGTCTGTTGTTGTTTTTGGCCCAGGAATACGCGGACCCTGAGATTAGCCTGGATATAATCGTGGAGCGATTGGGCATCAATAAGAGCAAGATCAACACTATATTAAAAGATGAGCTGGGAATGACGTTCACCGCCTACATAAACAAACTGCGGCTGACCGAAGCCGCAAGGTTGTTGAGCGAATATCCGGATGAAACGATTTCGCAAATTGCGTACCGGGTGGGATTTAACAACGCGTCCTACTTTAATAAATTGTTTAAGGAAACCTACGGTTGCTCGCCGAAATATTTTAAATCCAGTAGTACACAACCTTTCTCCGGGGACGAGCAATCGTAGCCTCACCGATATTATGCGGCGGTGCATCCGTCACGGGCTGGGACAATTCAAACCCATTAGATTGGCATGGCCCACAGCGCAACAAGCATTGGCAATGAGCTGCACCTCCTCCAGGTACCCGGCCCGCCAATTCGCTGAATCGTTCGGTGGCATATTGGTACCGATACTGTTTGCAAAAATGGTTGAGCAGTACGCACTCGTCGGCTCGGCAATCTCATTGGAATCATTGTTGTCGGTATCGACTGAGTGGCACATGGTGCACTGCGTTTGCCCAGCACTATCCAGGGCCGCCTGCAATCGTGAAGGCGGATTTTGCCAAGCCGCATCCGCAGGTGTACCAGATAAAGGTTGGTAGCGCACCGCGGGATCGGAATCCAACCCAAATTGCGAAACTTCCAGCGGCGTACCTTTGCGAATCACGAACACATTGCTGCCGCGATGACAATCCGTGCAATTTTCATCAAGATTAAAACCGTCACGCATATTGGCGGGATCCAGGTTTTGAGTATCCGGCCCCAGGAAAAAATCGGCTGCACCCGAGGTAGCCGGCCTGCGCGGCGTGCTGGATACGGGACGCCGCTTGTTGTCCCAGAAACAGGCTTTGCCGGTGGTTTCGCTCTGGCAGATGATGCCAAGCGCCTGAATATTATTATTGATGTTGCCCGCACCGTTCATCCGCGGCAGCGCAACACAAATTCCGGCGGGTGTGGTGGATGTGAAAGTCCAGACTTGCACAATAGGATTCGTGGTGGATGCAAAAGGATCCGCCAATCTGCCGCGATTGACCCATTGATTTCCGGAAGGCGGATTCCAAACCGGCGGTATGGGCACCTGATTATCTCGGCATTGCTGAATATAGGCGTTCGTAGCGGCGGGTGAACCCGATGAGGACGAACTGGAAGAGCCCGAAGAAGCAGAACTGGAGGCGGCCGTTGCAGTCGGCGCACTGACTTCAGATCCTTTGGCCTGCTGGAACGCCAGGATTTTTTCCATTGAAGGGGAAATCAGCTCCATCGCAGAATTGTAATAACCCCCGTGGTATTGCAGAAAGATTTCCCTACCGGCGCCGTTACCCGTATTACCGGCAATCATCGCATCGCTGGCGAAACGCGAATTGATTCGCGCCAACCAGTTTTCTGCTGTCAAACGATGCTCCCGATATTCCTTTTCCCCGACCACCAGAATTTTAATGCCCGGTTGATCCGCCTGGGCAGGAAACTGAATGACCGATGGGCGGACTTCCTTGCGACCATCGACCGTCTGCAATAAATTGCGGGATTCAAATTGCGAAATCAAATAGGGCGAAAGCGCATTGGTATCGTCCACTAAAAAAATATAATCCGCAGTCTGCGCCAGAGTGTCACTCCCGGTAGCGGCGTTACACCGCGCGACCCCGGCGAAGCCGCGAACCAGATCCAGCCCTGGCAGCCTCGGGCTCGAACCACTTCCGCAAATGGGTGCGAAATTTCCCTGCTGAGAAACTTCGGCAGCGGACTGGGTAGTGCCGTCGAAATCGCTCGGAAAATAAAATACACCCAAAGCCATTGCTTGATTCATTGAGCCTGCAAGCAAGGCGAAAGCCGCTCTTAAAATCAGAGACAGTACAGCGACGTGAACGTCATTTTTCTGATTGAGACCTGACATGGAATTCTCCTCATCTATCCTGTTGCTCTGCCGAAAGCGACTACAAGCTGCTGTCGGGCGCTTCCATTAATAAATCTATTCGGGCAATTCGTCCGCAAAAATAAACGCGGCATCACCGGTCTGCCCCGCTTTTTCAAGTTTCTTTCCGCCCTTCAACAACCAGGAAATATTGTATTGGTAATCAAAATCATCGGGCTCATGGGCATATTTTAGGGTTTTTGACAGCGTGCCGTTTTCGCCGGGCTTAAGCGTTATTTCCTGGCTGTCCTTTTTTCCGAACAAATTCGATTCGAACTTTACGGTCGCCAGGCGTACGCTCGCTTCTGCAAACGTGCCCGGATCCGCCTCTATGGTGACTTCCCTATAACGGTGCGGCGGAACGGCGGAGATCATGAAATCTTCCGTTTTTATCCAGTCGCTGGTCCAGGTGGCGCCAGCGAACAAATTCCAGGTTATTTTGTATTCGTACTGCTTCCATTTTTCGCGGTCGGTATCACCGTGATAACCATAGGTCATGGTGAATCTATTGGAATTCTGGTTGAAATTCTGCCGGTCAATTTTCAACTCATCGAAATGTTTATAGCCGTCTTGATGGGTCTTGCGAATGGCCACTGTGACGAAATTGACGAACTTATCGAAGTCCGCGAGGTTTTGTCCGTCAAGTTGCACCAGCACTTCGCGCAGCTTGTAGGCCGGGTCGTCGAGATTGACTACGCGAAAATGCGCCTTGTCGTTCAACAGTTTTTTGCCAAAGCCACCGATGTTTTCGTCAAAGCGCATGGCTTGGGTATCGGCGGTCCATTTCTTGAAATTCAACTCGAATTTGCCAGATTTTTTGAATTCTTTTTTTCGGTAACTTGCTAATAAGGAAAAGCTTGGTGGCGTTTGTAGATTTGCAGGCCTCACGGAACCGCTTTGCCCGCCGCTGCTATTGCCGGCGATGGGTCCAC
>DJFQ01000133.1 GCA_002432095.1 Marinagarivorans sp. UBA5868 | reverse complement strand
AGGCCGAATGAATTGTATTGATGGCTGTTTGAGTAGGTTGCCATATAGATGATAAATGCCGCCCCTAAGGCATACCAAACCTTCGGTGTTGTTTTGAGTAGTTCGATGATCGGTTTCGCATAGGCGATGTTATGCGGTAACAGGAAAACAAATGTTAACAATAAAAAGAAGTATAAATTTGACAGGTTGAAGCTGATCTGATGTTGGTGAGAGTCGCCTACGGCGACTCCGCCTTTAAGATAGAAGTATGTAACAGCACCAATTCCAATGACAGCATATGCCCACAGTTTTCGTACCAGTGGCAGAATCTGCTGGCGCCAATGTTCGACTCCATGCTCCCTAATGTGCTCAATCAATATAAATACACAGCAAAAGGCGACCCAGATTAAGTTGGTCTGACGCATTAGGATTGCCAGCAGGCCGACGATGGCAGCCAGAACGTAGCGTTTTTGCAGTGTCAGAAGGAATGCGAGAAGAACAGTGAGCAGTGCAGGTAAATCGGTATAAATCAAAGAAAAAAATGGCAATATTATGGGGCAGCATAAAAACAAAAGCGTTCTAGTGTCCGCCTGAGTTTGCTTGAGTGTCTTGCATATATGGTAGAACACCGGCAGTGCCAATGCAGAAAGCAGTAGGTGTAAAAACCTCGCAAGCTTGACAGAAAATGTGTCCGTTGCTTTGAGAAGGCCCGCGATTACAGCGTGATAAGCGGGGATCATTGTCAGTTCCTTCGCAACCCGAAAATCCCCGTGGAAAAATGCCCAGATTTGTGGGGTGTGGAATCCCTCATCGGCAGTTTCACTTTTTAGGTTCAGCAGGACAGTGAAAGTGAATGCAAGGATAAGAATAGCTATGAACGCTACATGAATACTTTGTAGCGAGTATTTGTTTTCCGTCAGCGACATTGTTATTACTCGATATAACCGTTTATTAGAATAAGTTCAGCAAACAAAATATACACGGAAAGCTCAAGCGATACGATCTATGGTCTGTAACAGAGTGCAATATGTCGATGGATTTCACGCTTTTCCGTTTATTCGCCGGAGGAGGGCTATATGACCCGGAATACAGATTCAATACGCCACCACCTACTCCAAATTGAGCAAAATCCTAACCGCCCTTCGCAAACTATCATTATCAAAAGGCTTCGCCAAAACCGCGTCTGCCCCCGCTGCTTTGGCCTTGGCCATTAGGCTTGGCATGGAGTTGGAGATCACCAGGATCTTGGCTTTGTGTGTTTGGGTTGCGCGGAGGTGTTCGATGAGTTCTATGCCTCCCATGCCATCCAGCTTCAGGTCGAGGGTCATTAAGTTGGGTTTGCGGCGAATGTAGGTGACGCTGGCGTCGAAGCCGTTGTTGACTTGCATGACGTCGAGGCCCATGTTGCGAAACACACGTTCTATGGCGATGGCTGTGGGTTTGTCTTCATCGACCACTAGTATTCTGGGGGGCTTGTCGCCGGTGGTGGCAGTTTGATCAGACATGAGTTCGGCGGGAATGGCCAAGTGGTTCTGGTGCATGAAGTTGGCCAGATCCTCAGGTTTTATAAGGGGGCCTTGGCCTCCCTCTATACAGCGCAATCGCCCTTTTTGCAGCCATGACGTTACGGTTTGCAGGGATACACCGCAATATCGAGCGACTTCGTCTGTGCTGATGTATTGCGCTGAGGGGTCGCGCATAGGGTCGCCTCTGTCACTTGCCGCCAAGGGCTTCGCCACTATTTTTGTTTGCAGCGGATTAGCAGAAGTATAGACGAGTTTTTGCGTTGATTTATGTGCCATCTCTTTGCGCCTTGGGTCAGTGGGCACCGAAGGGCACCCATAGGCAGCACCGCGATGAGCAATGTATTCGGCCCGGACGCCCAACGCGGTAATCTCTCCTGGCATTTGCGCATTTCCTCAGTTTTAATGCCGGCTCTGCGGGAGGATGTTTAGGCCCGGCAATTTAGGTGACCCTTCAGGTATTTCTTCGTTTTATGTTTCGCAAACCAAAACACAAAAAAGCCCGCTTATTTTTGCAAAAACGATTTGCCCGGTGGCGGGTGTCATTGCCGGAGCGGAGCCGTCTTTCATTGGCAGGTCTTAAGGTTTTGGTGGTTGGGATTTATCTGGCCGACCGGGAGAATCATGTTCACCATCTGGTGGCGCGATTCGGAGAAAGCCCTCGTTTGCAAGTGACTCAAAGGTGGGCAGCCCTATGCGGTCGTTCAAGTGATGATGCTGTATCCGCGGTCACTAAGATTGCCAGCGAACAATTGATCCCCAAGTTCAAATTGCTGAATCAGTTGTTGGTGCAGGAAGAATTGGCTAATTATGACTTTATTGTGTTCGCGGATGATGATGTGGTTGTGCCGCAGGGGTTTCTTGAATTTTATCTCGATGCGCAACGGCGCTACGATTTTGCTCTCGCGCAGCCTGCCCGCGCTTGGCACAGTTTTTATGACCACAAAATGGTGGTTCGCAAGCCTTGGCTAAAGGCTCGGGAAACACGCTTTGTTGAAATCGGCCCGATTTTTTCGCTGGATGCACGAGCGGCTAGAGTGATTTTACCTTTTGATGAATTGAGTCCAATGGGCTACGGATTTGATTTCTGCTGGCCGGTGCAGATGGCGAAGGCGGGATTGAAGATGGGAATTATTGATGCGGTTTCTGTGGACCATAGCTTCCGCCCACAGGGCGTTTCGTACTCGGCAGCGCAAAATAACGCGGTAATGGATCGGTATCTATTGGAGCGCGAACATCTAACGCAAGATGATGCAATGCAGACGTTGCGACAACATTTTTTTTAGGTTTGCGTATTTAAATCGCGGGCCGATCAAAATCCAGAATATTTTTTGCGGAAAAACTTTAGTTCTCTGCGTTCAAAAAACTCGGGATCCCACGGACGTAAAGTGGCGAGGTCACTGTATTTGGGTTTGAGTACGTACAAGTCCGCTTCAACCGCTTTTAGACTGCCGTCCACAAGGATTTTGGGACGAATGCGTCGGCGAAAGTAATACTCTCCTTCGAAACGATCAAGCCGAGTGATGTCTTGGCTTTTTACTGAAAGATACAAAACCCCTTCAAGATCTTTCTGTCCTGCTCGCGGCAG
The DNA here is from genome assembly GCA_002432095.1 of Marinagarivorans sp. UBA5868. Classification (GTDB taxonomy): domain Bacteria; phylum Pseudomonadota; class Gammaproteobacteria; order Pseudomonadales; family Cellvibrionaceae; genus UBA5868. The sequence goes on along the minus strand of DJFQ01000133.1, from coordinate 16,513 downwards.
TACGACGGGATAATTGTCGTCTTGTATGCAGGTACGACGAAAGCCGTCCAACCAAGAAGGCTGGCTTTCATAGTCCTGCTTTACGATGCTTTGCCACACTTCGCGGAACATCAATGAGCCATAGGTGAAAATATGGCGCGGAGGCATTAGTAATTGACCGAATAAAATAGGCGGATAACGTTGGCCTCGAAGCTGTAGGTAGGTTCTTCGCCGACTTGGTATTCCGGAGGTGGCTCTCCCGCTTCTGAACGGCTGAGCAGGGCGTTGCGAAAATTGTCGTAGTCAAACTGCATAAAATCCCAAAAGAGGCTGGCGCTGTGTTTTTTTACAAAAGGCAGCTTCATTCCAAATTCGTAAGTCACACCCACACCAAAGCTATTGGTACTGTAGGTGCTCAACTCCTTATCTCTTCCCATAAATTCGTTGGCGTTCGCGAATGGAAATATATCCCGATAAAAATCCGCTTGGGTTTGTGAATAGGTCCTCGCTTTGATTTCAATAATCATGCGTGAGCGCACGGGGTGAGCGTAGCGAATTTCGTAGTTTTCTGCTTTTATTCCCCAGCTATCACTGAACACCCTGCCTTCCACACGTATTGATGCCCGATAGGGCAAGTAGTAAATGGTGCGTAGTGCGAAAGCATCACTATTGCGGGTTTCCGGGTAGGCTTCGGCTGCGAATAAAACATCCGCATCATCACCGTCCGATGGGAAATAGCGAATTTGCCGATAAGGATTACGTAGATAGCCGTCATCCACTACGGTTTCTGCACTCAAGGAGACGATCCAGCTGCGCGTTAATATCTGGCTTAAGCCAAGGTTGTAACGCTGTCTTTGCGCGTCTCCCTGATAGATGGAAGTGCCGTCCGGCTCATTTTTACGGACCTCGTCATCACCACGGCTGTAGCCCATTGCCAGGGTTGTCATATCACCAAAAAAATCCTGGCTGATGCCAAAACTTACGGTTTCGGCGTCGTAGTCGCTTTCGCTGGAATTGGTGTANNTCTTCGGTGTATGGACTGCCGGAGGTGAGCACGTCGATGGACGCGCTGGAAACCATGTCCTGGTAATAATTGGCGTAGGCCGAGACTTTTTCTTTATATCCTTTGCGGACTAACACGGAAGGGCCGTCTACGGTGACGCCGCCGCCATCATAGGCGTGATATAACACGTCGCCCCGGTCCTCCGGCAGCACGAGGGCAAAAGCCTCTCGCGCACACAGCAGAAGGCTGAGGAAAAACAACAGCTTTGCAGGCACTTTGGACAAATCAGCCGCAGCCACAGCCGCCTCCAGCACCGCCTTCCGCACCGCGGGCACCCTCGCGGGCGTCGTACACGTGCATCAGGTATTTAGTGGAAACGGGATCGCGGTCGAACGCCATGATCGGGTCGGCCAACTGGCCGCGCTCGTAAGGTTTTACCCAGGGTTTAAATGACGAGCAACCGCTGCCCGCCAGAATCAAAACAAAAATACAGAATACGCGCAGCATATGCGAAGCTCCGCTGGCCACTTATTGCGCCAGTAATTTTTTGATGACCTTTTTGTATTCCGCTTCTTCACCCGGACGGTAACCCTGATGCAGATGAACCAGGTTGCCTTTGCGGTCGACGAAGTAACTCGAAGGCATTGCCTGATTTTTATAAAGCTCAGCCACTTTGCCTTCCGCGTCCATCAATACCGGGAAGTTGACGGGTGTTTTTTTCAAAAAGGCTTTTGCGTCATCCGCGGATTCATCCAGGTTCACCCCCAGCAATACAAATCCCGCTTTTTTATACCCCGCATAAATATCGTTTAATAACGGCATTTCTTGACGGCAAGGTCCGCACCAGGAGGCCCAAAAGTTGATCATTACTACCTGGCCTTTTAAGTCGGACAACTTTACCTTTTCGCCGTCGAGGGAGGTGAGGGTGAAATCGGGAGCGGGGCCGGATAATTCTTTCGCCTGCAGTGAAAAGCTAAATATGCAGGCGAAAATCAAAGCGGTAATCTGTTTCATAAAGCACCTTTTTACCATAAGTATTAAAAAAACAACGTCAATCCCATATGGCCTTCAATGTTTTGAATTTTTTTAGGTTCACCAAATAGTTCGTGTTCCATCACATGGTTGCGAAAATCAGTGCGCAGCGTGAGCCAGTCGGTCAAAAATAGACGCCAGCCAGCGCCAAAGTAATAGGTAAAATATTCTGTATCGGCAAATTCGGTGTTGCCGGCGCCGCCGATAACATAGAGGTTGTTATTGAATGCCCAGCGACCAAGATAGATCTCGCCGGGAAATAAATTAATTCCCAAACCCAGATTGTAGTAAATCATTTCGCGCTCATCGTCATTGAGCAGACGGACGCCGCCACTTAAATCCTCAAATGAAGTGGTGCCCAGCGTCGCGGTGGCCAGGTTGGCTTCAATAAAAAAGTCTTCGGTAATGGCTAGGCCAAGGCGCGCACCGTAGAGATCGTTTGAGCCAAAATCCTCGACGCTGATAACACCCGCGTAAAAACCCACCTCGATATTTTCCGAATCCAGCTTGTCTTCGTCGATCTGGCGTCGCTCTAAATCCGGGCTGATCACGTCATCCAAAACCGTGCGGTCCTGCTGCGCCAGACTGGCGGCGGAGCAAAGCGCCAGGGACAGGATTAAAAAAGCACGCTGAATCCAGCTTTCCATTCCTCAACCTCTTGATTGTTGTCTCGCGTGGTCAGCAGCGTGTGCTGGTTATATTCCAAGCGGGCGATGACTTTGTGGGTGATGTAAAACATCAGGCCGCCGCCAACAGTGACTGCGTTATCTTTGTCGTCAGCGGTCTTCACTTGGACTCCGTCGCTGAAGAATTTCATGGTGCCGGCACCGAGGGTAAAAAACGGCGAGGCGCGCCATTGAGGGAAAGGCTGGTGAAGCAACATGGCGCTGCCGAGCTTGGTGTTATTGGTGTCGCTAAAGGCCTGGGTATATTTAATTTCAGCGGAAATATTGGGTGTGAAACGATAACCGCCATATACCGTGTAAGTAATGGCACCGTCCATCTCGCCCGCCATCAGGCCCATCTGCCAGGGATGTTTGGCTTCACTCCAGGATGGGGTGCGAAAATCAAGTGGATAACCTTCGGTATCGTAAAGATCGGTGAGGGCGCGGCGCGGAACCCAGCCGATTTTGCCATCCTGAGTTTCCACCTTGTACCAATCGGTGCGGGTTTTGAAGAGGCGCAGACGTTCGTTTTTTTCCGCCGCATGGAAACGTGCATAGCCTCGACCCGGCTGCACATACAGCTCAATAAAAGGCGACCCCACCACTACAACGACGCCCTCGTCATCTTGCCAACCGGATATATCCTGAGCCTGCACGGGAATGATCCAGGCCGCCAACAGCAAAACGGCAGCGATAAGCTGCCGCAGCGTGCGGGAGTGGCGCCGAAGGTGTTGAAATAAAATGCTGGATGAATTCATGCAGGTCAAAAATTAGTCCGCAGGCGCCACAAACGGGTCATTGTAATACTGGCCGCCGATATCCAGCCACTCCGCAATCAGTTTTAATTCCGCGGCGGACAAAAATCCTACGTGATTCACGGTGTCTTGATTTGATGCCTGCTCAAATCGCCGGAAAAAACGATTGCTGGCGCGCGCACCGGCCGTGGACATGGATTGTTGAACAGGAACTGGAGTCGGTGTGGTAAGCGGAATGGGTTCACCATTTTCATCGAGGACCAAATTACCCTCGTCATCGGTTTGATATTCACCGGTGGGTTGCTGAATCAGAATGTCAGTCAGCGAATTTTCCACTACTTCCTGGGCGTTGTCCTGGAACATCAGCTCCGCGTAGGAGGTAAGGAAGTCGTTGCGATCCTGGGAGACCTCCCCGGTGAGTTCCAATTGACCCGCTGGCACTTGCAAGGCATCCGCCGGGCCGCGGCTGTGGCAGGCGGTGCAGGTCCGGTCTTCGGTGACATTGCCCATTTCATCACAGGTTCGGCGATCGGCCTCCCACAGGGGGTGGATATGCTGGATGTAGTGAATGGTTACCCGGCATCGGTTTTCCCAGCTGCCCGGAGTGGTGCAGGCAGTGGGTGGAACCCAGATCGGCGGTGCGGTATCCAGCGGGGCGCAGTTGGCATCGCGAGGGTTGCTGCCCATGGTTGTCTCGATATCCACATAGCGCAATTGAATGTCGGCTCCCGGCGTAGCATTGGCGGGATTAGTCCATTCATCGGTGAACACGATATCCATCGAAGGGGTGCGCGGTCCGTAAAGCCGGGCGTGATACTCGGCCATGGATTCGCCGAATTCGGGGTTGGGTTGCGGAATGCCAAACTGGTCGCGTAGCAGCGTGTTGGGGAACGGCATTCCACCCACCGCACCCGGATTGGCGGTTGTCGCTTCCGCGTCTCGCCGGCCGTGGGGCTGGCGACTATCCGGTGTGTGGCACCCAGTGCACTCGCGTACCTCTCCCGGTCGAAGGTGCAACCAGTTCTGGTGGCGGCCACCCACGCGTTTGCCGCGGGCATCCACCACATCCACCATAAGTGGCATATCCGCAGGGACCTTAAATTTCGCGGATCCATCTGGCTCCAACGGCACATAACCGAGGATGTCGCGCATACCTTGGGCGGCGCTCGCGCCGAATGCACTGTCGTCAAAATCGCGCACGTCGTCGTCCGGTATCGACACATTTTTAACAATCCGCAGAAAGCGCTGCTCACGACTATCGGTAGGTGTACGGGCGGGATCGGCAATGGCGGCCAAGCCGCCGGGGGCAGCATCCAGACCATCCCGATCATAAACGCTGCGGATATGGAGAACGCCAACTTCCTCCTCTACCAGAACGGGCTGATCATCCGGTGGCATCCAAGCGGTGGGTACTGGACGCGGCGCCAATGCCACCGCGTCGGTGTACATCAGTCCCTCCTGTGGGAGCTTTACCGGCAGTTGCGTACCGTAGCGCACGTCATAAACCCAAAGGCCATACGCGGTTGGCGCCTGCTCCGCGCCAGCGTTGATCAGTGCCTCTGTACAAGGCGCAAACTCATTGGTTTCTGGATTGATCAGACGGCATTGGCTCCAACTCACCAACAGGCGGTCGGTGCCGTCGTAGAGGGGAGAGGCGGAACTGTAGTAGCCACCGCGGGAGGGGGTTTCTCCCTCGCTGTCAACGCGATTGGCAACCAGACTGGTTTGCCCGGGGCCATCGGCGCCGGCATTGGCGCGGGTGGGTTGCTCAATATCGATAAAATCCACACCGTTGATGGCGACCACATCGCCACCCAAGCGAACCGTTTCGCGGGGCACGAGATTGACCATCACCCTCCCATCTTCCAATTCCACGGGGCGTGCAAACACGCCTTCGCTCTCGTTAGAGCCCGTCTCCTGGCTGTGGTAGCCGTAGTAAGGCTGAAGATCAGTGCCGTCGGGTTTTACCCGGTAAAGACTGAGACGGTCGTGGTTGGCGATACCGTCCCGTCGCAAAAATACTATGTCGCCATTATCCAAAACCGCTGGCTGCAAATCCTGGCTGGCGTTAAAGGTGATTTGCTCGATGTTGATCTCACCGCCGTCCTGGTGGAGAACATGAAGCAGAAATGTTTCTTCTTGGCGTTTGTCGTCGAGACTGGTGTATTGCGGCTTGGCTTCATCGAGCAGAATCGCCCGGCTGCGTGCTTGTCGTGTGGACGAAAATACGATGCGCCCATCCGGCAGATACTGAGGCGCCACGTCATGGCCAGCTTCCGCCAGGATATTAGAGCTTTCGGGAATGACAGGCGCCAGTGTGCCGCTTTCCAGATCGTATTCCCAAATATTCCAGGTGGGTTGTTCATCGTCGTCGGCATTGGGGATCTCGGGTGCGCGCATGGCAAATAGCAATTTACCGCCATCAGGGGAGGTGGCTAAGTCTTTAACATCATAGAGCGCGGGGGAGCCGTCTTCATTGCGTGGGAATACATCATCAGTAATCACCCGCTCCATGGCGGAGGCCGAGGCACGATCTTTCACAACCAATCGGGCGCCGGGATAAAAAGCGCCGGGGTCGAGGACATCCCTTATTGCAGGTTCGCCATCTTCATCCAATGGCAAGGTACGTTCGACATACGCAATAGGGTAATTCACCACCAGGGGATCGCTTGCTTGAAAACCGGCTGGTCCACTATCGCTAACATCACAAGCAGTTATAAGAACGGCCAATGCGACCATCCATGCGACGCGGTGAAGATGCAGAATCAAAGAATGTTCGCTTGCCACATGCATGCCTCGCTGAACACCTTGAGTTGCCCAAATGCGTTGATTAGTGACTCATTGCGACCAATATTCGAAGAGGTCACACGCAAACTGGCAAATAATCCCGGTTCGTCCGGGCAAGGATTTGGGCCAATGTTAAGCGGCCATTTTCCGAATGCGTTATTTCATTTGGAAATTAGCCTACAGGTTAAGCATCTGTAGGGGGCCGCTGTGATTAGTTATAGAGGTTGCCGCCATGCGACGTGCGAATCATCTAGTGATTTTTTGCGATAGCGGTCACATAAAACATAAATCCACACCCATCAAAAATAGACCCTGGCGGCTAATCTTTCCTTGAATGCTGGCCAGTGTTATCTCTCAGCAGCCTTTTAAAGTGCCCTCTGCAGAAAACGCACCAGCCGAAATCTTTACCGGGTGTCCCGCTTCGGTAATTTGCGCTGCCGCATAACTCCGGTACAAAACACCGGCGTAAATCGACACCAAACTGAAGCTGGAACAAAAACTGCTCAACCGAGGCGTTACGCGGTAGCGTTGGGCAGTGGGCGCTCACGGATGAAACGGAGCGCGACCTGGACTGATGCTGTATCGGCGAGATCCCCACGTGTGGTTTCCCGCCAGTCTGTCGCTCTCTCGATGTCGAGGATAAGACCTAAACATGAACGTAAAACAGTTTTTTCATCCCGTCTTAGCCGGGGTTGCCGGCTGTGCCCTTATGGGATCTGCCAGCGTCTGGGCCGGTTCTCTCGAGCAGGCTAAACGCATCCATGATCGCCTGACCGGCATTCCCCCAACAGAATCCACCTTACTGGCGATGAAAGAAAGCATCGACCAAAGCGGCGACGGTATTGCAGCAGCCGAGATGGCAATGGAAAACGATGCGTTTTACCGCGTGACCCTAAAAAACTGGGTGGCGCCCTGGACCAATCGCGATCAGACCCAGTTCGTTCCCCTCAATGATTACATCGCCACGGTGATGGGGCTGGTGCGGGACGAGCGGGATTTCCGCGAAGTGCTGTTCGATGATGTGATCTACACCGCCAGTGGCGTCAGCCCTGCCTATGCGCCTAATAACAATGCCCATTACGAATCGTTGGAAAGCGGCACCAGCAGCGGTGTGCCCTACATCTTTAAAGACCGTTTGCAGCGGCAACTCCAATCAACCGTCACAGGACTGCCGGCAGAGGCCACGGCAGGGGTAATGACCACCCGTGCGGCGGCGAAGGCGTTTTTTATCGCCGGCACCAACCGCGCCCAACTCCGCTTCACCTTGATGAACCATTTGTGCCGCGATCTTGAACAAGTACACGACATCACCCGCGTGCCGGATCGCATTCGCCAGGACGTGTCCCGCTCCCCCGGCGGTGACGCGCGTGCTTTTCTCAACGGCTGTATGGGTTGTCATAGCGGTATGGATCCGCTTGCCCAGGCGTTCGCTTATTACGACTTTACCTACGATGCCGCCAGCGACCTGACAGGGGAGCTCGGGCGTATCGAGTATCACGGCACCGGCGCGGTAGACGAAGCTACCGGTACCCGCGTGCAGGCGAAGTACCACATCAACAGCACCACCTTCCCTTACGGTTATGTGACCTCGGACGACCGCTGGGACAACTACTGGCGCGCGGGAGTTAATGCGCAACTGGGCTGGGACGAAAGTTTGCCCGGCGGCGGCAGCGGCGCCAAAAGCATGGGGCGGGAATTGGCCTACAGTCAGGCGTTTGCCGAATGTCAGGTGAATAAAGTGTTCCGCGCAGTGTGTCTGCGCCAGCCGGAAGATGCCACCGACCGCGCTGCATTGGCGACCATGACCGCGCAATTTGCCGCGGATAATTACCGTCTCAAAACCGTGTTTGCGGCCACCGCCGACTATTGCAAGGGAGAATGATCATGAGTGGCCCGATGTGTTTCCCTTCGTTTTATAAAACCCTTACCCGCGGCGTAATCACCCTGTCTTGGTTATTGGTGCTCGGCTGTTCCAGCGGCAGCGGCAAAACCGGGCAGGACAATCCTCCGCCGATTCCCAATGATGACGATACTCCTGGCGTCGTCTACAACGGCCCCAGTCCGACCACTGCGGATGTACAAAACTTCAAAGTAAATTTATGGGACAACGTGGCGGACCCGACCCGCTGCGGCGCCTGTCACGGTAGAGGTGGGCAGAGCCCGACCTTTACCCAGGCCGATGACATTAATCTGGCGTATACCGCCGCGAACAGCGTGGTAAATCTGGACGATCCTGCCAGCTCGCGCCTGGTGGAAAAGGTCCGCGGTGGCCACAACTGCTGGGTACAGAGTCTCGACTTCTGCGCCGAGCGCATGGAGGACTGGATCAGCCGATGGGCGACGAGCTCCGGTATTACCCTCACTGAAACCGCATTGCGTGTACCGGATGTATTGGATGTCAGTTCCAGCTTGACCTATCCCACCGATACGGCGGCGTTTGCTCAGCACGTTTACCCGTTGCTGACCCAATACTGCGTGGATTGTCACCGGGCGGATGCGCCCCAGGCCCCGGTGCAACCCTATTTTGCCAGCAGCGATGTGGAGGTTGCCTACGCCGCAGCGCAGACCAAGATGCTATTCAATGTACAGGGCGACGTGCGCGACGCTTCGCGCTCCCGTTTAGTGGTGCGCCTGAAGGAAGAGGCTCATAACTGCTGGAACAATAACTGCCTTAGCGCCGGCAATACTATGGAGGCTGCGCTGGAAGCCTTCGCCGCCACTTTGGAAATGCGTCCACTGGATGAGTCCTTATTGACCAGTAAAGCCATGCGAATCGGCGACGGCACCGCCATCAGCCAGGGTGGCCGGGCCGAAAGCAATGCCATCGCGCTGTATACCTTTAAAGAGGGTGCCGGTTTGCAGGCGAATGATTCCTCTACCGGTTTTCCCCCGGAACTCACGCTCAATCTGCTTGGCGATGTGGAGTGGGTGAGCAACTGGGGTGTGCGCATCAACAGCGGCCGCCTGCAAGGGGCGGTGGAGCCGAGCAGCAAATTGCATCGTCTTATCACTCAGACCGGGGAATACAGTGTCGAGGCCTGGGTCATTCCAGCCAACGTCACCCAGGAGGGGCCGGCGCGTATCGTGAGTTATTCCGGCAGTGCCGACACCCGCAATTTCACCCTTGGGCAAACCCTCTATAACTACGATTTTCTCAACCGCACCAGCACCACCAATGCCAATGGCACGCCAATGCTGTCAACACCGGATGCGGCGGAAGTGCTGCAGGCCACNNAACCAGTGGGATGAAACCTTCGCTCTGGTGCTCGGCAATGAAACCGACGGCGTTTACCCCTGGCGCGGCACTATCCGCTTTCTTGCCATTCACAATCGGGCACTCACGGCGGAGCAGGTGTTGACCAACTACAACGTGGGCGTCGGCCAGAAAATCCTGGTGGCCTTTTCCATCGCCGATCTGATTGATGATATGGACGATGCTTACATCGTGTTCCAGGTGGAGCAATTCGACGACTACAGCTACCTGTTCAACGAGCCGTTTTTCTTTAGTTTCACCGAAACACCCACCAGCGATATTCATATTCAAGGATTGCGCATCGGGGTTAACGGTCGCGAGGCGGCGATTGGCCAAGTGTTTGCCAATCTGGATGTGACCATTTCGGCGGCGGATTACAACCCGGAGGGCGTTCCCCTGCTGACCACCAAACTTGGTGCCGTCATCCAGGCGGAAAAAGGGCCGGAGCAGGATCAGTTCTTTCTCAGCTTCGACCGAATAAACGGTCAGACTCATGTTCGCGAAGAGGAATTGGTGCCGCCAGCACCGGAACCCGCGGACCTGGACGCGCAGCCGCGGGTGGGGGTGCGCACCTTTGCCGAGATCAATGCTTCCTTTTCATTGATGACCGGTATTCCGGTAACCGAACCTGGCGTAGTGGAGACCTACGAAACCGTCAAACAACAAATGCCGCCGAGCGAAAATATCAAAGGGTTCCTTGTCGCCCATCAGATGGGCATCACCCAACTGGCGGTGAAGTACTGCAATACCTTGGCGACGTCATCCTCGCGCATGCAGGCGTATTTCCCCGGTTTTACGAATAATCGTTTCGATGCTACGGGGCGTGATGCGCTGATTGATCCGCTGCTGCGGGCCTTGTTGGCTCATCACATCGTCAGCGAAAACACGCAACTCGCCGATCAGCCTTATGAAATGGATAGCCGCGAACGCCTCAATGACCTGATCGATACCATGACCGCAGCCTGTAGCAACGACGTTTGCAGCCCCAGCGTCACCAGTAATACCGTCACTGCCGTCTGCGCCGCAGCCCTGGGCAGCGCCGTGATGTTGGTGCAATAGGAGAGATCGCATGCAACGGATTTTTTTGTTCACGACAACCCATTCGCCAATGATCACAAAGGTAGTAACCCATGGCTAATCATTCACCAACGAAAGTAAAGGTAGTGACCCATGGCCATTATTCGCCCACGATTACAAAGGTAGTAAACCATGGCTAAGCGCAGACCGTTTTTCGCTTTGAATCAGCCGCTGACCCACGGTGATCACCGCCGCCCGCGCACTCGTCGGGATTTTATCGCCCAGGGTTTTCAGGCTGGTATGGCCACCGTGCTGGGAACATCCATTCTCGGCCTGCCGGGGCGGGCGTCCGCGCTGTCCATTGAACAGAGTGTGATCGACGCCTGCGGCATTCGTTTTGACGGCGCCGGGAAGATCCCGTTTATCTGTTTCGATCTTGCTGGTGGCGCCAATATTGCCGGCTCCAATGTGCTGGTGGGTGGCCGCGGTGGGCAGTTGGACTTTCTCGATACTGCCGGCTACGGCAAACAGGGATTGCCGTCCAATATGATTCCCTCTGCCATCAATCCAGGTGCGCCAAACAACAGCTTTATCGATACCACGCTGGGCCTGGCCTTTCATACGGACAGTGGCTTCCTGCGCGGCATCCTCGAAAAAACCAGCGCCTCCACTCAGGCTTTGATCAATGGGGCGGTCATTGCGGCGCGCTCGGAGAACGACACCGGCAACAATCCCCACAACCCCATGTATGGCATCAATCTCGCCGGTGCCCGCGGTTCTCTGTTGGCTTTATGCGGCTCTCAGAGCAGCGAGTCCGGCGGCAACTCTATGGCGCCCGCGATGTTGATCAACAACGAAGTGCGTCCCACCAAAGTGGACCGTCCTTCAGATGTCACCGGTCTGGTGGATGTGGGTGATCTGGTGGGATTGCTCAGCGAGGACGAAGTGGTGGCGGTGATGGAATCCATGTACCACCTCTCCAAACACAAGATGGATCGCGTTGCTACCACCGACGCCATTCGCCAGTCGGTACCGTGCAAATACTTGGAGAGCGCCGGTCTCGCAGAACGCTACTCCAACCCGGCCTCGCTTAATCCGTTACTCGACCCGCACATAGTCGGACCGGACGGCATTTTTCAGTCCGCCGATATGAACGATAACGAATTCCGCAAAACCGCCTCGGTGATGAAGCTGGTGATTGAGGGTTACGCGGGCGCCGGCACTATCACCATGGGTGGCTACGACTATCACACCGGCGATCGCGCCACTGGCGAGGAACGCGACCTGCGCGCCGGCCGCTGTATGGGCGCCTGCCTGGAATACGCAGCGCGCATGAACAAACCGCTGATGATGTATGTGTTCAGTGATGGCTCCGTATTCAGCAACGGCATGATCGACGATTCCCAAATGGGGCGCGGCAAAGGGGTTTGGACTGGAGACAACCAGCAGACTGCGGCGTCGTTTTTCCTTGTCTATAACCCCGGCTTCCGTCCGGTGTTATTGGAAACGGGCACCAGTGCTGCGCGACATCAGCAGATCGGCTACATGCGCCCCTCGGGTGATGTGGAAACCGCCTCCAGCCCGGCGGCCAATAATGTTAATCAACTGGTGCAGACCGTGATCCTCAATTACATGGCACTGCATGGTGAACAGGGCAACTTTGCCCAATTGTTCACCAGTCACGGTCTCAGTCACGGTTTGGGCAACTCCGCATCCATGGACGCGTTAACTGCCTTTGCGCCCATCATCGTTTAACGGCGAGGAATGGTTAACGGCGTGGGATGGTTCATCAAAGGCGCGGGATTGTCTAACTGCAGGGACTGTTTGTGCGCCAAAGAAGGAGTGGGGAAAGCCTACAGGCCGAGTGAAAGAAAACCTGTGATACTTCACGCGCCATGCGGAACGGGTTCACCAAACGCTTTGGAAGGCTTGACTTTGCAGGTTCTGTGTCGAAGATCTCTTTCAAACAGCCATAACGAGTTATGTTTTTAGATTTTTTTGTGTCATTTTTGAACAATTTGTGGCGCATTAATCAACCTGTTGGTTATCATTAAAGCTCCTGAGTTAATTGTTATACGAGGCACATAAATCATCTTATGGAAACACTCCCCATCTTATTACAAAAGGCAAAAGAAGCCTCTGTTGCGCAGGTGCGTCAAACGCTTGCAGGCTTTGGCCTGACGGAGCAGCAGTGGCGAGTGATCCGCGCATCCTTCGAATACGGCGAGATGAACGCCCAAGAGTTGGCGCACAGAAGCGCAATTCTCGGCCCCAGTCTGTCGCGCATTCTCAATCGTCTGGAGAGCGACGGCATTTTGTCCCGCCGCACTGCAGAAGGCGATCTGCGTGAATTGACCATCAAGCTCAGCGCCAACGGCAAGAAGTTGCACAACAAAGTGCAACCGATGCTGGATCGGCACTATGGCGACTTGGCCGACAAACTCGGCACTCGCAAAGCTAAACAGTTGACGGACCTCCTGCAGTTTGTAGCCTCGTTGAACGCGGAGCCGCAGGTCTAACCTGCTCCCGACCCGCCGATCATTTGTGTCGGCGGGTCACTTTTCCCAAATCTTCCCTTGCCCTTATCTTCTTATTGTCGCGCGTGTCGCTATTCCCTTTAGCGGTTAAGATGCGCCGCGGATGGCGTTGTATCGCCGCAAAAAAACAGCATAAGGGGACACCATGAAAACACTCAACGGTAAATGGGCGCTGGTCACCGGCTCAAGTCGTGGTATAGGCCAGCAGATTGCGAAGGCGCTGGCACAACAAGGCTGCAATGTGATCGTTCACGGCCGCCAGTTGGATCACACTCACACCACACTTAACGAGGTGAAGGAGTTTGGTGTGCAGGCGCTGGCGGTGGCGGGGGAACTGGATAGTGAATTACAGGTGCGGGAATTGATTAGTGAGGTGCAACGGTTATCGGTGCCGGTTGATATCCTCTACAACAATGCAGCGATCAATAATCAGTCGACGCCAATGTTCGAATTTTCTCAGGCCGAGTGGTTGCGCACGTTCCAAGTCAATCTGTTCGCTACGGTGCAGCTGTGTAATGCCTTTGCGCCGGCCATGCGCGAGCGCCGCTGGGGACGCATTATCAATCTGACGTCCGGCATCGCCGGTCAACCTGACTTGGCGCCTTATAGCGCTTCGAAAGCGGCGGTGGACAAATACACGCAGGATCTCGCCTGTGAATTAAAGGACGATAATGTGCTGGTCAATCATGTGGATCCGGGCTGGATTCGTACTGATCTCGGTGGGCCGAACGCGTGGGAGGATGTGGCTTCGGTGATTCCGGGAGTATTGGTGCCGGCGCTGCTGCCGGATGGCGGACCTAGTGGCCGCTTTTATGCGGCTCAGGATTACAAAGGGTTGTGGGGGTGAGCGGATCGCCCTCAGCGGGGCGGGGTTGTTAACCTGTGCTCGACTGTTGCCTGTACTGGAATGTTAACCGGTGATCAATGATGGGGTTTGACAAAACGATCCAACAGGCTGCGCCAGTTCTGCCGTGCGTCGCAATGACGGCGGCGGGCATCTTCCCACAAATCCTCTGAAATATTGGCTCGGCGGGCCAGGCATGGAGTGGTCTGGCTGGCGTGAGACAAACATTCCCGCATTTCGTCCATATCTTCGTTAGCAGCAACGCGGGGCACGCAGGTCGCACCGAATCCCGCGCTATCGCGATCAAACAGGTCGTGTGCAATCAGGCTGTGCTGGTTCAATTCCCTGGACATAACGATCACCTCTCTGTCGTTTCCAGCACCGCCATCTCTACTCCTGCGGTGCCGTAATCTGTCTCTGGTCTGACTTTGCCTGAGTCAGTTCGTCAGAATGGCGGACTGGAGATTCAGGCTTAGGTGATGTTTTATTAAGCAACATGATGGCCAAAAAACAAAAGTTCAAAAAATTCAACGAATTACAAATTTCCGCCGGTTTCGGGGGTGCAACTTTGGTTGCAGAGGTTAAAAAAATCGACAGAGTTTTAGTGGAATTTCGTGAATAGTTGGCATTTTCCTGACCAAAAATGTCACCTTGTGCCCCAGGCGCGAGTGCCGGAATTGGGCTATGTTTTTAGGGGTGACTTGAGCAAGTTTTTAGGGTGACTTGAACAGGTTTTTCAGGGTGAACTGAAACTTTCTCTCAATCTTTACCGCAGGATTGTCCGCGTGAGTGCATTTCCCGCTTTGGCCTTAGCCATTGCTTTGACGTATGTGATCGGCGATTTTTTCCGCCCGCATCTGCCCCAGCCGATCAGTATCGTGCTGGACGTGGTCTTGTGTTTTGTCCTCTATAAAGTCACCAATCATTACCTTCGCAAACTGCGCGAATAAGCGCCTTGGCATATCTCGAAGTCTTTTCCTTCCGTGATCACGGCCAGACCTTAAGCGGTATGTCAACATTGTTGACACCGGTTCGATTCCGCATAATGCGCCCTCTCTCGGCTACCAGACTGTATTGGGCATATGAACTCGATCCATTCCCGCATTGCGCAAGAACTCAACGTCAACATTCAACAAGTTCAGGCAGCGGTTGGCCTGCTCGACGAAGGCGCTACGGTGCCCTTTATCTCCCGCTACCGGAAAGAGGTGACGGGCGGCCTGGACGACACCCAATTACGCAACCTGGACGAGCGACTGAACTATTTGCGCGAATTGGAAGATCGCCGCGCGTCCATCCTTAAATCCATCGAAGAGCAGGGCAAGCTCACACCGGAGTTGGCGGGCCAGATTCAAAATGCCGAAACCAAAACCCTGCTCGAAGACCTTTATCTGCCCTACAAACCCAAGCGCCGCACCAAAGCACAAATTGCTCGCGAGGCAGGCTTGGAGCCGCTGGCGGATTTGCTGTTAGCAAACCCCACTATCGATCCCGAGACTGCTGCCGGGGATTATCTGAACGCGGAACATAAAATCGAATCGGCAAAAGATGCGCTGGATGGAGCAAAACAAATTCTCATGGAGCGCTTTAGCGAAGACGCCGCGCTCCTGGAGAAATTGCGAAACTTTTTGCGTACCGACGGATATCTCAGCGCGAAAGTAGTGCCTGGCAAAGAGGTAGAGGGCGAAAAATTCCGCGATTATTTCGAGCATAAAGAGCTGCTGGGCAAAACCCCGTCGCACCGTGCGCTCGCCATGTTTCGTGGTCGCAATGAAGGGATTTTATCTCTGGCATTGGAATTAAAAGACGAACTGGAACCCGGCCAGATGCACCCCTGCGAAATTATGGTGGCGGAACATTGGAAAATTGCCGATAAAGGCCGCGCCGCTGATCGCTGGCTTGAGGAAGTGGTGCGCTGGACCTGGCGAGTAAAACTTTTGACGCATTTGGAAACCGATCTGCTCGGTGATTTGCGCGAGCGCTCGGAAGCCGATGCTATTGATGTGTTCGCGCGCAATCTAAAAGATCTTTTATTGGCAGCGCCCGCAGGACAAATTGCGACTATCGGCCTCGACCCAGGATTGCGCACGGGCGTAAAAATTGCCGTGGTAGATGCCACAGGGCGCGTGCTGGATCACGGCGCGATATTTCCTACTCCGCCGCAAAACCGCATTCAAGAAGCGGAAGCCGCGCTCGTCCATTTATGCAAAAAACATAATGTTGGTTTAATCGCCATTGGCAATGGCACCGCGAGTCGCGAGACCGACAAATTTGTTGGCGATATGCTTAAAAAGCACAAAGATCTGAAAATACAGAAAGTCATGGTCAACGAATCTGGAGCGTCGGTTTATTCCGCTTCCGAATTTGCGGCGAAGGAATTTCCGGATCTAGACGTAACCATTCGCGGCGCGATTTCCATCGCTCGTCGGCTGCAGGATCCGCTTGCAGAATTGGTCAAAATCGAACCCAAATCCATCGGCGTCGGCCAATATCAGCACGACGTATCGCAAACGCGTTTGGGTAAAACGCTGGATGCGGTGGTGGAGGATTGCGTGAATGCGGTGGGGGTGGAAGTCAACACCGCGTCCGTGCCGCTGCTCGCCCGAGTTGCCGGTTTGAATCAAACCATCGCCAGCAATATTGT
>DJFQ01000017.1 GCA_002432095.1 Marinagarivorans sp. UBA5868 | reverse complement strand
ACGACATTTTTCCCCATCGACGAAGTAAAAACGCGCGGCCTGGAGCTCATCGCCAACGCGCAGGATTTATTGTTTGACGATTTGGATATCCGCTTCAATATTGCCTATACCGAATCCGAGATCATAAAAAATGTCAGCAATCCCGCGCTGGTCGGTAAAACGCCCCCACGCATGCCGGAATGGCGAGGCAATTTGTTGGCGACATATCACCTCACGGAAGATTGGGATATCGGCGGCAGCGTGCAATACGCCAGCGACAGCTATGGCAGAGCCGACAATCTGGACATTCACGATAGGGTTTATGGCGCCCAGGACGCATACACCCGCATCGGCCTGAAAACCAACTACCGCATTACCGATCAATGGAAAGTCAGCGGCGGTGTGGACAATGTAACCGACGAAATTTCCTACGTGGCGCACCCCTGGCCGGCGCGCACTTTTTATTTTTCGGTGGATTGGGATTTGTGACGGGCATTTCGGCGGCGCATTGTAGCCGGCCCTACAGGGGTCTAGCAGTATGACAAGGCAACTAAAGAAATGACCCCACCCCGGCCCTCCCCTTGCCAGCGGAGGGAGCAGATTGCCACCGGGACGAAATTGTCGACATATCTCGAATATTTTAGAAAGTAAACGACAGAAAAAAATGAAAAAAGAACCATCTGCTTTGTTATACCGCACTCTCTGGCGCTGGCATTTTTACGCCGGCATTTTTTGCCTGCCATTTATTTTGACGCTCGCGATTTCGGGGACAATTTATTTATTCAAACCGCAGGTGGATGCTCTGTTGGATGCGCCTTACCGAAATCTTGACATTGCTGGCCCCCGCAGCAGTGCAAACGAACAGATCACCGCCGCCATTGCCGCGCATCTGGACAGTGAGTTTGTGAATTACCGCCTGCCGCAATCACCGAACGACGCCGTGGTGATTACCCTGCAACAGGCTGGGGAAACTTTTCGTGTTTATGTACATCCCGGAAATTTACAGATTTTGCGCAGCGTCGTTGCGGACAGTGAATTCATGCAGGTGGTCAAACGTTTCCACGGCGAACTATTGGCGGGTAACACTGGCTCCATTCTGGTGGAACTGGCGGGCTCTTGGGCGATAGTGCTGGTGATCACCGGACTCTATTTGTGGTGGCCGCGCAGCGCCCGCGGCGCGGCGGGAATTTTTTACCTGCGTCTGCGCCAGGGCAGCCGGGTTTTCTGGCGCGATCTGCACGCCGTCACGGGTTTTTGGGTGGCGGGCTTTACCCTGTTTCTGCTGATCAGCGGTCTGCCATGGGCGCTGGTTTGGGGAAGCGCATTGAAAGAGCTGCGCCAGCGGGATAGCCACGACCATAGCCATCATCACAGCGCGCCAGTGGCGGACTGGAGTCTGAGCAGTGCGGAACCCTCCACCGCAGTGAACGCAAAATCGATCCACTTGCCCGAGGCGCTGGTGCAAAGCGCCCTCGCGCTCAGTTTTGCCCCTCCTGCTGAACTCGCCCCCGCCACTGATATGCCGGGCACCTGGACACTCAAATCCCAGACCCAAAACCGTCCCCTGCGCGCCGAAGCCTGGCTGGATGGTGAAGGTGGCAACATCATCCGTACCAGAAACTTCTCCGAAAAACCCGCACTCGACCGCATCATCGGCATCGGCATAGCCGCTCATGAGGGACAGTTGTTCGGCTGGCTGAACCAGCTACTCGGCGTATTCACCACCGCCGGGTTGACGCTGATGAGCGTGAGCGCCTTTATTCTCTGGCGCCGCCGCAAACCCCAAGGCGCGCTTGGCGCTCCTCCACCTCTGCCGGATGCCAAAGTGGGCAAAGTGATTGGCGGTGTCATCGTCACACTCGCAGTGTTGTTGCCGTTGTTGGCGGCGTCTCTGGTCATAATGTTGTTGATCGAATGGTTGATCCTGAAACGTATTAATTGGGCAAGGCGTTGGCTCGGCCTGCACGCAAGCGCGCCGAAATAGCCGCTGCTGCACAGTGAAGGTCATTTGCGGAGAATGGGGCGCGGTCGGTTGTCCAAATGCGTCGGCCTGTTTATCCTGGCCGCGCCTCTATCGTCAGAATTTTATGGAAACCACCAATGCGTTTTAGCGATGTTTGCGCCGCGTTTCTCAGTGCCATTGTTTTGCTCTGTGCCCTTAACACCGCAGCCCAAGTCGACACCCCGGATTCCCAATCGCCTGTCATTGACCCTAAGCAAACGGAAAAAGCCGCTCTCGGCAATATTCTGTTTAACGATGCGTCCCTATCAAGTCCACCCGGCCAATCCTGCGCCACCTGCCACCGGCCGGATATGGCATTCAGCGATGGCAAGGTGGTGAGTGAAGGCGCCAATAAGTCCTTGGGCGTGCGTAATACGCCGTCGTTGATGTACGCCAAGTTCAGCACGGCTTTTTATTATGAAGAGTGGCGTAAAACCTGGGTGGGTGGGCAGTTTTGGGACGGCCGCGCCGATACGCTGGCGGAGCAGGCACTTGGCCCTCTACTCAACCCCATCGAAATGGGCAACAGCCGGCAAACGCTCGCGGCCAATTTGCGTAATTTGAGTTACCAAAATCTGTTTGTCGATATTTACGGTAAAGATGTTCTCGCCAACGACGAAACTTTATTAAACGCTGCCGCGGATGCGCTTCAGACGTTTCAAATGACTGATACATTTGCGCCCTTCACCTCAAAATTTGACTATGCACAAAAGGGGTTGGTGGAATTAACGGAACAGGAAAAATGGGGACGCAAACTTTACGATACCAAAGCCTCCTGCATCGACTGCCACGCCGGTATGGGCGACGATAAATTGTTGTTCACTCAATTCAGTTATCACAATATTCTGACGCCGGTGAATGTTACGTTGAACAACGGCATTCCCGATCAAGGAGCGGCTAACAATCCTAAGCTGAGCGAAGATGAGCGCAAATTGGCATTAGGCCGCTTTAAAACCCCAACCATGCGCAACGTCGCGAAAACCGCTCCCTATATGCACAACGGTGTGTTTAAGACCCTGCGGGAAGTCGTCGACTATTACAACGATGTCGATGATCGTAAGCGCTGGGGGCCAGCGACATTTCCTGAAACCAAAAGTCATATGCTGCGAACGAAACTCGATTTAACGGATGAGGAAATCGAGGCATTGATCGCCTTCCTCGAAACTCTTAGCGACGGCTACGAATTACCGCAGAACAAGGCTACTGCATCACAATAAATTCACTATCACCGGTAAAACTTACAACACCGAAGCTGGCCCGGCGTAAAAATTACTGACGGCAGGTTGCATTCCCGCTCGACCAAAAACCGGTTACTTATCTCAATATTTCTTATCTCCCTCGATTGCTTTTGATAGTACTCGGTCGCTTTGATAAATAGAGGCACGTGCCTTGCTGTGCGTGTAAATCCCGCACCAGCACTCTCTGCTGTGCCAACCATTTTGTCAAAAGGTGATCGCCATGCCTCGATCCTTGTTCCGATNNAACGCAAATGCCACAGGAATTCAAGAACAGTTGAAAGATCCCCGGGCAGCAGATGTAACGGTTATCGGTCATGTACTTGAGCCGAAAAAAATTCCGGTCGACAAGGGGCTGATTGGCGTTGCGCTGCATTGGGGTTTTGAGATGAATGTATTCGCTAAGGATATGATCAACCCCCGCATGCTGGCTGTTGCCGAAGATGGTACGGTCTATGTGACGCGACGTTCGGTTGGCGATGTCGTAATGCTTCGCGACGAAAACAATGACGGCGTGGCCGATGTGCAAAAAGTAGTAGCTCGCCGACCGGATATGCACGGAATTACCATAGACGGCAAAAATATGTACTTGGCCACGGTCAAAAATATTTATCACACCACCATTCAAGCGGACGGCACGCTCGCCCCACTGCAATTGCTCGTGGATGATCTGCCGGATGGCGGACAGCATCCCAATCGCACTCTCACTGTGGGGCCGGACGGCATGTTGTATGTTTCCGTAGGTTCCACCTGTAATGCCTGTGCGGAAAGCAGTCCCGAAAGTGCAACCATGTTGCAAATGAAACCCGATGGCAGCAGCCGTACCATTTTTGCCTCCGGCCTGCGCAATACCATCGGCTTTGCTTTTGAACCGCAAACCGGCGAACTGTACGGCATGGATCACGGCATCGACTGGCTGGGTGATAATGAACAACATGAAGAACTCAACCATTTGCAGAAAGGTAAGCAGTACGGCTGGCCCTATATTTACGACGACGGCAAATTCAATCCGCAAGATGAGCCACCCGGCGACCTAACACTGCACGAATGGGCTAAACGCAGCGAAAATCCCATTGGCTTTTACACTCCGCACGCCGCGCCCATGCAGATGGTGTTTTATACCGGCGACCAGTTTCCAAAGGATTATCACGGTGATGCCTTCGTCGCGATGCGGGGCTCCTGGAATCGCAAACCACCTTCTGGATATGAGATTGCCCGCATCCGTTTTGACAATGGCAAACCCATAGCCTTTGAGGCATTTGCCCAAGGCTTTTTGCGACAAAACGGTGATCGCTGGATTCACCAGGGTCGGCTGGCGGGCTTGGCACAAACACAGGACGGAGCGCTGCTCGTCGCCGACGACACGAACGGCGTTATCTATCGCATTGCCTATACTCATAAAGGCAGACAAGGTTGGCCAGTAGGTGAACCCACCAATTCGGAAAATACCAATATTCGGGTGATCCAGCGCCTGGGACCGAAACCCGCGCCGGAAAAATCCTCAGCGTTGAGTATTGATCAACTGGAGGCCAATACCAGCCTTCAGGTTTCTTCGCCAGCTTTTTTGCACGGTGAGCCCCTGCCAGAGATATTTGCTGCCACTGGGGAAAATATTTCACCACCGTTAAGCTGGAAAAAAGGCCCCAAAGGCACCAAGAGTTACGTAGTGGTGATGGAAGATCCAGATGCACAAGACAACCCGCCATTTGTGCACTGGTTGATTTACAACATCCCGGCTGATATTCATCATCTGGAAAAAGGAATTCCCGCTGTGGCCGAACTTGTTAAACCGAAGGGTGTGCTTCAAGGCACGAATGATCGTGGCAATATCGGCTATTTCGGGCCAAAACCTCCACCGGAGGATCCGCTGCATCACTATCATTTTCAGGTGTTCGCGCTGGATAAAAAACTCGATATTCCATTCGATGTAAATAGGGAGCAATTATTGCAGGCGATGCAGGGACATGTGCTGGCCAGCGGTAATATCACCGCAACATACGACCGCTAGGGTGGTCACAGGGTTTGAACCGTATATGTGCCATCAATCAGTCAACCAGGTATTACGTTTCAACGATCCATTGAATATCAAATAAGTATTTACGATGTATAAAGGCGAAAGACTCAACAGTATTACCCATTTAATGGGTGCTGCCCTGGCCCTGGCTGGGTTGATTATTTTAATCACCCAAGCCGCCAACCAGGGCCATTTGATGAAAGTCATCAGCTTTAGTGTATATGGCACATCTCTGTTCCTGCTTTATCTGCTTTCCACCCTTTACCATAGCTTTCGTGGAAGAGCGAAAGCTATTTTTCAAAAGTTTGACCACGCCGCCATTTACCTGCTAATCGCCGGAACTTATACGCCATTTCTTTTGGTGACATTAAAAGGTCCCTGGGGATGGTCTCTGTTCGGGATTATTTGGGGATTGGCGATACTGGGGATTGCGTTGGACGCGACTTTAAAGCCTCGCCGCGAATATCTTTCTATTACGCTTTATATCGTAATGGGTTGGCTTTGTTTGGTGGCGATAAAACCTTTGCTAAATGCGCTGACGCATGAGGGTTTTTTGTGGCTTCTCGCTGGCGGCGTTTTATATACAGCTGGTGTAATTTTTTACGTGCTGGATCATCGTAAACCTTACTTCCACGCCATATGGCATATTTTCGTGTTAGCGGGCAGCGTGAGTCACTATTTTGCGATCTGGCTGCATGTCCTTTGAATGTCTATATGCCTTTGAACATCCATATGTTTTGAGCATCACACCTATACGCTTTAAAAAATTCACACCGCCGCCGCCTTTTACCACATC
Source organism: Marinagarivorans sp. UBA5868 (assembly GCA_002432095.1). GTDB lineage: Bacteria > Pseudomonadota > Gammaproteobacteria > Pseudomonadales > Cellvibrionaceae > UBA5868. The sequence continues at coordinate 2,037 of DJFQ01000017.1, read as the reverse complement.
AGATCATCTGGAATCACGTAATCCTTGTATGGATCGTCTTCCACCGTCTCTACGGCTTGGGCGTTAAAATTATTCACCAATATAGAAGCAGAATCGCGCTGGGCAATTTTACTGGCCACCACGCGCGGCACCAGTTCATAGGATTCACCGACCGCTACAATCGCCAAATGCCCCAGCACAATTTGTCGGTGTACCTTCGTCGACACGCGGATTTTTTTGATTCGATTATGGTGTGTGAAGTTGTATTCCGTGTCGCCAGGCCCCGCGCCCTTAGACTGCCGGTGATTTTGCACCAGTTGGCGAATTTGCGCTTGTAAGGCTTTTTGTTCCGCCTCTTGATTGCGCTGGCGGTTCAATTCCCGGTCCCGCTCTGCCTTAGCTTCCCGCGCTGCCTGCGCTGCCGCTTTTACCTCGTCCTGTTCGGATTGCCCTGTGCGACGAGCCTGATTGTCGTGTTTGCGTTTTTCCTTCTCTGCCTGTTTAGCCTTTTTCTGATCGATCAAACCAGCTTTCAACAATTGGTCTTTGAGGGAAGTCATGGTGAATCCTCGCGTCTGTTGCACCTTTGAAACCGACGCATTGTAACCAATCAGGGACCTTGGGGCGCAGGCAAAATTACCGGTGCGCCCACCAATTTGCGCTTCTGTGCAGACGACATGGATTTAATCAGATGCTCCCGACGCGATGCCTGAGCGCGATCCGCAAACTCTTCCATGTAAGCAACATGCAAGGGCTTTTGAGTGTGGAAAAACTTAGCACCTCGAGCGTTCGCCCTGCCCTGCGCCACATCCTGATGCTCCCGCAACCGCCGCTCTACATCCGTGGCGACACCCGTGTACAACTGCCCTTTGTCGGTAAGGATCATATAGACGTACCAAGTACCGTCCCCCACATTAGTCTCCCCCGCCGCCACAGCCACCTCCGTCAGATGACGAGGAGCAGCCACTGGAGGAACCACATCCTCCTATGCTGCTGCAGCTGGAGCTGCAGCCGATATGCGAAGCACAATAACCGCCACAAGAGCTGCCAGATGTACTCAGCCGTCGCTGGCAGTTCAACTGATAAGTAAAACCGTCGGGAATGTTCAGTAGTGCATCCAACGCAAATATACGTGGGAGGCGGTGTGGGGTTCGGGGAGAAATATGCTCGTGCTGACAAGCCAGCTTCCAGGCGAGTTTAATTCCCTGCTGTGCTACCGTTGGCTTTTTCATCGCCTCCGCCGGCATATGATGCAAAAATCTCCCAAACGCCTTTTTACAAAAATTCTGATACTGCAACGTGAATAAAATAAATTCGTGCCATACCACATCAACTGCCTGAGACGGCATAGACACCATCTTCCGACCAGCCTCATTGCAGATATGAAAATAATCACGCAAGCCTTCGACCACATCATTCGTCTGCGCTTCATTCAGGTGTGGATACCTTTCTTGCAGGCGCTGACTGATAGTGCGAGGAAAAACAAACTCATCGATATAACGGCGTCTTTTTGTCACCACCCAATTAAGATTGGTATGCCGCACAATCGCATAAATGCCGATCGCGAACGCAATCATCATTACATATTCCATAACACCCTCAAATTTCCACAACCGTTTGCCGGCGAATCTCGGCCGGCCATATTTTGCTGGCATTCACGCCCTACAGCCAGTGGGCTAGCTCACACAGCCGCAGAGAATATACCAGTTAGAGGGTGCATTTTGAACGTTAATGGTGAAACATGGCTTTTCTGACATTTGGGATGCTTATTATTAACCTACGATGCGCCGCTAGCGCTGTTGCATAATCAAGAGGCGCCCAGGGCGCCTCTTTTTTATTAATGTATTTTATTTTTATTTATCAATGGGTTTTAAATTTCGCCGAAACGCTACTCAAACTGTTTGCCAAGGACGCCAGCTCTTCGGCAGTTGCTGATGTTGCCTGGGTTGCTGCGGCGTTTTCTTCGGTCATTTGCGCGATATTTTCAACGCTTTGGGAAATGGTATGACTGGCCTGACTTTGCTCTTGCAGGGCCACCGAAATGTGGTCGATGGAGGT
>DJFQ01000164.1:237-6110 GCA_002432095.1 Marinagarivorans sp. UBA5868 | reverse complement strand
GAAAAGATGTGTATAAAACAGAGCAAAGGCGTTATGCAACCCAATAGAAAAATCACCATGGAAATAAATTTAGTAAATGAATTAACAAAAATCCAGGCTGATCATTTGTTTCACTGGCGAGATCGTGTCTTTCCAGTTGAAGGCAAAGGTATCCAATGGGCAAAGTCCAAATGGCACTTGTTAGCTTTTGATGGAAACAATGAACCGTCGGCACACCTAGGGTACGCGGATTTCATGATCTCCTTTGATGACCACGCTCAAGAAAAAGTCGTTGGCGTGGGCGGTGTCGTAGTAAGACCAGAATTTCAGGGCCAAAATATTCCCGGAAAACTTTTCAGCTATTTGCATAATTCAAATCACGCAAGGAGCTTGTCCGGTACATTTACATTGTTCTGCCCTAGGCGGTTAGAGAGCTACTATCAAAAGCATGGCTATAGAACATTCCAGGGTCAGTTTACATTCCTTCAAAATGGTCTGAGCGTCAGCACTGATAAATTTATACTTATGTATTATGGTAGTGGTCTTTCATCAAAAAACATTCATGTTAATAGCGAGCCATGGTAAGTTCTAACAAGCGACTGTAATCTCAAGTCAACCGCCTGCAATCAACGCTATAAAAATAAATTAAACTTTTTGCCAGCGTCTTACGTACTTGGTCATCGCATTCAATATGGTGATCATCTTTCTCATGCAGGCAGTCAGCGCTGCTTTGTTATACCTGCCTTGAATGCCGAGTAAACCTTATTACCGTCTCTCAAAGGAAAAGAAATCATGAAAAAAATAGCCATTCAGGTCGCCACATTATTTGGCGCTCTTTTATATGTCGGATCGATCAATGCGTCTGAGCCGAGAACCCCTCTCGTTCCGCTTCCTTCTATTGACGATTTTACAAATGGCGATGGGTGGGGTGTTGGCCTTGGGCTTAGCGTTGAGTATGAGTCTGCTTATGAGGGGGCCGACGAGTTTGAGGTTGAGGTTGATCCCGCTGGCGGTGTTCAGTGGCGAACTGGCGAACATATTTTTTTCTGGGCGGGTGAAGCGATTGGCTGGCGAACTCTGATGAAGGATTCCTGGTTGTTCCAAGCATCGTTAGGCTATGAAGAAGGCCGTGAAGAGGGCGATTCAGAAGATGGCAGACTGGATGGATTGGGTGAATCGAGTTCTGGTGGGGAAATGCTGGTGGAGGTGCGTCGTGCCCTTGGCGCAGATTGGCGTTACTTTCTGGATGGCCGAATATCAGCAGGAGCTATCGGTACCCTCGGTATTTTCGGCGTAGGAACTTGTTTGGGGTGTCAACCGAATGGTACCGGCTGGGAAGTTGGAGCCGTTGCGACATTCCACGATAGTGAGCTTGCAAACCGGGACTTTGGTGTAACCGCGCAACAATCTACAGATTCTGGTATTCCGGAAACTGACGTTGATAGCGGGTATAGATCATTTGGTGTCAATGTTAACTATCGTCATTATCTGAATAAGAATTGGCAGCTCTTCGGCGAAGCGCTTTACGAACACTATGGGAGTGACGTTTCAGATAGCCCATTATCTCGGAATAATTATGAAGCGGAAATCGGCGTTGGCTTCACTTATGTTTTTTAAGAGGGAAGGCTGGTCAGATGTTTATGCGGCAGGATTTTTAAGATGAAAAAGTGCCTGATTATTTGTGGGTGCTAGAGAAGCATGAGGATGGGGCGTATTGTTTTAATTTTAATATTCCTACGGTGGACTACGAATTCGCGATTGTAAACTATGAGCCACACTTGCCAGCATTAACATATTCCGAAGTCCTGGCCGCCACCTTTCTGAAGTTCGTGCAAAAAATGGTTTTTTAGCTACTTAGAGTAGCCGCCTTAAAAATTCCATATATATGGCGCTCGGCTGTTATCGAGAGGAGACCTGCCGTATTCGAATTATTGTTAAGTGCAAACCGGTTTTGAGCGACCTTAAAACCGGTTCCTCCCAAACAAAATCCCACCAGAAAAACAGCAAAAATAAGCAAGGTTTTATGTGTAGAAGTTCCGGCATGGCGGAATGGAGATTCAGATAATTATCCGTTGTGCGAAAGTTCGGATATAACCAATTGGATATAGCCAAAAGCCCTTTCTTCTCCGCTGCGAGATATGACTTAGGGCACAATTTTTTACCCGCAAATGGGCTAATCTAGTTGATGCTAAACATCATATGATAATACGCCTGGCAAGCGACGGGAAAATCACTTATGAAAAATATAAAGCGGGTCCAAATCTCTTATTGGCTGGCGACAGCATTGGCGTCGGTCGCATTGGTGGGTTGCGGAGGTGGCGGCACTTCTTCAGGCGCACCGAGCAGTTCATCGTCGTCGAGCAGCTCGTCATCCTCCAGCTCAAGTTCGTCCAGCAGTTCTAATTCATCGTCATCCAGTTCGAGCTCAAGTTCCAGCTCCTCCAGCAGTTCCAGCTCTTCCGGTGCTGTTCTTCCTCCTTTGGTGGTCGCCATTAATGCCGGTAGCACTTCGAGTGTGACGCTTGATGGTGTGCAGTACCAAGCGGATAAATATTCCCGCAGCGGGACTGCCAATAGCACGCAGGACAGCGTTACTGGCGGGGCGCTTTATCAGACCGAGCGTTACGGTGCCGTAAGCTATGAAATTCCTGTCACCGAAGATGGTTATTACACCGTTAAGTTACATTTTGCGGAGATTTACCAAAACAGCGCCGGAGCGCGTAGTTTTAGCGTGGCGATTGAAGGGACAAACGTGATCAGCGGATTGGATCTTTATTCCGAAGTTGGTCATGACGTTGGTTATACCGAAACTTTTGCGGATATTCCTGTTAACGACGGCGCAGTCACCATTCAGTTAATCGCCGGAGTGGAGAATCCCACCATCGCTGGCTTTGCCATTTATTCCCGGGACGGGGAGTTGGATACTACGGTAACGCCCGCACCAGACCTCTCCAAGTTCTCGGCCTACACCCAGAAATACACGACTAGACAGACCATCACGTCCAGCCACGCCACGGGGCATGTCGGCGACTTTTTCTTTACCCATTGGAAAGACGGCGGTTCAACTTCATTAACCCTGGATACAACCGGTGATTTTACGGTTACTTGGCAGGGTGGCGGTTATAACTATGTTGGCGGACCGGGCTGGCACTATGGAGATTTGAACCGCGTCATTGGTTATCGCTTCAACAGTGACAGCGGCGCGAGCTATATCACGCTGTACGGCTGGGGATACGACAAAAATATGCCGACCTCCAATCCAGCGCATTTGGTGGAGTACTACATTCTGCAACGCTGGTCCTATGATCCCAGTCAGGGCGCCACTTTCGGCAAAACCTTTACCAGTAATGGCATTCAATATTCCACATACCGTTCTACTCGGCAGGGACAACCGTCCATTAATGGGCGCTCCACGTTCTATCAATATTGGAGTAAGCCGTCACAACAACAGCCTCTTGGTCGGGATGGCAAAATCATTTTTGCCGACCACGTGAAGGCGTGGGCGGACACTGGCTGGGTTCTGCCGAATACCAATAACCTTGATGCGAGTGATGACCCGACGTATCAGGTTATGGCGGTTGAGGTGTTTAATCCGGGTGCCAACGGAACCGGTGCCGGTCGAGTGTGGGATGCAACCGGGGAATAAATACCGGATAGGATGAGGCAGTTTCTTGATGGCTCGTCAGAATGGCGAGCCGGGCTGTCCAGGGATTAAATGCCTGCGTTTTCTGAAGGAAAAGAAAGCTAAATCATCTGCAATTAAATGCATCAACACGTAGCGAACGGTTAATCAAATTTCTAACTACCCATTCAGGAAAGTTGGGTCGAGTCACAATATAATGTTGTGACTGCAGAAAAGTCAGTTTCCGCGCGTTGGTGCAATCATTCCTTCCTCGTAATACATAATCTCCATCCCACCTGAATCAGACACTGCTGCGGTAGCCATCGAACGCGCCGCCAATTTGAGAATTTGTTGAGCAGGGAAAATCCCAACGATCGTTAGCTGAATGGGTTCCTTAGTTTTGTTGATGGCAAGTATGGAATTTCTGCCCGCATTGCTACCGGCGTAAACCGACACCTCGTCGGTAGCACCCGAGACCGTGAACATTGCGGTACGGAAAGCATCGGATACGAGTTTATAAGCGTGCGCCGCCGGCCGCGGCTGACTTCCGTGATAAAAACCCAGTGACCACTCTTGTTGGCTCAAGCTATCGCTGATATGCCAGAAGGAAATATTCCACAATCCTTCCTCCAGTGCCGCGCCCATTATGTCTGCCGTCCACAGAGCAGCGCCGTAGGTTCCTGGCGAAGCCGTGTTTTTCTCTTGCGCAGCACTGTACCCAACATTGGCTTCAGTAATTGCGAGTGGTTTATCACCCGCACCATTGGCTGCCATCTTGGCGCGGATTCGTTGAAGTGTCTGGCGGAAATTTACGACATCAGCAAAAGCCGCCGTGTCGGTAGCTAAATGCGATTCGAATGGATAGCGGTGCACGGCAACTACGTCCACATGGGTGGCGCATGCTGACAGAAACGGAGAAAGCCAATCGTTAGCGCCATCGTAGAANNGCATAGTCCGCAAATATTTCACACGCCTGATATGCATCAAAATCAGCCGGCTGCTCTCCCGCTTCCACGTACATATCCGGTTCATTGCCAATAGAAAAAAACCGCAGCCCGTAATTTTGAGTTTGATTGGCATATTGAATCATTTCAACGGCGGTCGCGGCGGAGGCCACACTGCCATCTGGAGCCCGCAAAACAGGCAGCTGAAGCAGCGGCTCAGCGCCGATGGCTCGGGCGTAGGCGACAAATTCATCAAGTCTCTGTTCGTTAAACGGCTCTGGTTGCGGCAAATATTCCACATCGAAATTATTGTTGTCGTTATTAATACCGCCGGCGCGCAGCAATCGTATTCCTAGAGTTGCCACCTGTTCGCTCGTGTCCTCAAGCGCAGCACCGCCCCATTGGCGTACCCAGTTCCAGTAATTCTGGCCGAAGAAATGCGGTGAGATGGTCCTGGTTTTCGTGGTGTCGACCGCGATAGAAAGTGTGCGGACGGGTTCTTCAACTGGCGCTGTTGTTTTGCTTGATCCCGCACAGCCTACCGTCAGCAGTGATAACGCGAGTGCTACTGCGTTGAAGTGACAGGATATTCCGCGAAGCGTTGGACCGAATTGCTGTCTCATGGGAATGTTTCCAGATAGAAAACGTGAAGGTATTAGACCACGCTTCCGTAATGAAGCGCGGATGCATTTTTGCTGGCCTGTTGAAGTCCGTTGCATATGCCGCTCGAAATTTAATATAGCGTATAAGTGATCGCCGGACCGACCGGACCATTCGTTCTTCTGGCACTGCTTTAGTCACCAATCCCTTGCAGATTTTGGCGGTTCACCAGCTCTTCCTTCATAATCACTGTCAGCCGCGCCGGCCTGTTTGATTCTGGAGGCTCTATGAAAATTGCAACCTATAACGTGAATGGAATTAATGCTCGCCTGCCGGTATTGCTGCGCTGGTTGCAGGAGGCTCAGCCGGATGTGGTGTGCTTGCAGGAGTTGAAGGCGCCGCACGNNGGGTTACCAGGCAATTTGGCATGGGCAAAAAAGTTGGAATGGTGTGGCGATCTTGTCAAAACGCGGCGAGCCTTTGGAAGTTCGACGGGTGTTACCAGGCGATCCAGAAGACGTTCACAGCCGCTATATCGAAGCCGCGGTAAATGGCATTTTGATTGGCTGTTTATATCTACCAAATGGTAATCCTGCCCCTGGGCCAAAATTCGATTATAAATTGCAATGGTTTGAACGTTTGCTCGCCCACGCGGAGGAATTAATCCGCTCGGGAGCGCCGGTGGTATTAGCTGGTGATTACAACGTAATGCCCACAGAGTTGGATGT
>DJFQ01000164.1:0-224 GCA_002432095.1 Marinagarivorans sp. UBA5868 | reverse complement strand
CCGGAGGTGCGCTCGGCATATCAGCGGCTGTTAGAGCAGGGCTGGACCGACTCGCTGAGAACGCTCAATCCAGACGAGCGGATTTACACTTTCTGGGATTATTTTCGCAATGCATTTGGTCGCAACGCGGGTTTGCGCATCGACCATTTGTTGTTGAGCCCGCCGCTGCACGACCGACTGCGTGCAGCGGAAGTCGATCGCCATGTACGCGGCTGGGAAAAATC
>DJFQ01000061.1 GCA_002432095.1 Marinagarivorans sp. UBA5868 | reverse complement strand
ACGCTTTCCTCTCTCAGGCTAACCACGCTGGATAGGGGCAGCAGTTGTCCCGCTGAGTTTTTGACGTAGAGATTCACCAGGTCTTGCGGCGACGTGATGGTGTTGCTGGAGGACTCCAGCATGATGGGAATGGTTTCGTCGCCGACGTTCAGGTCAACCACATCGAGACCATCGACGACGGCTCTTAAAGTCGTAGCGATATTGTCCAGGGGAATGCCGAGGTCGGCGGCTCGGCGACGGTCGATGGCGATGGATAATTGCGGCTGGGTGGGTCGATAGGAAATATCTGGCTGTGTCAGCTGCGGTAGACGCTCCTCAATCGCGGCGACAAATTGTTTGCTGGCTTCATACAGCGCGGGATAGTCGTTGCCCAACAGAGCCACTTCCACGCCGCCGACGTTGCCACGTAGGGACAAGCTGTTGGGGCTGCTGACTCTCACCCGCGCGCCCGGAATTGCATTAAGCGGTTTCTGCAGTTCTGCCATGATTTCTTGTTGGCCACGCTCTCGTTCTTCCATCGGCACCAGCGGTACCATCACTTGAGCACGGTTGGGATCGTAGCGGCCGACGATGGTAAACAGTGAGGTGGCTTCACCGCTGTCGATCAGCGGCTGCAGAAACGTTTCGATGTAATCCGCCTGTCGCTGGATGTAATTCAGCCCTACACCATCCGGCCCGGAGGCATCCACATAGAGCACGCTCCGGTCTTCCGGTGGCAGCAGTTCTTTGTTCAGTTTGGTGTAGAGAAAGCCGGCGCCAAGTGCCAAAACCATACTGACGGCGAAGGTGATTTTCGGGAATGCCAAACATTTGCCGAGTGCGCGGCTGTAATGATCGCCAAACCAACCGCCGATGCGTCGCAAGCGGGTGTCCTCGGGGCTCAAATCTCCCGGCATCAGGCGGATCGTCATTGCCGGTACCAGGGAGAGTGCGACAAAAGAAGAAATAGCAACCGCTGCGGCCAGGACCAGCCCGAACTCGCGGAACATCTGCCCTGTTGTGCCTGGCAGTAGAGCGATGGGAACAAATACGCTGATCAACACCGCAGTGGTGGCGATAACCGCAAAGATCACTTGGCGGGTGCCGAGCACTGCGCCGGCACGCACGCCCAGGCCGAGCTGGCGGCGGCGCTGAATGTTTTCCAGCACCACAATCGCGTCGTCCACCACCAGGCCTGTGGCCAGAACAATGGCCAACAACGTGAGAATGTTGATGGAAAACCCCATTAGCCACACGGCGGCCAGGGTGCCGATGAGGGAAATCGGTATGGTGACGCTGGGTATCAGAGTGACGCGTAGAGAGCCGAAAAACAGCCATATGGACGCCACCACGATAAGCACCGCATAGATGAGACTGGTGACCACTTCTCGCACCGAGCCGCGAATGAATACGGCGCGGTCTTCGGTAACGGTGAGCTCAAGGTTGTCGAAGCGCTCGTTAAGGCTGGCGACCGCTTCTTTTACGCCATCGGAAATAGCGATGGTATTGGACTGAGCCTGACGCACGATACCCAGCCCGATGACGGGCTGACGATTGAGGAAAACCAGTGATTCAGCGTCTTCCGGTCCGAACGCCACGTGGGCCACATCACCGATGCGGGTGGTGCCGGAGATAATGATGTCGCGCACCTGTTCCTCGGTTACGGCGGAGGCGTCGGTCCGCACCAGCAATTCCTGATCGGCGGAGCGAAAGCTGCCGCTTGGCACATCCAGCGGCGCCAGATCGAGTACAGCTGCCACCTCGGCAACCGACAGATTGAAGCTGGTGAGTCGCAACGGATCGAGCACCACCCGCAAGACCCGCTGTCGCTGGCCGAACAGCGGCACATCCGCCACACCTGGGATGGCGATCAGCGCCGGCACGACGTCTTTCTCGATAATCAGAGACAGCTCTTCCTCGCGCAGCGTTTGGCTGGTGACGGCAATATTGATGATGGGTTGGGCGTCGTCTTCCGCCTTCACGACCGATAATTGTTCGATGTCATCGGGCAGTTCCCGCTGTACCTGGTTGACGGCTTCGCGCACGTCTGCGGCGGCGGTGTCGAGAGCGATATCGGGATTGAACTCCAGATGAATGCGAAAGCTATTTTCCTCGCTGGAAGAGCGAATGTTCTTGATGCCGGATACTCGCGCCACAGCGCCTTCCACAATATTGGTGACTTGCGAATCCATGGTTTCCGGCGACGCACCGGGTAGAACACCGCGCACAGAAACCACGGGCATGTCCACGTCCGGCAATTCGCGCACTTCCACCGCCGTTAGCGCCGCCAGTCCGGCCAGGGCAATCAATAGATTGAGCACCAAAACCAGCACCGGTCGGCGGGCACTCAGGGATGCCAAATCGTGTTTGTGAACGTCCTCTCCGGCGAGATTGAGTTCGCGATCCACGTCCTGATCTGAATTCATGGCTGGGCCTCTACCAATCGCGCTGCGACATCGTCGACGGATTGGCCTTCACGCAGGCGTTGCACACCTTCAGTGACCACCAGGGAGCCCCGCGGCAGGCGAGCATCTACCAGAATCTGCCCCGAAAGGCGTTGCACTATGGTCGCTGCCACGCGCTGGGCGCGCCCCTCCTGAATAGCCCACAAATAGGCCCCATCGCCGCCCCATTGCAACGCCACCTCGGGAATCAGCGGATATTCTTCGCCGGCCAACTGCAATTTGACGCGAAAGCTCATGCCCGGACGCAGTCTGTCCTCGGGATTTGGGACCCGGGCACGCACGGTGAAGCTGCGGGTNNCTGCGATTGCTCCAGGTGGATAATTCAAGCAATTGCTGCGGCTCCACCTGCCCGTAGAACAATTCGGGAACGGTAAACGTCACCAAGAGCTCGCTGCGATCGTCCAAACTGGCCACTGCCGTCGATGTATCGACTCGCGCGCCAACATCTAATTCTGTGATGCCCATATAGCCGCTAAAAGGTGCGGTGATGGTGCGATAGGTGAGATTGACTCGCGCACGCTCCAGGGCGATGCGCGCCCGGTCGACGGCGCTGCGAGCTTCATCGAGAGTGGATTCCGTCACCGCGCCGGCGCCTTCACTGCGCTTATAGCGGCTGTAAAGTCGCTCTGCGTCAGCCAGCTCCACTTCAGCCAGTTCCACCGCTAGCCGTTGGTCCCGCGCGTCGAGCCGTACCAGAGGCTGGCCCGCTTCCACCGCTTCGCCGGTTGTAAACAATACGGCCTCCACCTCGCCACTTACTTCAGGGTATAGCATCACCGATTGCAGTGCGCGCGAGGTGCCGACGGCCTCCACCAGCGTGGCGCGGGACTGCCATTGCACCTCATGAGTAAGAACCGGGGCCGCTTTATCTTCGGTGGTGGGAGGTGTTTTGTTGCGCTTTGAGTCGCACGCGGTTAGCAGCAGAATGGAAAGGGCTGAGAAGAAAAAACAAACAATCAATCGCATGGGTGATTCGCCTGGGTCAATCGGACTTGCGCGGATGGTATCTACGGAACCGGCCCCGGTTTTGGATCGGGGAACGGTGCCGGAAGATGTTTGTGACCCCGGAAGTTGAAGAAAGATCTGGCGTCAAATTCCCTTATGCACACCGGTCGGCTTTTCCTTAATGGGAAGCGGATCCTGAAATTCGCGGATAAAAATGCCCCAGAACGCGATAAACAGAGCCGCTATCAATGGGCCTATGACAAAGCCATTGATGCCAAACAGCACCAGTCCGCCCAGTGTGGATAGCAGTACCAGATAATCCGGCAACTTGGTGTCACGACCCACCAGAATTGGACGCAAAATGTTATCGATAAGGCCAATTCCAAACGCGCCAACGATAATCAGGATGACTGCCTTAATCGCCGCGCCGGTGGCAAATAAATAGATGGCCACGGGTATCCAGATCAGCGACGCACCCACCGCAGGGAGCATGGAGAAAATCGCCATGACAACACCCCACAGCAGCGCCCCCCCGATACCGAGTGCGGCGAAGGCGATGCCACCGATTGACCCCTGGACAATCGCCACCACCACATTGCCTTTCACTGTTGCCCGAGTGACTTCAGCAAACTTGGTGAATAACAGATGCTCGCGTTCATCCCCCAGCGGCAACGCTTTGTAAAGAAGCTGAACGATTTTGTCGCCGTCGCGGAGCAGGAAAAACCCTACATACAACATGACGCCCACACCCAGGGCAAAACCGAAAGCATTCTGGCCGATGCTCAGAGAATGCTGGGCGACAAACTTGCCGGTGGCCATGGCAGCGTTGGCGGCGTTCTGCTTGAGGTTATCAATGTCGATACCAAATCGTGCCAGCCAGCTTTGCAGCGTTGGAAAGCCGTCCTGAACTTTTTGTACGTATTTCGTCAAGTCCACCTCGTCCGATTCCACCATTCGATAAAAATCAGCGATCTGGCCTACCACCGAAGTAATGGTAAAAACCACAGGAATAATGACTACCACTAAGCAGATCAGCAGTGTCAGCGCGGCATTCAAGTTGCGGCGACCCGGCAATTTGCGGTTCAGCCAGTCCTGTACCGGCGCGAAAATAATGGCAATGGCGACAGCCCAGAAAATCGGGCCGAAGAATGGTTTGAGAACCCAGAGAAAGGCGAGGGAGACCAAGACCAACAGGGCAAGAAACGACTGGGTTTCGAGTTTTTTGTACATAGACGCATCCGAGTGTTGCGAGTTGATCGCTGAAGAGGAGCGCTATCTTAACGTGAGGCCGGTTTTTTTACAGGCGGCAACACACGCAGCACATCGACATAATGCAATGCGCTGCGAGGTGCATTTATTCCTTTGGCAGTTTTTGTACGTGCACGTCCATTTGCGGGAAAGGAATTTCGATACCTACTTCGTCAAACCGTTTTTTGATGTTTTCCATCAGCGAGAAACGCACCGGCCAGAAATCCGCCGTGCGGACCCATGGGCGCAGCACAAAATTTACCGACGAATCGGCAAAGGTGATGATGCCAACCGTAATTTCCTTATCTTTTAAGACCCGTTCATCCGCCTGCGCAACCGCTAAGAGTTCGCGTTTAACCAATTCGATATCCGAGCTGTAGCTGACGCCAATTTCCAGGTCCACACGACGTTCCGTTTGTAGTGAATAGTTGGTGATGTTGTCGCCGAGAATGCCGCCGTTGGGCACGGTAATAGTTTTGTTATCCGGCGTAACAAAAGTGGTGGAAAAAATGGAAATCTCCTTCACTACCCCGGCGGTGCCAGCGGCTTCAATATAGTCGCCGGCGCGAAATGGACGAAACAGGATTAATAAAACGCCAGCCGCTAAATTGGCTAGAGAACCTTGTAACGCAAGGCCAATAGCTAGGCCCGCAGCGCCGATTACAGCGATAAAGGAGGCCGTTTGCACACCCAGTTGCCCGAGTGCGGCAACCGTCACCACAATCAACATGCCGTAGTAGGAAATCTGCCGGAAAAAACTGGAAACCGCACCGTCGACGCCGCGGTATTCCAGGCCTTTGCACAGCACGCGGGAAATCGTTTGGGCGAGCCATTTGCCGAAAAAAAATACGGCTAACGCCAGCAGAATCTTGAGGCCGTATAGAGCGGCGAGTTCTGGAACTCTGTCGATGATGGTTTGAAATTTCTCTTGCACAGTTACCTCTCCTCTATGGTGGTGCAAATGCGATCGCGATACAGACGGTCAGTGCTGTCGGATGATGGAACAATTCAATGGGACTGCGTTACAGGTGCAGATCTTTCAGGGTGATGCGGAGTGTACGTTGTTGCCGGGAATGCGATGTAAACGTGTAAGCGGAAACATAAAAAAATGCCCGGTCGCGGTGCGACCGGGCGGTGGTGATTAACGCTTGATAGTTTCCACGTTGGCGCTGACTTTAGCGGTTACGCGGCGATTGGTCGCACGGTTTTCCGCGGTGTCATTGCTGACCAGTGGGTTGGATTCGCCATAACCGCGCGAACTGACGCGGGTCTGGTCGATACCGAAGCGGTCGACTAACAATTGTGCAACGGATGCGGCACGTTTTTCAGACAACTGTTGGTTGTAGGCTTCAGAACCGCGGTCATCGGTGTGACCTTCGAGGACCACTTTAGTCAGCGGATATTCACGCATAAATTGCGCGACGGATTCGATTTCGCTGTAGGAATCCTGAGTAACGACAAAAGAATTATTTTCGAAATTCACGCGCAACTGTTGTTCTTTTGTTTCGGTGATCACGATGTAACAACCTTTTTCATCTACGCGGGCGCCAGCGGAGGTGCCAGGGCACTGATCTTTCGCATCAGCTACGCCATCACTGTCGGCGTCCATTACGCGTTCACAGCCGTTAGCGTCAACCGGAGTACCCGCTGGGGTGCCTGGGCAACGGTCTTGGGAGTCCACGACACCATCTTTGTCCGCGTCACTGGGAGCGGCGACTTTGGGCGCAGCGGGAGCAGAATCACCACCAAGTTGGAAATTCAAACCCAGACCAACGGAATAGTGAGTCAACTCACGCTCCAGGTCGTTCACCAAACGCAGTTCTGAACGGAGGCTGAGCATATCGGTGATGGCGACTTTCAAACCGCCGCCAAGGTTGACCATGTCGTTTTCGATATCGAAATTGCCGTAGTCAAAGGCTTGTTTGCCGCCGCCGACCAACAGGTATGGCTGTACGCCATCGTTATTAGCGAAATGGTAGAGGGCATCAAGGCGATAAGTTTCCATATCGACGTCATTACTGCTGGTGGCGCGCTCGGTGGTGCCAGCCACATAGGCCAATTCAAAGCCCCAAGGTGAACTGGTTTTGTAACCTAAACCAATAGACCACAGATATGGATTATCCAGCGGCAGGTCTTTGTCCAGCATGTAGTATTCAAAGCCGGGCGCGATGGTGAAGCCGCTGCTCTGCTCGGCTGTCGCCAGGGCGGAAACGCCCAAAGCGGCACCGCAGACGGCAATTTGTACAGCTCTGGTGAGATGAGACTTCTTCATGAGGCACTCCTTTCATTTTTGGTTGTTTTTAAGACGATGAGGCTGAGAAAGCTGGGATGAAGCCTAACGGCTGAATTGTGAACGGATTCTGAATCCGCGTCTTTTTAGCAAATTTACGTCGCTGGTTAAAGGTATACGTTGGTTTTGGCAGAAATTTAAGCGGTCTCGTCGTCAGATTTTCTGCGCTGGAGAAATATTTCGTGCGCCGGTGTGAGCGCAAACAGTGCATCCGCGGCCAGTATTACGGCGCCGGCGGTCCAAGTGGTTTTATCGTCGGGCCAAATTGTCCGGTCGCGAAATACATAACCTGTCCAATAACCGCCGTCGCTATCGCGCCACTGATGCAGGGTGTCGTAAAGCTGTCGAGCTTTTTCCGGTTCGCCGCTGGCCACCAGTGCAATCACCAGTTCACTGGTTTCCGCCATGGTCACCCATGGCTCATCGTTAACACAGCGACAGCCCATCTCTGCTACCACGAATTCATGCCAGCGAGTGGCGATACGGGTACGTGCCTCGTGCGCCGTAAATAATCCGGCGAGTATTGGGTAATACCAGTCCATGGAAAAACGCGTTTTACTTTCCCAGGTTCGGTCGAAGCGCTCTGGCTTGGTTAACAGGGCTGCCGCAAGCCGATCCGCCGCGGATTTCCATCTGCGCTCGGGGACGCCGAGTGCCTGCGCGATGTGGCAGGCACAATCGAGGCTGCGCAACACTGAGCTACAAGCGGTCACAAGGGCGTCGTTTTGTCCGACACCATTTACATCGACAGCCCAGGCAATTTCGCCAAAGTCACTTTGATAACGCAAAACAAATTCCACGGCGCGGCGGACGCAGGGGAACATCGAAGCGAGAAATGAGCGATCGCGAGTAATCAAAAAATGGTGCCAGACTCCGGTGGCCACGTAGGCAACGAAGTTTGTTTCCCGCAGTTGCTGGTGGGTGTTCCCGCATTGTTCAGTCGCCGCCCCCGGAAAGTAGTTTGCGAACCAACTGCCGTCATCCAGCTGTTGCTGAGCAAGCCAGTGGTAGGCGTGTTCCGCCGCGGAATAATTGCCGGCGACACTTAGTGCCATGGCGGCCTCGGTGTGGTCCCAAGGGTCCAATTTGCCGCCGGCATACCACGGGATAGCGCCATCGGGCAGCTGTGTCGCGCGTATATAGTCGGCTGTGGTTTGGAGTTCCGCTGGAAGCAAAGTGCGAGGGGAAAGCAGTGTGGGAGCGGTCACGTCGGATCCTTGATGAAATAAAACACCACGCTTTTACCCATCAGCGGGTTCAGCAGCGCGTCGAGAAAACGGGTCAAGCGCGGACGGCTCATCAAATCCCACACCAGCAGTCGATGGTACCAGCGCACGGGTGCGAAGTCGGCGCCTTTACTCCAGAACAAGCAACGGAGCCACCAGTAGGGCACGTGTAGGGCGTGCGCCCCGTGCTGCAAAATGTTGCGAAAGCCCAGGTGTTCGATATCAGTACACAAGGCGTCTGCGTGGAAAATCCGAATATGGCCGCCCTCTACCTGGTGATAGGCGCTGCTCAACCACCAGCAGATGCGCTCCGGCCAAGCGCGCGGTACGCTTATCGCCAAGATACCGCCCGGTGCTAATACTCGTTTGGCCTCTGCCAGCATGCGCTGATAGTTGGGGATGTGTTCTAGCACTTCCGAGCAGATCACCACGTCAAAACTGCCGTCGGCAAATGGCAGTTGCAGGCCGTCCGCAACAAAGATATGGCAGTACTTCTGCGGGTCCCGTTGAGGAAAGTCCCGACGCCGACGGCGGGCAGTTTCAACATCGCTTTTGCTCAAGTCGACCGCTACAACGTGGTGGGCGGGGCCGAACCAATAGGCGGCGAGGGCGTGCCGTCCTTCGCCGCAGCCAAGGTCGAGGATTCGGTGATGCGGTTGTAGCCGCAGGTTTTCAAGAAGGATGGTTTGCACGGGCTAAAGTTTGACCAATCCGAATGGGTTTTGCAGCACCTGCCGGTGATAAAAGCGGGTGAGTTGCTCCGCCACCCGCTCCCAGCAAAATTCGGTGATGATGCGCTGTCGACCCATTTGCATAAGCGCCTGGGCTAATACGCGATTGCCGAGCACTTTGCCAATGCCTTCCGCCAAAGCTTGCGCGTCTCCCGGCGGCGTTAGTATTCCCGCATCGCCTACCACCTCCGGCAGCGCACCACCAGTGGAACAGACCAGTGGGACGCCGCAGCTCATCGCCTCGGCGGCGGGCAAGCCAAAACCTTCATAAAGCGATGGACAAACCGCAACGCTGGCACGCGCGTATTCGTTTACCAACTCGTCGTCGCTGATACCGCTGCGAAAACTAACGCAGTTTTCAAGTTGTAATTGACGCAACAAGCGTTGGTTGCGACCTTCTGGCTGAAGTTTGCCGATGACCACCAAATGGGCTTTCGGCAATGTCATCCGCACTTGGCGCAGCGCCTCAAGCAAAACCGCGAAGCCTTTGAGCGCTTGATCGGAAGAGGTGGTGGTGATAATGCGATACGGCACTCGCGCAACATCCGGGCGCGGACGAAAAAGGTCGGTATCCACACCGTTGCCGATGACCTGGGTGCGAGGCTCGGCGCGCCCGAATTCCGCGGCTATGTCGCGACGGGAACATTCGGACACCGTCACTACATGCTCCAGCTGGCGTACAACTTTAGTTTGCATGCCGAGAAAGCTGTACCAACGGCGGATCAACATTCGGTGCCCCCAACCGCTCGCCTCTGCCAGCGCCAGATGTCGGTCGCGGGTAATGGGATGATGCACCGTTGCCACCACTGGCAGCCCCAGTTCTTGCAAGCCCAGCAGTCCGTAACCAAGGCTTTGATTGTCGTGAACCACATCGTATTCATCGCGATGCTCACGTAGATAACGCAATACCCGGCGACCGAAGGTGTATGGCTCGGCAAAGCCGCCCGTTGCCATGGACCACCATTCAAATGTATCGGTAAAAGAGCGCAGGTGGCGCCAGCGTAGCGCGCGGATATGATTTGGATTGGCGTAAAGATCCAGGCTGGGGATACGCACCAGGCGGACTTCCGGGCCCAGCTCTGGGTAGGGTGGTCCCGACAAGACATCCACTGAATGGCCGAGGCGTGCCAATGAGCGACTCAGATATTTAAGGTAAATGCCCTGTCCACCCACATGCGGATGGCTGCGGTAACCCAGTAGAGCAATACGCAAAGGGCGCAGGTTGGCGGCATCAACAACGGCCTCCCCTTGGGTGAGACAGTCCTTTTCTGCGTGCACTTATAAGCTCTTGAGAAATTTTTCCGGCTCGAATGCCAGAGGAACAAAACGAATCGGCTTACCGTCCGCTTGGGCCACGAGGAGAGTGGGGAAGCCGTGAATGCCGTAGGTTTTCATCAGCGGGCGGGTTTCGGGGTGTTCCGAATCCAGGCGCACGAAGACATATTTTTCTTCAATCTTTGCTTTGACACGTTCGTCGATCATTACGGTGCGGTCNNAGCTTGCGGCAGACGCCGCACCAATATGCGGAGAAGTCCATCAGCAGGGGTTTGTTATGTTCCCGGGCCAACGCCTGGGCTTCGGCGAGGCTTCGCTCCGGCAGGCCGGTGGCGGCGAAGGCGGCCCGGCCAAGCTGGTTCGGCGAAGTAAGCCAAAGCACGCCGAGGATAAGCGCGCCCAGGACACCAAGACCAAATAAAGTCACAAGAATTTTTTGCGGGCGTCCGAATGTCATTGGGGGGTCCTGAAAGCACAGATGCGGCTCGTGAATTGGCGCCAATGTGGCTATAATCCCGGCCTCTTTCACAAAGGGCGGACAGTATGGCCGAACGCAAGGCTTCCATCAATCGGGACACTTTGGAGACACAAATCTCCGTGAGTGTAGATCTCGATGGCTCAGGTAAAGGCACCTTCAACACCGGCGTGCCCTTTCTCGAACATATGATGGATCAGATCGCCCGCCACGGCATGATCGACCTGGATGTCACTTGCAATGGCGACAACCATATTGACGACCACCACAGTGTCGAAGATATCGGTATCACCATTGGTCAGGCCGTCAACAAGGCGCTGGGCAGCAAAAAAGGCATTCGTCGCTATGGTCATGCTTATGTGCCGCTGGATGAAGCCCTGTCCCGAGTGGTAATTGATTTCTCTGGTCGCCCCGGCTTGGTTATGCAGGTGCCTTTTACGCAGAAGCGCATAGGCACTTTCGATACCGAGCTCTTCTACGAATTCTTCCAGGGTTTCGTCAATCACGCCGGGGTGACCCTGCATATCGACTGCCTGCGCGGCCACAACGCTCACCACCAGATCGAAACCGTGTTTAAAGCTTTTGGCCGCGCCCTGCGTATGGCGCTGGAGCGCGATGAGCGTTTGGGCGACGCCATGCCGTCCACCAAAGGGACTCTTTAAGGTTTTTATGAATACCCATATAGCAGTCATCGACTACGGCATGGGCAACCTCCATTCCGTCGCCAGCGCCCTGCAACATGTGGCCCCAGATGCTCAAATCGAAGTAACCTCGGATGTGAACCGCGTGCGTGAGGCGGACCGGGTGCTGTTTCCGGGTGTCGGAGCCATCCGCGACTGTATGGCGGAGATACGGCGGCTGAACTTCGATAAGGCCATCGCCGATACGATTGCTTCCGGCAAACCCTTGCTGGCGATTTGTGTCGGTTTGCAGGCGTTGATGGACAGCAGCGAAGAAAATGGCGGTGTGCCCTGCCTTGGCCATTTTGCCGGCGAGGTGAAAGGGTTTACCAACAGCACCGAATTCCGCGCGGCGCGGGATGAAGGCGCGGCCTCGGGCGAGCGCCTCAAGGTGCCTCACATGGGCTGGAATCAGGTGCGCCAAGCCAAAAACCACCCGCTCTGGCACGGCATTCCCGACAACAGCCGTTTCTATTTTGTGCATAGCTACTGTGTGCAATCCCGAGACGCGGACGTGATTGCGGGAGCCTGCCATTACGGCATCGACTTCAGCGCCGCCCTGGCCCGCGCCAATGTGTTCGCCGCGCAATTCCACCCGGAAAAAAGCGCAGAACACGGCCTGCAACTGCTGAAAAACTTCGTTGGCTGGAACGGCCAGCCCTGAGATAGAGATTCAATCCATGCAAATCATCCCCGCCATCGACCTTAAAGACGGCCAGTGCGTGCGCCTGCGCAAAGGCGTGATGGAAGACTCCACCGTATTTTCCAGCGACCCGGTCGCCGTCGCCCGTCAATGGGTGGAACAGGGGGCGCGGCGTCTGCATCTGGTGGACCTGAATGGCGCTTTTGCCGGCAAACCGGTTAACGGCGAAGTGGTCACCGCCATCGCCAAAGCCTTTCCGGAGCTGCCGATTCAGATCGGCGGTGGCATTCGCTCGGCGGAAATCATTCGCCACTATCTGGAGGCCGGCGTCAGCTACGTGATTATTGGGACTAAAGCCGTAAAAGAGCCACAGTTTGTGACGGACATGTGCCGCGAGTTTCCGGGCACCATCATCGTCGGCCTGGACGCAAAAAACGGTTTTGTCGCCACCGACGGCTGGGCGGAAGTCTCAACGGTCAAAGCCACCGAATTGGCCAAGCGTTTTGAAGCGGACGGCGTCAGCTCCATCGTCTACACCGACATAGATCGCGACGGCATGATGCAGGGCGTGAATGTAGAAGCTACTGTCTCTATGGCCATGGCGTCGAGTCTGCCCATTATTGCCTCGGGTGGTATCACCGATCTTAACGACATCAAAGCCCTGCTTGGCCGCGCCCATGAAGGTGCCGGCATTTGCGGCGCCATTACCGGGCGGGCGATCTACGAAGGCACTCTCGATCTGGCGGCTGCGCAGCAGCTTTGCGATCAGGCATAAAAGGAGTTTTCCATGGCGCTGGCAAAACGCATTATTCCCTGTCTCGACGTCGACAATGGCCGGGTGGTCAAGGGCGTGCAGTTTGTCGACATCCGCGATGCAGGCGACCCGGTGGAAGTCTCGAAAAAATATAACCAGCAGGGCGCGGACGAAATTACTTTTCTCGACATCACCGCCACTCATGAAGCGCGCGACACCACCGTGCATACGGTGGAAGCCATAGCTGCAGAGGTGTTTATCCCCTTAACCGTCGGTGGCGGTATTCGTACCCTGGACGACATTCGCCGCATGCTCAACGCCGGCGCGGATAAAGTCAGCATCAATTCCGCCGCCGTGAAAAACCCGGACTTTGTCGCCGAAGCGGCGGCGCGTTTTGGTTCTCAATGCATAGTGGTCGCCATAGACGCAAAAAAAGTTAGCGGTGAAGGCGAAATGCCACGCTGGGAGATCTTCACCCATGGCGGTCGCAAACCCACTGGGATAGACGCGGTGGAGTGGGCTGTGCGCATGGTGAATAACGGGGCTGGGGAAATTCTGCTCACCAGCATGGATCGCGACGGCACCAAAAACGGTTTTGATTTGGGCGTGACCCGCGCCATTGCCGATGCCGTGCCGGTACCGGTCATCGCCTCCGGTGGCGTGGGCAACCTGCAACACCTTTGCGATGGCGTTACCCAGGGCGGAGCGGATGCGGTGCTGGCGGCAAGTATTTTTCATTTCGGCGAATATTCCGTGCCTCAAGCCAAGGCTTATATGCGGGAACGGGGGATAGAGGTCAGGCTTTGAGAACGGCTACAGCGATCGGATGCCGGCATCCGGTCGTCGGGTTGACGCTTATCACGGCCACCGATAAACCCTACCGCTATTTGGAAAACTTGGATTTATAGGTATTCACGCGTTAGGTTGAACGAATTCGTGCGTGGATTGGCAGCTTAGAGGGGAATGAAAGGAGGCCGGGCCTTGGATGGCCCGGCGGGTAAGTCATGCTGCCTGGCTATATCGGTTGAGGCAGGCCATAACGTGTGGCTCCGCATGGAGGACAAAATCAATGAACGCGCTCGCACCAGTTTCGGCCTCATGCAAGCTGTCAAACGGTCCTATATCAATGCCCTCCCGAGTGGAGTAATAGAAATAGCCGTCACGCTTGAAAAATCGTGGGTTGCGATTAGGTAACTCACAGTTTTCGCCGGTTCTGTTCATCTACAAATCCTCTCGTCAGCTTGGTTGATCTTTATCCCTGCATCTAAGCTCTGCACTGCCAGTAATAATGTGGCGCGAGAGTCATTTTTGTCCGTGTTTTTCGCCCTGGAGCGGGCGTGTCGATGGACATTAACACAGTTGAAAATGAATGGCAGCGTGCGTTTTGTCACAAAACATCGGACTTTTTAGATCGATTTGATAGGGTGATTATTCGGCTGATGAGAATGGGTTTCGACCGAGAGCGATGTCGCCGAATCGCGGCTGCTCTGGCTGGCGGTTTCGGCTTTCTCCTGAGTGTGTAACACATGAGAGGCAGGTACCAGGCGCACGCCTAGCTCATCTAACCGGCTGAGTTCTTGTTCCAGAAATATCAGCGTTTCAGGATAGGGATGCCCGATTGCGATGGCCTGTCCGCGTTTGTGAGCTAGACGGATTAGCGTATTGAATTGAGAGCGAATGGCCTCTGGAGTGCGGATGTTGTCGAGAAATACATCCCGCCGTGCGCTGGGTATGGCGTTTTGCCTGGCGCTCAATAAAGCCTGACTACCTGGGCTGGTGCGACTGTCAATAAAGTAGAGATCACGTTGTGCCAGCTCGTGCATGATCCAGTCCATCGGCGTGCGTTCTTGAGTCAGGGCGCTGCCCATATGATTGTTCATTCCGCGGACGGTGGGCAGCGAATTCAGCATGTCGGCCAAAGATCGCCGTAACTCTTGTTCAGTCATGCCGCGGCGCAGACCGTCGCGCCACGCGGGATGCGCCAGTGGTTCCATTGGCGCGTGCAGGATCACCTCCCTACCCTGATCTTCAGCCAATTGTGCCAGTCTGTTGCCGAAGGGGCTGAAGGGCAGAATGGCAAGAGTGATATCTCCTTTAAGATCCAGCGCTCTTTTACTGTAGCGCCACTGGTTGCCCAGGTCGTCGATGATAATGGCGATGGCAGGGCGTGGAGGTGACCGCAGCGGTTTATGGGGTAAAGGACTGGCGGCAGGTGGTGGAAACGGTTCTGTTAGCTGAGCCATTGGGGTGGGTGTGACTAAGCGGCGTTCAGCGGTTGCGACGTTGCTTTGCTGATATTCGATCGCGAGCTGCCGCAGATGAACAAAGGCACCAACGCCACCGATACACA
>DJFQ01000180.1:4898-9114 GCA_002432095.1 Marinagarivorans sp. UBA5868 | reverse complement strand
TGTTCACCATGTTCGCCGCTCCACCGGAGCAGAGCCTGGAGTGGACGGACAGTGGCGTTGAAGGCGCCTCGCGCTTTTTACGCCGACTGTGGAAAAGTGTGACGAGTCATTTAGAAGCCGGTCAGCCGGGAACACTCGACCCGGCGCAGTTGAATGATCAACAAAAAGCCCTGCGCCGCAAAACCCACGAAACCATTCAGAAAGTCAGCGATGACTTTGGCCGCCGCCAGACATTCAACACCGCTATCGCCGCGGTGATGGAATTGTTGAATGAAGTCAGTCGTCATGCGGACCGAGCGACACCTATCGGCCTTGCAGTGGAACGCGAAGCGATTGAAGCGGCCATACTGTTGCTCGCGCCAATCGTGCCGCACATCAGCCACAGCCTTTGGCAGGCGATCGGTAAAAACAGCGACGTGTTGAACGCCCCCTGGCCGGTGTGCGACACCAGTGCTCTGGTGCGCTCCACCATTGAAGTCGTGGCGCAAGTGAATGGCAAAGTGCGAGGCAAATTTACCGCTCCAGCGGATGCGCCTCATGCCGAGCTGGAAAAACTCGCGCTCGCGGATGACAACGTGCTGCGATTTATCGACGGCAAAGAGGTGGTGAAAGTGATCGTCGTGCCCAACAAACTCGTCAATATTGTTGTAAAAGGATGAAACCTTTGCGCTGGTGTTATCTCGGTCTCCTGTGGTTCATCCTCGCCGGTTGTGGTTGGCAGTTACGTGGTGTCGGCACCTATCAAGGCCCCACGTCGCTGAATTTGCTTCCGGAGGATCGTTTTGCGCCGCTAACACTGGCCTTACTGGATGCCATGCATCGCGGCGCCGTAACCCCTAAAGAAGATGCGGCTATCAGCCTGTATCTGGGCAATGAAGAACTGCAGCGGCGCGTGGTCGCCGTCACCTCCATCGGCTCTCCCGTGCAGTACGAACTCTCGCTTTCCACCGACTTCCGCTACCAACTGGCGGGCGACAAAACGTTGAACACGCCGCAAACTCTCTCTGTCGAGCGGGTTTTCGACTTCGATCCCAGCAACACGGTGGCAAAAAGCGAAGAGGAAAATACGCTGCTGGAAGAGATGCGCCTGGAATTGGCGCAGCGCATTCTCCGTCACGCCCGCAACTTCTCGATCAGTCATGGCCAAAATCAACCCTGAGCAATTGCATCAAGCCCTGCAAAAGGGCCTGAGTCCCGCCTATCTGATCTCTGGCGACGAGCCGCTATTAGTGCGAGAGAGCTGCGATGCCATACGCGCCGCCGCTCGCAAAGCAGGCTTTAGTGAGCGGGAGATTTTTCACACCGACGCAGGTTTCCAATGGCCGCAATTGCTGCAAAGCGCGAACAGCCTCAGCCTGTTCGCGGATAAAAAAATCTTCGAAGTTCGCCTCCACAATGGCAAACCGGGTGATGTCGGCACAAAGATTCTTCAGGAATATTGCGCCGCCCCGTCCGCTGACAATCTCCTTCTGCTGGTGTGCCCCAAGCTCGACAAAGCCTCCCAAAACAGCAAGTGGTACAGCGCCATCGAGCAAATCGGTACCGTCGTTAGCATCTGGCCCATCGGCATCAAACAATTGCCGCGCTGGATCGAGCAGCGCCTGCAACGCGCCGGCATTCGCGCCGATTCCCAGGCCATCGATATTTTGTCTGGCCGGGTGGAAGGTAATCTTCTGGCAGCGGTGCAGGAAATCGAAAAGCTCAAGCTGGTCGCCGAAAACGGCATGATCGACGCACAAACCATGGCCCATGCGGTGGTGGACAGCGCCAGGTACGATGTTTTCGGTCTGGTGGACAAAGCGCTTTCCGGCCATGCGCAGGCTGCAGCGGCAAGTCTCAATGGTTTGCGCGGCGAAGGCACTGATGCGATGGCTGTGCTCTGGGCACTCACCCGGGAGATCCGCGCCCTCGCCGCCCTCAAAATGGCCCTCAGCGACGGTCAGCGCCTGGAGTTGGTCGCCCGCAAACACGGCATCTTCGAAACCCGACTCCCGCTGATTCGCGGTGCCCTGCAACGCCTGTCCATCGGCACCTTGCGTCTGCTGCTGCGCGAATGCGCCTACACAGATCGCACAGTGAAAGGCATTGCACAGGGTGATCCCTGGGAAGCATTGCTGGACATAGTGTTATCACTAGGTGGGGTCCGCACCCTGGACAATCGCAGTTTGAAAACCCTGCTTTCTTAACCCCCGAAAAGAAGCAACTCCACCCATCAGGCACTAGCCGGTGGAGGTTCTGAAAGCCTCGCGTCAGGGAGACGCGGGGCAGCCCCAGGGATGGGTTTATGTGATTTCAGAACCTCCACCGGCATCGGCCGTNNGCCCCGCGCCCATCCGGGGCGCGAGGCTTCCAGAAGCCTTCCCGGCACCACCCTTTGTGCGAAATATAAAGTCAGCTCTTCTTTATGTAGGGTGGCCAACACAAAAGCGTCCGCTATATCTGCGAGGTTCGAAATAAGAAAAAAATCTACCGGCCGCAACTTCGCGCTTATCCACCGCCCGGCGTTAAATATCGTGCGGGGTTGAAGAACTTGTCCACAAAGTCATCCAGTAGATGCCCCCAACTTGTCCACAGGATTCTTATATTGCTCCGAAGGACAGAAACGCTTTATATTGCGCCCCTTGGTGACCGACAACACTATATATGGTGTTTTCCCCAAAAATTTGACTACAAATTTCTTTACCGTCTACTACGCTTGTTATTGGGTTATTCACAAAAATTAAAATCAAAACAAACCCGATCGAATAAGCAGTATCACCATCTTATAAGCAAACAAAACCCACCCGACACACCGCCATGTTGGGCCATACGGAGACCATTATGCAGACAGACGTGGATATCAAAGAGCCTCAAACCGCACGCACGCGCGCGCCTGAAACAGACGCTCCGGCCTCTATTGCCGCCACCGCTCCCGGCCAATTGCGCGTCATCAAGCGCAACGGCACCGTCGTCCCCTATACCGACGACAAAATCTCGGTGGCCATGACCAAAGCATTCCTCGCTGTTGAAGGCGGAACTGCCGCGGCGTCCAGCCGTATCCACGAAACGGTCGCCAAGCTCACCAAACAAATCAGCGAAACCTTCAAACGCCGCATGCCATCTGGCGGCACGATTCACATTGAAGAAATTCAGGACCAAGTCGAACTGACCCTGATGCGCACCGGCGAACACAAAGTTGCCCGCGATTACGTTATCTACCGCTCTGAACGCGCCCGTGTCCGTGCGCAGAAATCGCAAGTGGCCTCCAGCATCAAAGTGCCGGATATTCATGTGGTAATGCCGACTGGCGAAAAGCAAAAGCTGGATGTTGAGCGCCTGCTGGAGCTGGTAACTGACGCCTGTGCTGGCCTGGATGAGGTAGACCCTCAAGCCATCCTCAAAGAAGCCATGCGCAACCTGTATGACGGCGTTTCCTACGAAGATCTGAATACCTCGCTGGTGATCTCCACCCGCACCCTGGTGGAAAAAGAGCCTAATTACACCTACGCCACAGCACGCCTACTGATGGACAAACTGCGCGGTGAAGCCCTCCGCTATCTGGGCCTTGCCCAGGAAGCCACCCAGCAGCAGATGAGTCAGTACTACAGTCCTGCGCTCAAAGCCTTTATCCATAAAGGTGTGGAACTGGAGCTAATTTCTTCCGAACTTCTGACTTTTGATTTGGAAATGCTGGGACAAGCCCTGTTGCCGGAACGCGACAATCAGTTCACCTACCTGGGCCTGCAGACGCTTTACGATCGCTACTTCCTGCACACCAAAGGCGTGCGCATTGAGCTGCCCCAAGTATTCTTTATGCGCGTCGCCATGGGCCTCGCCTCAGCCGAAAAAAACAAAAACGAACAGGCCATTGAGTTCTACCGCCTGCTCTCGTCCTTCGACTACATGAGCTCCACGCCTACGCTGTTCAACTCGGGCACCCTGCGCCCGCAGTTGTCCTCCTGCTATTTGACTACCGTGCCGGATGACTTGATGGGCATCTACGGCGCCATCCAGGACAACGCTATGCTGTCCAAATGGGCCGGCGGCCTGGGCAATGACTGGACGCCAGTACGTGCTCTTGGCTCCTACATCAAGGGCACCAANNCCAGGGCGTGGTTCCGTTCCTGAAAGTTGCCAACGATACAGCCGTGGCGGTAAACCAGGGCGGCAAGCGCAAAGGCGCTGTTTGTGCCTACTTGGAAACCTGGCACATGGACATCGAGGAATTCCTCGAACT
>DJFQ01000180.1:0-4891 GCA_002432095.1 Marinagarivorans sp. UBA5868 | reverse complement strand
CCGGATCTGTTTATGAAGCGCGTGTTTGAAGACAAACACTGGACGCTTTTTTCACCTAACGACGCGCCGGATCTGCACGATCTGTACGGCAAAGCGTTTGAAGCACGTTATGAAGATTATGAGCGCCGCGCTGAGAACGGCACACTGAAGCTGCACAAGAAAGTCCGCGCGCTGGATCTGTGGCGCAAGATGCTGGGCATGCTGTTCGAAACCGGCCACCCCTGGATCACCTTTAAAGATGCGTGCAATCTGCGCAGTCCGCAGCAACATGCCGGTGTGGTGCACTCTTCCAATCTGTGCACAGAAATTACGTTGAACACCAAATCCAACGAAGAAATCGCCGTGTGCAACTTGGGCTCCGTGAACCTGGCCCAACACATCGAAGACGGCAAGTTGAATGAAGGCAAACTGCGCGAGACTGTGCGCACCGCCGTGCGCATGTTGGATAACGTCATCGACATCAACTACTACTCCGTGCCGGCGGCGCGCACTTCCAACCTGCGCCACCGCCCCGTTGGCCTGGGCATTATGGGGTTCCAGGACGCGCTTTATCAGATGCGTATTCCTTACAGCAGCGATGAAGCCGTGGAATTTGCCGACCGCTCCATGGAGCTGATCAGCTACTACGCTATCGAAGCCTCCAGTGATCTGGCGGGTGAACGCGGCAGCTATTCCAGTTTTGAAGGTTCTTTGTGGAGCAAAGGCATTCTGCCCATCGATTCCATCGAGTTGCTGGCTCACAACCGCGGCGAGCAGTTTATTGAGCAGGACCGCAGCCAGACCCAAGACTGGAACCGCTTGCGCGAGAAGGTGAAAACTCAAGGTATGCGCAACTCCAACGTAATGGCGATTGCGCCCACCGCAACCATTGCCAACATCACCGGCGTCAGTCAGTCCATTGAGCCGACCTACCAAAACCTCTACGTGAAATCCAACCTCTCCGGCGAGTTCACTGTGGTCAATCCCTATTTGGTACACGACCTCAAGGCGCGCGACCTGTGGGATATCGTCATGGTCAACGATCTGAAGTACTACGAAGGTTCTGTGCAGAAAATCGACCGTATTCCAGAGGACTTGAAGCAGCTCTACGCCACCGCATTTGAAGTGGAGCCGCGCTGGATCGTCGACGCCGCCAGCCGCCGGCAGAAGTGGATCGACCAGGCCCAGAGCCTCAACCTCTATATCGCCGGCGCCAACGGTAAGAAGCTGGATTTCACCTATCGCATGGCCTGGTTCCGCGGCTTGAAAACCACCTACTACCTGCGTGCACTGGCCGCCACCACTACGGAGAAGTCCACTGTTGGAACCGGCAATTTGAATGCGGTTTCCGCAAAGAGCGAGACTCCAACCCTCGAAGCGGCGCCTGTGCCCAAGGCATGCTCCATCGACAACCCGGATTGTGAAGCTTGCCAATAAACACCAGTGCGGCGCTCCGCGCCGCGTTGCACGGATTTCCTCACCGGGACTCTAACGATAAACACCAGACCATAGGATCAACCACATGCTGAGCTGGGACGATTACCAAGACGACAAAGTATCCGCGCCGAAAGCGGACAAACCCAAAACCGAGCAGAGCGTTACACCTCAGAAGAAAGTAGCACCTGAAGTCGTACAGGCCGCCTTGGCCGCTGAACTCGAACCCGAGGCTCCACCAGCACCAACCAAACAGCCCGCGTCCGCGCCCACAGCCAAGCCAAACATGAGCAACCACGATGCGGTGAATATGGCCAAGCAGGCGGTGCGCGATTTGGATCCCGCACCCGGCCTGGAAGAGCTGGAAATAGGCGCCGCACGAATCCAGGTGGACGACAAGCGCATGATCAACTGTCGCGCCGACCTCAACCAATTGGTGCCTTTCAAATACGAATGGGCCTGGCAGAAATACCTGGACGGCTGTTCCAACCACTGGATGCCNNGTGGTGAAGCGTTCCCTGGGTTATTTCTCTACGGCCGACTCCCTGGTAGCGAACAACTTGGTGCTGGCAATTTACCGCCATATCACCTGCCCGGAAGCGCGCCAGTACCTGTTGCGCCAAGCGTTTGAAGAAGCGATCCACACCCACGCCTACCAGTACTGCATCGAATCCCTGGGCATGGATCAGGGCGAAGTGTTCAACATGTACCGCGAAGTGCCTTCAGTGGCGAAAAAAGCCGCCTGGAGTATCGCCCACACCCGCGGCATCAGCAGTCCGATGTTTCAAACCGGCACCCCAGAGACGGACCAGGAGCTGCTGCGCAACCTGATCGGTTTTTACGTGGTAACCGAAGGCATTTTCTTCTATTGCGGCTTCACCCAGATTCTCTCCATGGGCCGCCGCAACAAAATGACCGGCGTTGCCGAGCAGTTCCAGTACATCCTGCGCGATGAGAGCATGCACTTGAACTTCGGCATCGACGTCATCAACCAGATCAAGCTGGAAAACCCGCATTTGTGGACGGATTCCTTCAAGGCCGAAGTCCGGCAAATGGTTTTGGAAGGTACGGAGCTGGAGATTCAATACGCTCACGACACCATGCCCCGCGGCATCCTCGGCATGAATTCCAGCATGATGGAAGAATATCTGCACTTTATCGCCAACCGCCGCCTGGCCCAGCTAGGGCTGCCGGAAGCATTTCCCGGCGCGCAGAATCCTTTCCCATGGATGAGTGAAATCATGGACTTGCGCAAAGAGAAAAACTTCTTTGAAACCCGCGTAATCGAATATCAGACCGGCGGCGCCCTGAGCTGGGACTGACGTTTTAACTAACCATTGCCTGTGCCTTCGGGCACAGGTCCAGCTTCGCTGGAGGACTGATTATGAGTGGCAAAATGCATGATTCCGTCGACCTGAGCGAAACCGACGATCTGCGGCTGGCGGTAAGAGAGCTGAATCAAAGTATCGCGTATCTAAGCAAGATGATCTTACAACTGCAGCGCTCCATGAATGACAAACCGGAAAAGCCGTCGCTGCCTCAGGAAAAACCAGGGACCATCCACTAACGCCCGACCATAACAACCCTTCGTCAAGGTACAGAGCGGAGCTGAACCATGAACCTGAATACATTGTGTAACGACACGCAGGTGCGCAATAACAGATCACCTAGCGGTGGAGCGCAATGGCTCACCGACATTATTTGCCATCTCCGCGATGATCTCGCCATCGAAAATCCGGCACAGGCTTTGCCGCCAAATGGCGATATTCAATGCTGGGTCGCGGAAAGTTATTATCCCGGACTGCTGGAGTTGACCTGGGAAGAGGCCATCCTCAGCCTGCTGTCTCGCATGCAAAGATGCACGCTGGGCCTGCAGCCACGAAAAACCGATTTTGCTGTGGTAGCCATGACCCAACTGCGCAAAGCGACTCAAAGCTCGCAGATCTGGCGGGTGTGAACCAAATTCGCCAGTTATTGCCATTGATTGGCGTTTATATAAGCGACCTGCCAGCAGAATCCACTCACGGCTTTCCGCACCGCGGCAAGCGGAGGAAGATTGACTAAAGTTAACTCATGCGATTCCGCCTGAGGGGCGGACCTAAATCTTTTTCCTACGAGCGACGACAGCACTATGCCAACAGTTTTAGTCGTGGATGACTCCGAAGACAACGCCAAGCTTCTGGAGTATGACCTGAATGATGACGGCTTCGATGTATTAATCGCCCTGAGTGGAGATGAATGCATCACGACCGCAGCGACCCACCGACCGGATCTGATTTTGCTGGATATGCGAATGCCAGGGCTGAGCGGCTTGGAAACCCTGGAGAAGCTGAAGGATTTCCCCGAAACCGCGGATATTCCTGTCATTATCATTTCCGCCAGCAACTCCGATGAAAGCATCATCAAAGCTCTCGACCTGGGCGCGAGCGATTATGTTAACAAGCCCGTGGTTTATCCCATTCTCGCCGCCCGTATGCGTACGGCCTTACGGGTAAAACAAGCCACACTGGAGCTTGAGGTGGTCAATCAGGAGCTAAGACGCCTCGCAACCACCGACCCACTGACGCGGCTGAGCAACCGACGACATTTCTTTTCTCTTGCTCATGCGGAGTTCGCCAAAGCGCTGCGCCACAAGCGACCGTTGTCGATCATCATGATGGACGTCGACGAATTCAAACAGATCAACGATACCCACGGGCACGCAGCCGGCGATCGCGCCTTGGACATACTGGCGGACTGCTGTAGGGAGGCAGTGAGGGAATCGGACTTAGTGGGACGCATCGGCGGGGAAGAGTTTGCCATTTGTTGCCCGGACGCCGACCTACAAGGGGCAACCGCCATCGCGGAGCGTATCCGCAGCACCTGTGAAAAACGCACCATCCGCTTCGGCCAATTGCAGTTTAATTTCACGGTGAGCCTGGGAGTTACCACCCACAGCAACCAAGACGGCTGTTTTGAAGACATGCTGAATCGTGCCGACCAACTTCTGTATCAAGCAAAAACCAAAGGCCGCAATCGCGCCATTGCGTGCTGAGTCCACGCAAAGCGCGCGCCCCCTTTTCCACATAGGCGTTCTCATCCTGAGGCAACATCTCCGTTACCAAAGAACGCCAGTGCACGCACGTTGCTGCATCAGCGGCTCACCTTAAAATCCAACATCCGCTGAAGTGGAATCATCGCCCTGCGGGCAAGATCCGGATCGACAACAATTTCATTATCGTTACGGTCAAAGGCGGTGGCCATCAGCTCGAGCGAACTCATGGCCATCCAAGGACAATTGGCGCAAGAGCGGCAGGTTGCGCCGGAACCTGCTGTGGGGGCAATGTAGAACAATTTGTCCGGACAAGTTTGCTGCATCTTATAAAAAATGCCCTGATCCGTAGCGACAATGAATTTTTTATTCGGCAGCGTCTGCGCAGCACGAATCAACTGAGAGGTGGAACCGACTACATCCGCCAAGGCAACCACGGCCTCCGGT
>DJFQ01000045.1 GCA_002432095.1 Marinagarivorans sp. UBA5868 | reverse complement strand
GCAAAGGGCATGCGGAATTCGCTGTTGGGACTGGCATAGGCGAGGTCGCAATGCAGCAGCAGAGTCGTGCCTATGCCGATGGCCAGCCCGTCCACCGCAGCGATAATGGGTTTGGGAAAGTCGAGGAGCGCCATCATAAAGCGGACGACAGGCGAGCTGTGGGGATTGAGGTCCGCACCACGGGCGAAGTCTTCCAGGTCATTACCGCTGGTAAAACATCCCCCAGCGCCCGAAATAATAACCACCCGCACCGCCGAATCCGTCGCCGCCTGCCGCAGTTGTTCGGCAAGCGCCTGGTACATGGCCATATTGAGTGCATTTTTGCGTTCGGGCCGGTTGATCACCAGCTCCAGCACCGACTGGTTCCTGGTGCTTAACACCCAGTTTGAATTGTCCATCGCACCTTCCTGTTGTTGATGAGATTTATTTATTCAAGGCGTGCTCCCGAACACTGCACGGAGCGTAAGAGATTCAGCAAGGGTTTTCGGGACCCTCACAGACAGGGATGTCTGTGGGGGAGCCTATCAGGGATGTACTCGTGCGATCCCGAAAACCCTTGGTGGAGCTCTGAAGCGGTGGCTGGCGGTGGAATGAACCGTAACCACACCTCGGCTCTGCGACTCAACTTGCATCCACCCCCAAGCTCGCTACAATCGCCAGCTCACTGAAATCCGAAGACCGACTTTATGACCATTCGTGCCCTGCTCACTGAGCGCGCCCAACAGGCCATGCAGGCTGCCGGCGCTCCCGCCGATTGCGACCCCAATGTTGCCCCCAGCAAAAATGCCAGCTTTGGCGACTACCAGATCAACGGCGCTATGGGCGCAGCCAAAAAAGTGGGTACCAATCCACGCGAGCTTGCGCAGAAAATCGTGGCCAATCTGCGGCTCGATGACATGGCGGAAAAAATTGAGATCGCCGGCCCTGGTTTTATCAATATCACCTTGAATCCCGCCTGGCTCGCCCAACAATTACTGGAGCGCCCCCCTTACGCCAGTCTAGCCCAGGATCACCGCTTGCAAACCGTGGTGGTGGATTACTCCGGTCCCAACCTTGCCAAAGAAATGCACGTCGGCCATTTGCGTTCCACCATTATTGGCGACGCGGTGGTGCGGGTATTGGAGAGCCTTGGCCACACCGTTATTCGCCAAAATCATGTGGGCGACTGGGGTACGCAATTTGGCATGCTGATCGGCGAATTGGAAGCGCAATTGCAGCACGGCGATAAAGCCGAACTTGCGCTCCAGGATCTGGAACATTTTTATCAGCGAGCGAAAAAACACTTTGACGAAGACCCGGCCTTTGCCGATCTCGCACGTCAATACGTGGTACGCCTGCAGGCAGGTGATGAACAGGTTCTGCGTCTTTGGCATAAATTCCGCGAAGTTTCCCTCGCGCATTGCGAAGAGATTTACCACCTGCTGAATGTCTCTCTCACGCCGGATCATATTCGCGGCGAGAGCTTTTACAACAGCGATTTGCCGGTGCTGATGGAAGAGCTGAAACAACAGGAACTAGCGCGGGAAGATCAAGGCGCGCAAGTGGTATTTCTGCAGGAGCTGGCCGACAAAAATGGCAATCCGTCACCGGTGATCGTGCAGAAAAAAGACGGCGGTTATCTTTATTCCACTTCTGATCTCGCCGCAGTACGTTTTCGCATCGGCGCTCTCGGCGCACAGCGTATTATGGTTTTCAGCGATGCCCGCCAGGCCTTGCATATGCAGCAGGTTTATACCATTGCACGTAAAGCCGGTTTTGCGCCGGATACAGTTAGCCTCGAACATTGTCCTTTCGGCACCATGATGGGATCGGACGGCAAACCGTTTAAAACCCGCAGCGGTGGCACGGTAAAACTCGCCGAATTACTGCATGAAGCGGTGGAGCGGGCAACTGCCGTCATTCAGGGCAGCGATGAACTCACCGCAGAAGAAAAAGCGGAAGTGGCACGCAAGGTGGGAATTGGCGCGGTGAAATACGCCGATCTCAGCAAAACCCGCACTCTGGATTACGTGTTCAATTGGGATTTGATGCTGAGTTTCGAAGGGAATACTGGCCCTTATTTGCAATATGCCTACACCCGGGTGCGCAGTATTTTTCGCAAAGCCGGCGTCGACCCAAATGAATTGTCATCATCACTAACGCTCACGGAGCCTCAGGAAAAAGCCCTGGCGCTCAAGCTGATGCAATTCGGCGAAACCGTCGAGCAGGTGGCCCAAGATGCCATGCCGCATATTTTGTGTACTTATCTGTACGATCTCGCCAGTTTATTTATGACGTTTTACGAAGCCTGTCCTATTCTCAAAGACGGCGTCGATAGCGCAACCCGCAACAGCCGGCTTATTCTCAGCCATCAAGTGGCGCAAACCCTGCGCAACGGCCTGGACCTCCTGGGCATCGAAGTCATGGAAAAAATGTAATT
Organism: Marinagarivorans sp. UBA5868; assembly: GCA_002432095.1. Lineage (GTDB taxonomy): Bacteria > Pseudomonadota > Gammaproteobacteria > Pseudomonadales > Cellvibrionaceae > UBA5868. The sequence goes on along the minus strand of DJFQ01000045.1, from coordinate 11,209 downwards.
CAGCCGCGGTGTTCCGCGGCGTCAAAATCCGAATCAAAAGGAGATTAGGGATGAAACGATTCTTATTGGTCATCAGTCTGCTGTGTAGCCTGCCCCCTTGTTTGGCGTTCGCCAAAACAGTACCAGCTGAAACACAACCGACAATCACGGTACCAACGATTGAGGACTTCGCTCGCCTGCCTGCGGTGGCGGCACCGAAAATTTCACCGGACGGCCAGCAGGTGGCCTATGTGATCACTCATGACGACATGCCGGTGATCGTCACCAAACATTTGTACAAACCCGACGAAAAATTTATCGGGCTCATTCCGTTGCGGGATATTCACTTGAGCTGGTACGACTGGGTCAATAACGACCGGCTGCTCGTCGGCGTGCGCATGGCGGTCAAACGCCCACGCGTGGGTCTGGTCAATCTCACCCGCCTGTTTGCCATCGATAAAACCGGCACCAATCCAGTGTTTTTCGATATGGAACCGAATTCGTGGGGGTATTTCCTGCAACACCCAGGAATGGTGCACCGCTTGCCCGATGATCCAGAGCATGTGCTGATGGAGCTAGATGAAGCCGACGATCATTGGGCGATGCCCAAAGTCCACAAGGTCAATATCAACACGGGTAAAAAAGCACTGGTGGAAGCCAATCGCGGAGCATTCAGCGAATTTATTGCCGACAACTCTGGGCAAATTCGCATCGGCATAAAAGCTCGCGATAAAGGAAAAGTAGCGACCATTTATTATCGCGACACCGAGGATTCGCCTTGGAAGCTGTTACAGCGAGAAGAGTTTTTAAGCAGCAAGCTGATGTATCCCGTGCGTTTTGATTACCAGGACAACAATATTTTGCTTTTCGCCTCTCACGAATTGGAGGACGACAATTACGATCAGGATGATTCCGATCTGCATATGTACGACTTGAAACACAATAAAATTCTTGGCCGCTATAAAAACGCGCAAAGGGAGACGGCACGGGAGAGTCTGAAGCGTGCTTTTCCCGGGCGTCGCGTTGAACTTGTTTCCGTGGCAAACCCGATAAATTTGGATCGCGCGTTTTACATGGTTTACAGCGATAAGCATCCGCCGCAATATTTTCTATACGATGTTGCGCAAAAAACCGCGAGCTATTTTGGTTCGGCTTATCCGAGCCTGGACGAAACCATTTTGCACCCGATGGAAGAAGTGAGTTATCAAGCCCGTGACGGCTTGGATATTCCCGCCTACCTCACGTTACCCGCCAGCGCAAAAAACCAGGAAAAACCCAAACTTCCATTAGTCGTTTATCCCCACGGTGGACCCTGGGCGCGGGATTATTGGGGGTTCGATAATTACGTTCAGCTGTTTGCCAACGAAGGCTACGCTGTACTGCAGCCACAATTTCGTGGCTCCACCGGTTTTGGTTACGACCACGAAGCGGCCGGCTATCAGCAGTGGGGCTTGGGCATTCAGAACGACATTACCGACGGCGTGCGTTGGTTGATCGAACAAGGTATTGCCGACCCGTCGCGAATTTGCATTGTTGGCGCCAGCTTCGGCGGCTACGCGGCGGCGCTCGGACTTGTGCAAACTCCGGATCTTTACAAATGCGGGATTGCCATCAACGGGGTGATGGACATGAAAATGCACTACAACGGACTTGGGTATTACTTGTTTTCCGGCCTCAATCGGCAATTACTCAATCCGAAGCGCGATATCAAAGACGTATCGCCTTACCATCAGCGGAAAAAAATCAAAGCGCCGCTACTGTTGATCGCCAGCGAAAAAGATACCGTGGTGGATCCAAGACACTCGCGCAACCTATACAAAAAGCTCAAAAAACAGGGTGTATCGGTGGAGTACGTTGAGCTGCCCAACGGCGAACACTGGCGCACCATCGAATCCAACGAGTTGATTGCCCTCAAAGCCATGCAGACCTTTTTGCGCCAGCACTTGGGCGCCCCTGCACCGGCCACCGCGGCAGTGCCTTAAATCTGGTGCGGTCCCGCTTTTCTTGACTCACTCTGCCGGGCGCGGCTTAATGCCGCGCCCGGTGACCTTGTTATCCGGTTAGTTTTTGTTCACCCGGTCTATCTTCAGGAGCCTCCATGTGGTTTAAAAATCTGCGCGTCTACCGCCTGACCAAGCCGTTTTCCCTGTCTGCCGAAGAGCTGGACGAGGCGCTGGCGCAGAAAGTGTTTCAGCCCTGTGGCAAGCAGGATCTGCACAGTTACGGCTGGGTGTCTCCGCTCGGGCGCAATGGTAAGTCCCTGGTCCATGCCACCAATGGTTATTTGATGGTGTGCGCCAAACGCCAGGATAAAATTCTCCCCGGCGGCGTAGTGCGCGAGCAGCTGGAAGAGAAAATTGCTGCAATCAGCCAAGCCGAAGGCCGTAACGTTGCCCGCGCGGAGAAGCAGAATCTGAAAGAAGAGATCATCTTCTCTCTGTTGCCCCGCGCCCTCACTCGCTCGCAACTGCAATACGCCTATATCGCCCCGCAGGAAAATTGGGTGGTGATTAACGCGTCCTCAGCAAAACGCGCGGAAGAATTATTGGGAGCGCTGCGCGATGTGGTCGGCAGTCTGCCGGTTATTCCTTTCGCCACCAAACAAATCCCCAGTCAGACCATGACCTCGTGGCTCGCCAAATCCGAACCGCCAACCGGTTTTACGCTGGGCGACGAATGTGAACTGGAAGCGCCGAAGGACGATGGCCGACTGATCCGTTGCAAAAAACAGGATCTCGCTGCAGAAGAGATGCTCAACCACTTAAAAACCGATATGGTGGTGCGCAAATTGGCCATCAGTTGGCAGGATGCGGTGGAGTGCGTGCTGGATCACGAGTTGGCGGTGCGCCGGCTGAAGTTCTCCGAGCGTATCCTCGATCAGGCTGGCGATAAACAGCCGGAGACCGCCGCCGAGGAATTCGACGTAGACTTCGCCATCATGGCTATGGAACTGCGCGGCTTTTTAGAGGCTCTGCAGGAGGCATTCGGTGGATTGGATACCAAAGCGCGCGCGATCTCCCTCGCAGATGACTGAGCATCTTCGATAAACGCTTGAGAACGGAGCATAACCAGCTAAGCTAAAAACGCCGCCACTGCAATTATTGATAGGCGGTATACATTTAGAGGCCGTATACATTTATAGACGGTACAGTTTTTCACCGCGCGCTCCGTCTTGGCGGGGCGCGCTCACTTCACCCACTCAAATCAAGGAAGCCTCCATGAGTAACCCCAATCCCTATTCAGCGCCCAGCGCGGAATTGACCAACCCCGTCGGTGAGCAGGAATTTGCGCTCCACCCACCGCGCACCGTAAACGCTGGCCAGGGTGTGCAATGGCTGGTGGACGGTTTTAATTATTTCAAACAGGATGCCGGAACCTGGATCGCCATATGTGTAATCGGTTTTGTGCTGCTGATTGTGCTCAACCTTATCCCTTTGGTGAATTTTCTGGTGTCCTTCACGGCTTACGTTTGGATGGGCGGGTTGATGTTGGGATGCAAGGCGCAACACGACCGCGAACCTTTGCAGATCAATCACCTGTTCGCGGGTTTTAAAGAGGCTTTTGTCCCACTGTTATTGTTATCCATTGTGATTATGGTGCTGATATTTGTGATTATGGCCATCTGTCTCGGCTCCGCTTTTATGCCCCTCATGGGAATAGGTGGCGAGCCGGATTTCGCCAGCATGGGCATGGGCTTTATGATTGGCCTGCTGGTTGCCATGGCATTAATTATCCCGGTAAGCATGGCTGGCTGGTTTGCACCGGCGCTGATCGTCCTGCACAAAGTTCCGGTAATTCAAGCCATGAAAATGAGTTTTCAGGCATGTATGAAAAATATCGTCCCATTCCTGCTGTATGGTTTGGTGCTGTTTGTGCTGCTGATTATTGCCATGATTCCGTTCGGTCTGGGCATGCTGGTATTAGGTCCGGTGATTTATGCATCGGTTTTTACCGCCTACAAAGATATTTTTGTCGACTAAAAACACCCGCCCCGTCCTGCGCAGGACGGGGTTTTAAAACCGCCGTTTCTTCAGCGATGTAAACCAGTCGCGTTTGTTGAGATAAAAACTCAACATCACCGGACTCACCTTTTTAAGCGCCTCCCGCGACTCTCTTTCATCCTGCTCCGCCAAACGCATACGCACCAATTCCATGGCAGCCCGATTAACAGGATTGTTGCTTTGCACCCGCTGCAGCAATGGCAGATTGTCCAGCACCTGCACCAAACCCGGCTGCTGAATTAATAAAAAGCCGAGGAAATGCTCCGCCGGCCATTCCTCATCAAACGCTAAAAATTGATCCCACTTTTCCACCAGCAATTCCCCCTGCTGGCCGATCAGGCGTTCGCCATCATCGGCGAAGCGCTCGAATAAAAATCCCCACAATAAATAAAACGCATTCACCTGCTGACACTGTAAAAATCCCTGGGCGAGCCGCGCCATCAATACTGGCGATTCGAACAATTGCGGTTCCTGCTCTAAACCACTCACCAGCGCCTGCCAATCGGGAATTTGCCAATAGGCATAACTGCAATGCAACTCCGGCTCCGCGGCAGAAAATGATTTCTGGCGCAGACTTTCTGCCATGCGGCGCCAGGCAAACGCGAGAAAATCCCGCCGCCGGCTGCGCAACAATTCTGTGGCCAAGGGCGCCACTTCTTGATCCAATCCTTGAAATTCCGCCGCCAGATCTTCCGATGAGATAGCGGGACTTGCAACGCAGTGCAAACCGTAATTAATCAGGTCTTGATAACCGCCCAGCTTGCCGTGGCGCGGATTGATTTTGGTGAGGCGCTGCAAGGCTTCTGCGGCGACAGGGAACTGGCGATTGGCGAGCGCATCCAGCACTTGGTTCTCGGCAATGGCCGCGGAATTGTCCATAAACAAATCCATTTGCGGCACATCTTTACGCGCGCTCCAGCGTGTGGCGAGCGACTCATGTCGCTCGGAATTCTCACAGATGCGCAGCGGTTGACGCTGTTGACCATCCCAGGGAAAAAACGTCTGGGACTCCGGCTGCAGTTTTAATTCGCGACAGGTTTGCAGTGCGCGCTCAAGCAGGCGCTGCAAATCGTCCTCTTGCAGCGTAAAGGCGCCGTCCAATGTCGCCATGCGCCCGTAGCGCCAATCCTCATAGGTGGCGTAGGGAATAAAATTTTCAGACAGCATCCAATCCAATAAACAAAACTGTCCCTGTTGGCTTACTTGAGAGTCCACGGTTGCGATATCAACCATAAAACGTCAGCCTCGCTTCTTGATTCACCCGCGTCTGCGCCGGTGAATGGTAATTCGGGTAGATGTCACTCTTGCGACGACTCATCGTCCTGCCACAGGCGCAGCAAGTCTTCAAGTTTGAGTGCAAATGCAGTGCCGCTGTCCTGGGCTTGGCGGTTCACCTGTTGGCTCAACAGCGCCTTGCTCTCCTGCAATTCGGCAATTTTTTCCTCGATGGTATTTTCCGCAATTAACTTGTACGCAAATACCGGTTGTGTTTGACCAATGCGATGGGCGCGGTCGCTGGCTTGTTCTTCCGCGGCGGAATTCCACCAGGGATCAAAATGAATCACCGTGTCGGCGCGGGTGAGATTCAAACCCACACCACCCGCTTTCAAACTGATCAAAAATACCGGCGCCCTGCCATCCTGAAAGCCTTCCACCAATTCCGCGCGATCACGGCTTTGGCCAGTGAGCATCAAGTGGTTAATACCGAGTGCATTTAACCGTTCCGCGAGAATATCCAGCATGCGGGTAAATTGGGAAAACACCAGCACCGCCCGCCCTTCCGCCACCAGCGATTCCAGCATCTCCACACAATAATCGGTTTTAGCCGATGGAACGTCCTCAGACAACAAACGCGGATCGCAACACGCCTGACGCAAACGAATCAGGGCAGCGAGCAGCAACATTTGCTTCTGCCCGGGATTTTCCACGCCTTCCAATTGCTGCATCAAACTTTGCCAATCGTCCTGTTTCAAGCGCTGATAAAACGCCTGTTGTTCCTCGCTAAGCGGAATTACCTGCTGCACCACAGTTTTAGGTGGCAAATCCCGCGCCACCTGATTTTTGGTCCGGCGCAACATTAAAGGCGCAATGCGCGTGAGCAACTGTTGCAGGCGCTCTCCACTGCCTTCCTGCTCGATGGGTTTTTGATAATGGGATTTAAATTGGCGCTGATTGCCGAGCACGCCGGGCTCAAGAAAATCCAGCAGTGCCCAGAGTTCGCCCAAGTGATTTTCCACCGGTGTGCCGGACAAACACAGGCGGTGTTGCGCGTTTAATTCACGCACCGCGCGGCTCACGTGAGTCTGCGGATTTTTAATCATCTGCGCCTCATCCAGCACCAGCCAGCTCAGGTTTTTGTTCGCCCACAAATCCAGATCGCGCACCAATAAATGGTAACTGGTGATGTAAATATGCACCTCGCCTTGCGGCCAGCTCTGATGACGCTGGCCGCCATGCACCACATGGGCGCGCAAATGCGGGCAAAACCGGCGAATCTCCTTCGCCCAATTCGGCAACAGACTGGTGGGCGCGACGATCAAGGCAGGTTGCGCAAGCTCACCGCGTTTATGCTCCAGACTCAAATGAGCGAGGGTCTGCAGAGTTTTGCCGAGACCCATATCGTCGGCGAGTAACCCGTTAAATCCCAGTTGTTTGAGATGCTGCAACCAGCACACCCCCAACCATTGATAAGGCCGCAGTTCTGCCTGCACACCGCTCGCTGCACTGTCGAGCAGCGTGGGTGACATTTGCAAAGCGCGGGCGCGCCGCAGCAGCGCATCGTCGCCGGACCACTCGGTATTCTCGGGCAAAAGATGGTGCAGGGCCTGCACCCGGTAAAGCTGACTCATGGGCAGGCCGCCACCGCCGCCATACCACTCCACCACATCTTCCAGTTCCGCCGCGAGGGAGCACATCAGGCCGCCCGGCAATACCAGAATTTTGCCCGCCACCTGCAATTCCACCTGCCCTTCCCGCTGCAATTGATTAAACAGACGCAACTGCTCCAGCAGATCCAGCAATTCAAAACGCTCGCCGTGCGCCTCCAGCTCCAACCCGAGCCGCCAATGACCCTCACCCTGCTCCACCGCCACCGTCCAATTGGCCGGCGCGATATAGGCGTGGCGAAAACCGGGGGCGAAGTGAAAATCCGCCTCCGCCTCCAGCGCAGCGCGATGCTCCAACAACAGCGCCTGCCAGGCGGCTTTATCCTGAGGGCGCCAACTGCCGCGCGTCTCGCTCGCCATGATTCGTCCGCTCAGGTGGGTTTGCAGATAATTCGCCACTCGTTCATACAGCTCAATTTCAACGGCGCGCTGGTGCTCAACAAACAGCAATTCCTCACCATTCCAAAATGCGCTGCTGGTGTCACGATCAGCAAAGCGCCGGCTAAAGCAGACCGCGTCCGACTCGTAACGAAAAGCCAAGACAACCGAATCGGCCCAGCGGCCATCGGCCTGGAGGTTCGACTCACACACCAGCACCGGCCGCACAGCCGCCGACAACGACGTACTGGGAAGCACCTCCGGCAGAGGCAGGCCCAAATCACGCCAGCGCGGCGCCGTGGTACACATAAATTCCGCAAGATCCGTCGGCGCCAACGCGCCCACCCCACCGGCTTCCGCCAAAGCCTCAGATTCCAATTCGCTCTTGCACGGATGCAACTGATCGTCGCGGACGACGACCCCTATATCAGCACCGGCCAACGGCCAAAAACGCCCATCTTCCGGGCAGCACCACCTCGGAGATTGGCTGCCATCCGCCCCAATACGCCAAACCGGCTCAACCGCACAGGGCTCTCCCCAAACCAAAGCTTTATCCGCAACGGCGGCAAAACATTTGCCGGTAGCCAAAAGCAGCCGGAGAAACGCCAAATCTGCATCCACACAAGTCCCCGCCGCCCGCCCATTCCAGCCACTAGCCAGCAGACGACGCAGCACGACAACGTCTGCCGGAATGGTGAACGGTGGAGGCTGATTCAAATGCGCCTGCTGCACCGCATAAGCCTGCCCCAACTCTCGCACCCGACCGTTTTCCAGATGGGCTAAGTGCATGGCCAGATGCAGGGCGTCATCCTGCCAGCTGAGGAGGTAGCACAACTGCAAGCCGCCGGTGGCGACGGGGCTTTGCTTTTGGCGGAGTTGGGCTAGGAAGCTCATGGGTGGAGGGAATGGCCTGGAAAAATGGGGTGGGCATTTTAGCTGATGTGGGGGGTTGAGGGGCGTAAGGATCGGACTGAGAGGACTGGATCACATTCGGCGGGATCAGTGACAAAAGGTTGAAAATTCCACGGTGCGAGGGGACGAGGCGGGGCTATGCTTGGTGTTTGGGCTTCGCTTTTGGACGTTATGGCGATTCTGGAATGGTGACTTGGACAAAAGACAATCCCGAACTCGTCACACCATTCAAGTACTTTTGAACCAAGGAAAACAGCTGGTAGCATAGGCGAGAACAGATGAAATTTAGAAACTTGCAGAAGTGGGATGACCCTCAAGGATCAAAGGAACTAGTTCTCTTTGCACAGCATATTGATGAAATGCTGTTCGAGTTCACATTGGACACCTACAAACCATCGGCAATGCACTCGAGCCTTTTAGTCCGGGAAGCCATTCAAACATATAAGGCCATCGAGGCTGGGACAATAAAAAAGCCAAATTTAAATCATATTATTGATGAACTTCTAGAAAGCATAGATAAAGATTCAGTTGCCAAATCACTGCTTGTCGTTGAGCTCGGAGAAATTAAGTCGGGATTAAAAGATCCCAAAATATCTGACAAAAGCAGACTAACATGCTTAAAGCTAATTGAAAGCCAAATGCCGTTGGCAGTATATAAAGCGAGAAATGAAAAGCTGTTGATCGAGGCCATCTGCCAAACTAAGGATGCATCTACGATCCGGAGCCTCTCCAGAAGCTATATAACCACCCTACTTAACAGTGGATATTCAGAAAAATATATCCAAAAGACAACAAAAGCTTTCTTCCACTACTCCCCCGAAAGAATCACCGGAAACACAGATATATCGCGTTATTTTCAGAATTTTAAAACCGAACTAGAAGAATTCAATGTCATTTATAGAGCCCCATCATATCTTAGCGAATTCAAAGATCCCGCATCGAAGTTGGGAATCACAATCACAGATGAGTTAGACAATCTCAATCAGGCAGTTATAGACCTAAACTTCAAAATTGCTATCAACCAGACATATCTGATCACTAAATGCAAAGCAAAAGAGTGTTATAGCGCGAAAAAGCGCTCCGACCTAAAAATAGATCAACTGCAAACATTGATCGGCCTGTATCATCACAAGGAGTGCCCCAAAAAAATTACTGAGGGATTAGTCGTTCCGCTCAATTCAGGCGAAGGAAAAATTGTCAAGAATCACTCAAATCCCATGCACAAATGCAAGGACCTCAAAGTTGGACCAGCATCGAAGAGGCTTAAAGAATTCATGGACGGATTCTCAATGGTAGAAGAATCATTTTTCCGCTTCAATAGAAGCGCAGAACTGCATGCACTTGCTCTCGCAAGTGACTCCGCAGAAAACCAACTAATAAATTTATGGACCGCTCTTGAATCTCTCATCCCATCCAAGGCTGATGATAAAATTTGTCAAATTGAGCACATTTCCCATTCGATCATGCCATTCCTTAACTTAGGCTATCTGCAAAAGATTACAACCCAGCTCTCAAAGGACCTACTGCTCTGGAATTCGAGAGTTACCAGAAACACGTTAAAAGAAATCAACTGCTCAAAGATTCCAGAAAAAACATTGCACTTGCTAGCCCTAGAAAAACACAAAACTTTACGAAACGTCCTCAAATCCCGATTCGGGGATTTTCACTTATTATACGAAAGATTTTCATACCTAGAATGGTTGCTATCCTCGCCTGCAAATGTGGTTTCTGCCTTAGATGCACACAAGCAAAGAGTTGATTGGCAAATACGGAGGATTTACAGAGCAAGAAACATGATTGTTCACGATGGCACAACACCATCTTATACAAGGATTCTCATTGAGAACACCCATGACTACCTCGATACCATACTAACATCTCTTATGTCCCTAGGATCAAAAGAACATATTCTCAATTCTACTGACCAAGGATTCAAAATGATGGAACTTAGTTACTCATCGTACTACAGAAATTTAACGAAGAAAGGCCTAATATTTAACGACGAAAATATCGCTATTTTCTTTGAATCAAGCAAAATTTCCACATTCTACCACTGATATCGTAAGACTCTGAAATGGAAAATATTGATAAAAAAACTCTACTTATTATCCAGCCGCGTTCAACCTTACGTTATGCGATCGAGCAGTATTCGTCGAAATTGGGATTCTCAACTCGATTCGCCAAGGATGGCAGCACGGCAGCCAGCCTAGTCAGGGCCGAAAAAATCGACATAATCGTTATGGACGTAGAATCAAAAAACGAAAGCGGCTTTGAGACCATTTCAAATATCAGGCAAAATTCGACCGAAAGATGGATTCCGATCATTGTATGCACGGGGTTAGCGAACGAAGAAGATCTAGAAAGGGCGATTAATGCTGGAGCAGATGACTATCTTGTTCTACCGGTTAGCGAGACAATTCTTGCAGCAAAAATAAAAGTCATGGAAAGGATAGTAGACATGCAAGAAGAATTGGCAAAAAAAACTCGGAAATTGGCCATTTTAGCGGAAAGAGATTCGCTAACGGGGCTCTACAACAGAAGAGCTTTTTTGGAAAAACTTACTTTAATACCAGCATCAGAGGGTAAAACGAACGCGTATCTTCTTATGATAGACATAGATCATTTTAAGCTATTCAATGATGAGTACGGACATCCTGCGGGAGATGAGTGCATAAAGAAAGTTGCAAATGTTTTATCCGAAGCCCTTAGAGGGCCAACCGATTTGGTTGCTCGCTACGGCGGAGAAGAGTTTATCGCACTTTTCAGATCATGCGACCCTACTTTTGCTGAAGAAAAAATTGAGTCAATACGACTTGCAGTTATGAATTTAAATATCGAAAACAAGAAGTCAACAACATCCAAATTCATTACCATAAGCATAGGTTGCCACAAATGGATCATGACAAATCGAGACATAAATTCCGCAATACAGATTTCTGACAGCAGTCTATATGAAGCAAAAAAATCGGGAAGAAATAAATATTTAATTAATTAGGTGCTGGTAAACATGCTGGGTGTCGCGTCTTACAGTTGACACCAATGCCGCAATACCCC
>DJFQ01000100.1:2111-3341 GCA_002432095.1 Marinagarivorans sp. UBA5868 | reverse complement strand
TCTGACTAGAGGACGAATCACTCGGTCTCTGATCAATTGTTTCGAGAAGGGCGTTGCTCTCGGGTCCTACAGCAAAGCCTCTGGAACGCCAGCGAGAGCGTGCATTATTGCCAAAAATATCAGCTTCATAGCTGGGTATTTCCTCGCCCGTCAACCACTGGTAGGTTTGGGTGATTTTAGTGTTCGGCATAACCATTTCGCCAAATACAATGGCGTTGTAAAAACCGGAGATATAGGGCATTTGAATATCGGATTTTCTATCGCGAAGCTGTACCAGAGCTTTAGCGGAACGCTTGATCTCAGTTTCCGATAGTGGTTTGGCGGTAAAGTCATGAGCGTAGAAATAGTTGAGGGATTTGTTGAGTGCAGCCTTGTCCAGCGCCGCTTCAACTGCAAAGTATCCGGGCAGTATCAGCAGGCCGATCAGGGTAATCCCTATAGTCTTTATTTTGCCGAAATTATCTGCCATCAGATGATATTCGCGATGCGTGACCCGGAACTGGAATAACCCTAAAGCCAGAGGAGTCAACATCAAAAAACCGGCACCCATGGCAATAATCGCGAGCAGGGATAAGGGCAAAAAAGGCAAGAAGACCAAAAAAAAGTAAGCAATAAACGGGAAGCTGGCACAGCGAAGGAAATAGGTTGCCTTCAGATATTGAGTATTGCCGGGCTTTAAGAGCAGGATCAAGCCGTTAAGTACGGTTAATATATAAACGTCGGTGGATTGGAAATCGACGGGGAAGGGAATCGAGCGGTTTAACAACAAACCACCAAGTGGCGCCATCAGCCCGAGAAACACCGCGATGACATAATGTTTTTCGACCATAGGCGACGAGGATTGACTGTGAACCAGACCGTCGAATATGTAGATAAGTGCGCCCAAAAATAGTGTAACAAGCGCTGTCCCTATTATGATCCAGCCGATAGCTGTAAATTGACCAAGCCACATGGGTTGCAAAAGCGTGGCAAACAAATACCAAAGCAGAGGCACTCCGATGCTTAGAAAGAGGGCCACCAACCCCGCTTTGCGGCCTCCTAGATCTGCAAACAGTAGCTTTGAAAAAGCGTAGAGCGTAATAAAAGCACCCGGCATAAACAGAGTGATATTCCATCTTCCGACATTGCCTTCACTGACTATCCAAGGTTGGATATTGTTTGGAATTGCGTCATCAATCGTATTAAGGAAAAAGAACATATAACTTGCGTGGGCGATGAACCCGATAAGTG
>DJFQ01000100.1:1260-2051 GCA_002432095.1 Marinagarivorans sp. UBA5868 | reverse complement strand
TTGCATGAATTGAATGCTTCCCAGTTCTTTCGATGAATAGTGCTGTTGCCAACAAGCAGGTTAAAAACGTGACGGTTCCGGTAAGTACGTGGATAGCATCGCCATGGGCTTCGGCGTTAAGTTGTGTCAGCATCCCAGAGGCGTAAATTGAAGATAACACCCGCATGGTATTTGCTAGCAATGTAGCAGGGTAAGCGAGCCACAACCAGGTAAGCGGCGTTTTGTGCCTTGCCTTGGCGTAAATCAAATAGCCACATAAAAGGCTAAAAAAAGTCGTTCCACTGCAGCTCTCTCCCAACACAAATCGCGTTTGATCAAAGAGGTAAATCCATTCAGAGTTGATGTATTCCCCAGTGCCCAAGAAAACGCTGACTAATACACCGGTCGGATAGATGAATAATGTTTTGAGATCGGGAATTTGCTGGAACAGGATCCTAAGAAGCAGATATGCCAACAGCAAGAGGCTTGGTGGAAAGAAGCTACTTTTTCTAATTATTGTAAACATTGTTGTTGAGTCCGATGTTTTCGGTAGCAGCGGAAATGGACTGGTTTGTTTCATTCACAACGAGCCGCACATTCTATCCTCAGAAGAATCCATGTCCTAATCGATTTTTTGGGGCCAATAAAGCCTGCACGTCGATCCCTAGGCCGGTATTTTTTATGCGCCCAATATTGAGCCGGCGATAAACACTATTAAATTAGGCGATAAACGCTAGCAAATTAATAGTAGAGAAAGCTCAGCGCTTCTTTCAGCCGGTCGCCGGTGGTGCGCGTGTGGTGCCAGCGTTCTA
>DJFQ01000100.1:0-1244 GCA_002432095.1 Marinagarivorans sp. UBA5868 | reverse complement strand
AAGCCGAAGCGCTCGCGCAACCGCTGCATGCGGATGTCCATTGGTTCACTGTCGCTGGCGGCAGCCTCAGAAATCTGCACAGGCACCCTGGGTGTAACCAGAATGAGCACGGAGCGCTGCATTTCGTTGGTTCTCTTGTTCGAGAAAAAGTATTGAAGCCCCGGCACTGCCTGCAGGCCGGGAACCCCATCGCGCGTGCTGGAGGATGACTTTTCACTCAGGCCGCTCAGCACTAGCGTCTCGCCCAGGTTCATGACCACATTGGCATTTGCCGTGGTCTCGCCGATTTCGATTTGATAGGCCACCCGCGGGTTGTCGGAGCTGGCGTTTAAGGAGGTGCGCTGCGCTGCAACCTGGAGTTGCACCCGGCCTTCGGGGAGGAAATTCGGTGTCACTGTCAGGCTGATACCGAAGCGTTTTTCCAATGGCACTACGGTGGTTCCGCCTTCCTGGCTGGTGGAAACCACGCCCGCGCTCAGATTCGTGCCGGAAAAGAACTCCGAGGGCATGCCTTCGATGGCCGCCAGGGTAGGGCGCGCCAGCACTTCGTTGACCGAGCTGTTGGCGTTGGCGATGTTCAGCGAATAGGACAAGGCAGGAACGGTCACGGCCCGGGTGATGGCGGTGCTGGAGCTGGTATCTCCGCCGCTCGGGGAATCTGAATTGAAGACGCGTGAGTAGGCCGGCAAGTTGCCCGCCATGGAGCCGAGTTGCAGGGTTAGGGCGTTCAGCAGGTTGACGCCCTTGGCCGTCGACATCAGCTCTTGGGTGGAGAGCAGCACCACGTCTACCAAAATCATGCGAGGGCCGCTGCCGGCTTCCCCTGTGGGAATCGCAGAAAAGTCAGGGGCTGACTCATCGGTGGGTGAAGATGTGATGTCTTCATCGGGTGAATCAGTGAAGGCCTGTGCAACGAGGAAGGTCGGGCCGTTATCCGTCATCCCCGTTTGCAAGGCGCGGCCGATCTGCTCCCGATCCTTGTAGAAGGTTTTCCACTGGGCGAGGCGTCGATCAATGCGCGCCAACTCGGGCACTTCGCCGTACCGCTGGATCAGGGCGGCGCGTATCCAGTCCGCCCGGCCAAAACTCCCACAGGACGCGTATACCGAAATACTCGACCGCATGAATTCCAGGGAGGGTTGCGCTGTCACTTTGAGAAAGTGATCGGCCATGGCGCAGGCCGTCTTGGCATCCCCTGTCAGATAGGAGGACACCATCAGGCCGTTGATGGACGGCGGGCTGTC
>DJFQ01000172.1:12737-22887 GCA_002432095.1 Marinagarivorans sp. UBA5868 | reverse complement strand
CGGGGAATATCGTGCTTGTCGGCCCAATGGGGGCCGGCAAGTCTACAGTCGGACGTTATCTTGCTTCCCGCCTTTTTTATTCTTTTGTTGACACAGACCATCTTATCGAAGAGCGCGCTGGCGCTGATATTCCTTGGATTTTTGATGTCGAGGGTGAGGCGGGGTTTCGTGTCCGTGAAACCGCTATTCTGGATTATCTACAGGGTGTGGAGTCGCATGTCATCGCCACGGGCGGCGGAATTGTCATTCGACCGGAAAATCATCAAAAGCTTAAGGTGCTGGGGAAAGTAGTTTATCTAACCGCATCGATTGAACAACTGTTGGCGCGCACGGCTAAGGACAAGAAGCGTCCGTTGTTGCAGGTTGCAGATCCCCGCAGCCGTATAGAGGAGCTGTTGCAACAGCGCGATCCGCTGTATCGAACCTTGGCCGACTATGTGTTGCAAACGGATGGTCGCAGCAGTAAGTGGGTGGTTCAACAAATCTTGCAGCTGTTCGACGCTACCCGTCAAAACGTTCTTTAGTCCTCGCCTTTCGCCTCGGCCGGCTTGATTGCCGGCATCGAACTGCTTAATCTGACCCTCCTTCGATTTCCCGTCTGCTTTAAATTGCATATGACCTCTATAACAACTTTGAAGGTGGTTTTGCCTGATCACCGTAGTTATCCCATTTTCATTGGCGCAGGCGTGCTGGATCAGCCCGAACTGCTGCGACCGTTTTTTGCAGGTAGGCAGTTTTGCATCGTCACCAACACCACGGTCGCCGCGTTATACGAGAAAAAAATATACGAACTCTTGGTGAGCAATAGCCCAGGTGCGCAGATTTCCGTTGTGCGTCTTCCAGACGGCGAACGATATAAGACACTGGAAACACTAAACGAAATTTTCGATGTCTTGTTGCAGGATCGCCACAACCGTAAAACGACTTTGTTGGCATTAGGTGGTGGAGTGGTGGGTGACATGGCGGGTTTTGCAGCCGCAACCTACCAGCGCGGCGTCGATTTTTTGCAGATTCCAACCACACTCCTTGCGCAGGTGGACTCATCTGTAGGGGGGAAAACCGGTGTGAACCACCGGTTGGGGAAAAACATGATTGGTGCGTTTTATCAGCCTCAAGCCGTGTTGATTGACACCGATGTGCTAAAGACATTGCCTGAGCGGGAGTTTGCTGCTGGCCTTGCCGAAGTGATCAAGTATGGTTTGATTGCGGATGCGGATTTTTTTTCGTGGTTGGAGGCTAATATCGATGCTCTGAACAACCGTGATCCTCAAGCACTGGTATACGCCATTCGCCGCTCCTGCGAAATCAAGGCAGATGTTGTTGGTCAGGATGAATTGGAGGGCGGCATACGCGCGATTCTCAATCTGGGTCACACCTACGGACACGCTATTGAAACGGAAATGGGATACGGGACCTGGCTGCACGGCGAAGCCGTCGCCGCGGGAATGATTATGGCTTGTGAATTATCTGTCGACCTCGGCTGGTTGGACCCGGATATTCTCACCCGCTCAAAGGACCTCCTGCTCAGATCACGTTTGCCGATCTCACCACCGCCTGGAATGTCGGCGGAGGCGTTCATGAAGCACATGTCGGTAGACAAGAAGGTGATGGATGGCAGTATTCGCCTAGTGCTTTTGCAAGGTTGTGGCAAAGCCGTAGTGACATCGAATTTTGATCAGCAGGCGCTGGTCTCCCAATTGCGCAAGCTGTGACCTCAACCTGCACGAGGAGAGTATGTCCGACTTAACCGATTTTGATGTTTCAGTCGGACACACCGACGGTGAAATACTATTTCCGCCCAGTTGGCAGGGGCTGCGTCAACAGATCGTATATTTGGCGCAATTTGGCAATAGCATCCAGGTTATACATGCGGAAGAGGGTGGCGGTAAGACCGCCTTTTTTAATCATCTGCTCGACACAGGTCTTGGTACTACTACTGTTGGGGTTGCGGTAGCAAAAGGTGCGGGGTTGGTGGTTTTTTTCCGTGACGTGCTACGAGAACTGGGTTTGCGTCCCGAGCACAATGCCACGCTGGGTGAATTAGCGGTTTCCCTTCGCGGTTATGTGCAGACGCTGCATAAAGAGCGCTCCCGAGCGGTTTTGTTGGTGGATAATGCACACCATTTGACCGACTCCGAATTAGGAGCGTTGGTGAGCACGTTGCAGGGACAAGCCGATGCTGGAGTGGGACTGCACGTCGTGCTGTTTGCCGAGCCTGGTCTAGCGGCGCGCATCGATGCGTTACAGGTTCTTGATGTCGCGGTTCATGACGCTCCTTTGCCCGTATTTTCTGCAGTTGAAATGGCGCAGCTATTAAAGACTAGGCAAGTGGGTCCCGGCCAAGTGAGCACGGAGCAGGCTCAGCGTATTTGGTATCAATCGAGAGGCCTTCCGGGAAAGGCATTAGAAATGTTTCAAGATATGCATCCTCCTGCGCCGACAGCTGAAAAAATTATGTCTTTGCGCGGGCTGCCCATCGGACACATTGCGGCATTGCTAGTGCTGTGCGGTGTTTTGATTTGGGCTTTTATGGTGCGGCAAACTGATGAAGCGCCGCTTGGTGAGGCCTTACCTCAAACGCTTGACCCGGTATCGCCAAAGGTGCGTTCCGTCCAGCCGGCGACGTCCCCTTCTTTGTCGCAGACGTCTGCACCTCAAGAGCCCGGAGAATCCCCAGATTTGATGCCGGTTTCGCCAGGCGTTGTGGATAATGGGCAGACCAATCAAGAGATACCGTCCTCTATTGTGCCGAGCGAAGTAAACCTAAATCGTGATGCTGGCGCGAAAATTGATAATCCAGTGGGCGACGGTATCGAAGTGTCTGATGAGGTCGTAAATGTTGGTGCTCGTCAGCAATCGCAACCTGCTACCGAGGAAAGTACACCTTCCGCCCCAGTGGAGGCTGCTGCTTCTCCTTCTATAGCTGTGACACCGACAAAACCAGCATCTGTATCAAATGGACATGGAGAGGCACCACAGTCTCTGGCGACAGCCGGAGCCAGGAAATTGTTGTCGCTGCCCGGGAATGGGTACGTGCTGCAATTGATGGCGGCCAGTGCTGAGGACAAATTGGCAGCTTATATGGCCGAGCAACCTAACAAGGCCAATTTGTATGCTTACAAAACTGAGCGCGGCGGCAAAGTTTTGTACATTTTGGTTGAGGGGTATTATGCGGATAAAGCATCGGCGCAGGCTGCAGTGTTGAATCTTCCATCTCAGCAACAAAAAGGTGGTCCCTGGCCAAAAAAGATTGAGCAGATTCACCAGGAGCTCCGTAAAAATCCTTAAACCTGCGGATTGGTACCCTCCATACGGCACGTCCTCAGGTATGAACCGGCCCCGCCCATGAGCTTGCCAAGCTCTAAGTGAGCGGGTACCATGCAGCGCCCATTTATTAGGCAAGCCCCTTTTTGCGAGGGGCTTTTTTGTCTAAGGGGTAGGCTGTCGTCTCAATCCATTGACTGTCCATTATGTGCCCTTGGCAGGTTAAGGGACGGCGGCGCCTGGGTGCATTTAACAAACTTTGTTCGAATGAAGTGAAGCAGCCTATGAATACTGGTCTCTACCGGTTAGATGAGTTTAAAGACAACTGTGGCTTTGGCTTGATTGCCCATTTGAAGGGCCAGCCAAGTCATAAACTGTTGAAAACCGGGATTGAATCTTTAACCTGCATGACCCACCGCGGTGGTATAGCAGCAGACGGAAAGACCGGCGATGGCTGTGGATTATTGATTCAAAAGCCCGATGCGTTTTTGCGATTGGTGGCCCAGCGCGACGTGGGCTTTCAATTGTCTCAACGCTATGGCGTCGGCTCCATAATGATGAGCCGAGACGCTGAAAAGTGCGCCCGAGCGCAGGCCATAGTGGCAGAAGCATTAGCGAGCCAGGGTTTGGCGGATATCGGCTGGCGTAAGCTCCCCACCGATGACACTTGTCTTGGCCCTATCGCCAAGAGCAGTGTCCCGGACATTTATCACGTATTCGTCAATAGCGGCGCTGCTAGCGATCATGAATTAAACGCAAAGCTATTTGTTGCCCGTCGTTTGGCAGAAAAGCGTCTGCAGGATGACATTGCGTTTTATATAGCGAGCCTTTCCGCCAGTGTGCTTTCTTATAAAGGCCTGATGATGCCGGTGGATTTGCCGCGCTTTTATCCGGACTTGGCGGATGAGAATCTGGCCACTGCCATTTGTGTGTTTCACCAAAGATTTTCTACCAACACCATGCCCCGTTGGCCTTTGGCCCAACCATTTCGCATGCTGGCTCACAACGGCGAAATCAATACAGTGACGGGCAATCGTAATTGGGCGGTGGCGCGCACGTCAAAATTCCAGACTGAATTTCTGCCTAACCTCGAGGAAATTTCGCCTTTGGTGAACCGCGAGGGATCTGACTCGTCGAGTCTCGACAATATGTTGGAAGTGCTGTTAACCGGCGGTATGGATCTGCATAAGGCAATCCGCATGTTGGTGCCGCCCGCTTGGCAAAATGTCGAAACCATGGATGAGAATCTCAAGGCATTTTATGAATACAACTCAATGCATATCGAGCCTTGGGACGGCCCTGCCGGCCTGGTAATCACCGACGGCCGTTATGCGGTGTGTACGCTGGATCGCAACGGCTTGCGCCCCTCTCGCTGGGTGATCACCAAGGATGACACCATTACCGTTGCCTCGGAGATCGGCGTTTACAGATATGCCCCCGAGGATGTCGTGGCGAAAGGGCGTCTGGGTCCTGGCCAGATTCTCTCTGTCGACACTCAAACCGGGCAGCTGCACCATACTGCGGACATCGACAACCAGCTCAAAGATACATACCCATATCAGGAGTGGCTGAAAAAACGCGCCGTGCGGATCGAATCCAGCNNTGGCGGTTGATGTAGCCGAAAACGGTCTGACAGCGGAAGAAGTCAAAGCCTACATGAAGATGTATCACGCGACCTTCGAAGAGTGTGATCAAGTTGTGCGACCGCTGGCAGAGTCCGGTCAAGAGGCCGTCGGCTCCATGGGCGACGACACCCCCATGGCGGTTCTGTCGCAGAAGCGCAGGGTTTTGTACGACTTTTTCCGTCAGCAGTTCGCCCAGGTAACCAACCCGCCGATTGACCCTCTGCGAGAGGCAATCGTCATGTCATTGGAAACGTGCCTCGGTCGTGAACAGCCTGTTTTCACCGAAACGGAGGAGCATGCCGAGCGAATTATTCTCAGCAGTCCAGTGCTCTCGCCGGCAAAATATCGCGCGTTGATGGGTGTTGACCAGAGTCGTTATTGCATTGGTAAATACAGCCTGCAATACAGTCCAGCGGAAAAGAATCTTGAGCAGGCGATTAAAGATCTTGTCGCGGCCGTGAGCGCTGGAGTACGTAATGGCCAAGTGCTGATTGTGCTGTCTGATCTGGGATTTACGGATGGTTTACTGCCGATCCATGCGCTTCTGGCAACCGGCGCTGTGCATCACAGTCTCACCCGCGAAGGTTTGCGCTGCGATGCAAATATCATTGTTGAGACCGCCACCGCCCGGGATCCACATCATGTAGCTGCGCTAATTGGCTACGGCGCCACAGCGGTCTATCCCTATCTCAGCTACTACATCATCAATCACCTGGTGGAAGCGGGTGATCTGTTGGTGGACATCAGTACTGCGTACAAAAATTACGTGAAAGGAATCGACAAAGGGCTGCTCAAGATCCTGTCCAAGATGGGCATTTCCACAGTCGCTTCCTATCGCGGCGCCCAGCTGTTTGAGGCTATAGGTCTTAGCGATAAGGTAGTCGATACCTGTTTTGACGGCACTCCGAGCCGCATCCAGGGAGCGGATTTTGTCGATCTTGAAGGGGATCAGAAAGACCTGGCGGCGAGAGCGCAAAAGGCGCGTAAGCCGATCAGCCACGGCGGGCTGCTCAAATATGTGCACGGTCAGGAGTACCACGCGTACAACCCCGATGTGGTTCAAACACTGCACGCGGCTGTGCAATCCGGCAATTACGCTGCATGGCGCGATTACGCCGCCTTGGTCAACAATCGCCCGGTGGCGACGCTGCGTGATTTGCTGAAGCTCCGCTCGGATATCACTCCAGTTCCGCTGGAGGAGGTTGAGCCGGTAGAAAATTTGTTTAAAGCATTCGACTCTGCGGGTATGTCCCTCGGCGCCCTGTCTCCAGAAGCTCACGAAGCGCTGGCGGAGGCCATGAACAGTCTCGGTGGACGCTCCAATAGTGGTGAAGGTGGGGAAGATCCCGCGCGCTACGGCACTATCAAAGTGTCAAAGATCAAGCAGGTAGCATCCGGCCGATTTGGTGTGACGCCCGCGTATCTGGTTAATGCCGAAGTTTTGCAGATCAAGATCGCGCAGGGCGCTAAACCCGGCGAAGGTGGACAGTTGCCCGGCGGCAAAGTCAACGCATTGATTGCTCGCTTGCGCTATTCGGTGCCGGGGGTAACGCTTATTTCGCCGCCACCGCACCACGATATTTATTCCATTGAAGATTTGGCTCAGTTGATCTTCGACCTGAAGCAGGTCAATCCGCAGGCTTTGGTTTCCGTCAAGCTGGTTTCCCGCCCGGGTGTGGGCACCATTGCAGCGGGCGTGGCAAAAGCCTATGCGGATCTGATCACCATCTCTGGTTACGACGGCGGCACTGCTGCCAGTCCGCTAACGTCTATCCGCTACGCCGGCTCGCCTTGGGAATTGGGATTGTCAGAAACCCATCAAACCCTCTGTGCAAACGATCTGCGCGACAAAGTCCGAGTGCAGACGGATGGCGGCTTGAAGACTGGTTTGGATGTTGTTAAAGCTGCCATTCTTGGCGCCGAAAGCTTCGGTTTCGGTACCGCTCCGATGGTGGCGTTGGGATGTAAATATCTGCGGATTTGCCACCTTAACAACTGTGCTACGGGTGTGGCGACTCAGCAGGACAAACTGCGTCGCGATCACTACATCGGTACGGTCGAGATGGTAAAGAACTTCTTTACCTTCGTTGCCCAGGAGACTCGCGAATGGATGGCAGTTCTCGGTGTTCGCTCGCTGCGTGAGTTGATCGGACGGGTGGACCTGCTGGAGGTGGTAAAAGGGGACACTGAGCGCCAGGCCAAGCTCGATTTAGGGCCGATTGTGTACACCGACGACTTGATCCGCAGCAAGCCGAAATTCTGTGGTGTCGCTCGTAATGAGCCGTTCGACCGCGGGTTGATGGCCGAGCGTATGGTCGCGGATATTCTGCCGGCTATCGAAGGTAAAGCGGGCGGTGAGTTTGAATACACCATCACCAACTGCGATCGCTCTATAGGTGCGCGGGTCAGTGGAGAGATCGCCAAACGTTATGGCGATGCCGGCATGATCGACGCCCCTGTTCGCATTCACTTCAAAGGCGTGGCAGGACAAAGTTTCGGCGTGTGGAATGCCGGCGGTCTGGAGTTGTATCTCGAAGGCGACGCTAATGATTACGTTGGCAAAGGTATGGCTGGTGGCAAGATCGTCATCCGTCCACCGCGCAACTCGAGCTTTGCCAGTCAAGACACTACGATCATCGGCAATACCTGTCTGTACGGAGCCACCGGTGGCAAGTTATTCGCAGCCGGTCAGGCGGGCGAGCGTTGCGCCGTGCGCAATTCGGGTGCCCATGTGGTGGTGGAAGGTGCGGGTGATCACTGTTGTGAATATATGACGGGCGGCGTAGTCACCGTGCTCGGCGATACAGGCGTCAATTTTGGCGCCGGCATGACAGGCGGTTTCGCTTACGTATTGGATCGTAACAACCGTTTTGTGGATCGCTATAACCACGAGCTGGTGGACATTACTCGCGTCAATACCGAGCAGTTGGAAGCACACCGCAATCACCTGCGTGGCATTATTCGTGAGTTTGTCGAAGAAACACAAAGCGCGTGGGGACAGGAATTGTTGGACAATTTTGGTCGTTATATCGGCAACTTCTGGTTGGTCAAACCCAAGGCGGCGAGCATCAACAGCTTGTTGACTAGCTTTCGCAACCGCGGTGAATAACCGGCGTCGGTAACGACGCAAGGTACGTGGGGCAATTCAGTCGGTTTTAGCTGCGTGCGCAGTTTGCTGCGTCAGCGGGCATTTGAGATAACACTATGGCAGAGCGTTTACACAACGATTTTCAGTTCCTGGACGTAGGCAGGCAGGACCCGGACAAAAAAGATCTGGCTACTCGCAAACACCAGTTCGTAGAAATCTATCAGCCGTTTTCCCAGGACCAGGCGGCGAGTCAGTCACATCGCTGTTTGGCATGCGGCAATCCTTACTGCGAATGGAAGTGTCCGGTCCACAACTATATCCCCAACTGGCTGAAGTTGATTTCCGAAGGCAACATCATGGCCGCGGCCGATCTGGCCCATCAGACCAACACGCTGCCGGAAGTGTGCGGCCGTGTTTGTCCGCAGGATCGCTTGTGCGAAGGTGCTTGCACGCTCAATGACGGCTTTGGTGCCGTCACTATCGGCAGCGCGGAAAAATATATCACCGACACCGCCTTCGCTCTGGGTTGGAAGCCCGATATGTCCAAGGTGGTGCCTACTGATAAGAAGGTTGCCATCATCGGTGCTGGCCCAGCTGGACTCGGCTGCGCGGACATACTGGTGCGCAATGGTGTGACGCCAGTTGTTTTTGATCGCTATCCAGAAATTGGCGGTCTGCTCACCTTCGGTATTCCCGAATTCAAACTGGAAAAGAGCGTAATGGTGCGTCGCCGCAAGGTGTTCGAGGAGATGGGCGTGCAATTCCGCCTGAACACAGAAATCGGCAAGGACGTCAGCATGGCCGATCTGCTCGCGGAATACGATGCAGTGTTCTTGGGTATGGGAACCTATACCTACATGAAGGGCGGTTTCCCTGGGGAAGACCTGCCGGGCGTTTACGATGCGCTGCCGTTCCTCGTTTCCAATGCCAATCGCAATTTGGGTTTTGAAAAAGATCCTGCGGACTTCATCAGCGTTAAAGGCAAAAAAGTGGTGGTGTTGGGCGGTGGTGATACCGCTATGGACTGTAACCGCACTTCCATCCGCCAAGGTGCCGACAGCGTTACCTGTGCCTACCGTCGCGACGAGGAAAATATGCCGGGTTCACGGAGAGAAGTGGCGAATGCGCGAGAGGAGGGCGTTCAGTTTCTCTTTAATCGCCAGCCGGTGGCCATCGTCGGAGATGACAAGGCAGAGGGTGTGAAGGTGGTCACCACGCGTATGGGAGAACCCGACGCCAATGGCCGCCGCCGCCCCGAAATCGTGCCGGGCAGTGAAGAAGTGTTGCCGGCGGATTTGGTGTTGATTGCCTTTGGTTTCCGCCCCAATCCCGCACCGTGGTTTGGCGAACATGGCATCAAGGTTAATGACTGGGGTGGTGTTGTTGCACCAGAGCAGCAGAGCTATAAGTTCCAGACCTCTAACCCCAAGGTGTTTGCCGGTGGTGATATGGTGCGTGGTTCCGACCTGGTGGTAACCGCGATTTGGGAAGGCCGTAACGCAGCCGAAGGTATTCTTGATTATTTGGATGTATGACCATAGGCAGTCGCTTTGCACTGCGTCATTTTTAGAACAATAAAAGACAGGCTGGAACTCTTATGGCAGAGCTGAAAAACGACCGCTTCCTCCGCGCCCTTTTGCGTCAGCCAGTGGATGTGACGCCAGTGTGGATGATGCGCCAAGCCGGTCGTTATCTGCCGGAGTACCGTGCCAGCCGCGCTAAAGCTGGCAGCTTTATGGATCTCTGTACCAATCCTGAGATGGCCTGCGAAGTTACGCTTCAGCCGCTTGAACGCTACCCGCTCGATGCTGCGATATTATTCTCCGACATTCTGACGATCCCAGATGCCATGGGATTGGGACTCTATTTTGAGAATGGTGAAGGTCCGCGGTTTAAGAAAGCAGTGACCACCGCCGCCGATATCGAAGCTTTACCGGTAGTGGATACGCGCAAAGACCTGCCTTACGTACTCGATGCGGTTACCACAATTCGGCGGGAGCTGGGAGGGCGTATTCCTCTGATTGGCTTCTCCGGCAGTCCCTGGACTTTGGCCACTTATATGATCGAGGGCGGCTCGAGCAAAGATTTCCGCAAAGCAAAAGCGCTCGCGTACGACCAGCCCGAGGTGATGCACCTGCTGTTAGACAAGCTCAGTGCGTCGGTAATTGACTAT
>DJFQ01000172.1:10227-12728 GCA_002432095.1 Marinagarivorans sp. UBA5868 | reverse complement strand
CCTATGCAAAAAATTGTGCAGGGACTAATTCGGGAGCATGAAGGGCGCCGGGTGCCGGTTATTCTGTTTACCAAAGGTGGTGGCCAATGGCTTGAAGCGATGGCCGGCACCGGCGCTGACGCTTTGGGTCTGGACTGGACCACCGATATTGGTGTCGCGCGGAATCGTGTTGGGGCCAATGTTGCGTTGCAAGGTAATATGGATCCCGCTATTCTCTACGCCAGTCCCGCGCGAATCCGCGCCGAGGTCGGCCGCATCTTACAGTCGTTCGGCCCTGGTAATGGCCACGTTTTTAACTTGGGACACGGGATAACACCGGAGGTTGATCCTGAGCATG
Organism: Marinagarivorans sp. UBA5868; assembly: GCA_002432095.1. Taxonomy (GTDB): domain Bacteria; phylum Pseudomonadota; class Gammaproteobacteria; order Pseudomonadales; family Cellvibrionaceae; genus UBA5868. Next base: position 12,391 of record DJFQ01000172.1, on the reverse strand, counting down.
CGGGTGTATTCATCGACGCCGTGCATGAGTTGTCAGCGCAATATCACTAAGAGCCTTATCAAGTCGGCCTTGGCCAAGTGGCTTAGGCCACTCAGTTCACATTGATGTGTTGCGCTGTTTTGCATTGCTTAAATTTCGCGCCAAGCAGCCCAATCGACCTTCAACTGCCTAGTTTATAATCAGCTCGGCTATCCAATGACCACTATTGGATGGATTGCAGTCGCTTTTGTGGGTGAGGTAATAGGCTTTGGGTATTAAGCAAATCAAGTTGGATGTCAATGAAGTCACCATTGGCATGTTTATCTCCGGACTCGATCGTCCGTGGACCCAGACTCCGTTTCCGTTGCAAGGCTTTTACGTCCGCGATCTCGACGAGATCCGCGAACTCAAAGCGCATTGCCGGCATGTCTATATCGATGTGATCAAAGGTAACGCGCCCCTCAAAACCAATCTGAAGACCTTGACCAGCGCACCTGCGGGGGCCGCTTTGCGCAAAGACCTTCGCATAACGCCATCGTCAAAATTACCTGATGTAGCGCCGATCAAAGTTCGCGAGAACGTCTATCCCGTACCAACCGTGCCGATTCAGAAAGAGATCGAAAAAGCCAAAGGCCTGCATCGAGAGGTGTTTGGTGCACTGGGCAACGTGCTGCAACACATCGAAAAAGACCACAACTCCGTCCCGCTGAATGAAACCAAACGCGTCGCCAGTGAGATGGTGGATAGCGTGTTGCGCAGCCCCGACGCGTTCACTTGGTTAAGCCGAGTGCGAGAGAAGGACGAATACACCTACAGCCATGCTGTGCGTTCTGCTATCTGGGGGATTTTGTTTGGGCGCCACATCGGCCTTAGCAAGATGGATCTCGATGTGCTGGCCATGGGCATATTGCTCAAAGATATTGGCAAAACCCGCCTGCCAAAGCACCTGATTGAAAAGGCGGACCGAACGCGCACCGAGCAAGATGCGTATGAAAAGTTTGTCGATTACGGCGTGGAGATTCTACGCAAAATGCCGGATATCAAACCCCGCGTCACATCGGTGGTGAAAACACATTGTGAGCGCATCAACGGCGCCGGATTTCCAGAAGGCTTGCGCGGTGACAGAATCCCTCTGTTGGGCAAAATTGCCGGTATCGTTACTTTTTATGATGAAGTCACCAATCCGCGAGGGCAGAAACATCCGCTTTCTCCATCGAAGGCCGTCGCAAGGCTTTACGAACTGCGCGATGTGGAATTTCAGCCCGACTTGGTAGTGGAATTCATCCGTGCTATTGGGTTGTATCCCACTGGAACTTTGGTCGAACTCAATACAGGGGAGGTGGCCGTTGTAGTGGAGCAGAATTTTAAACGACGCCTCAAACCGCGGGTGATGATTGTCACCGACGCCTATAAGCGTCTGTTAAGTGAGCCGATGTTTCTCGATATGGCCGAGGACGATCTGGAAAAGCAGTCCCGAGTTGATTCTGGTAAGGCGCATCCGAATGAGGTGGAGCGAATTGAAATTGTTCAGGACCTCGAACCCGGCGCCCACCAAGTGGATGTGGCCGCTGTGCGCGACCAGTATTTGATGGGTCGTTCGGGCAACAAAATTCTCTCATTCCTCAAGAATCGCTCCCGCATCGCCTCCCTCTTTGGAGGATGAATCCTGCCGATTCACAATATGGCCAATGTTCTGGCCCATCTGCACCGGGCTGGTTGCCCCCAGCTCGACATGCCAATTCACCACGCCTTCCGGGAATAAAACAACCGCGGTTGAGCCCAGCAGAAAACGTCCCAGCTCGTCACCCTTATCAAGGTGAATCGGCTTAGGCATGGTGTAATCGGTAGTGATGATTTTACGTCGCAGCGGCGCCACCAGGCCCGCCCATACCGTTTCGATACTCGCAACGATCATAGCGCCGACCAGAACGACCACCATCGGCCCCGCACTGGTTTCGAAGTGGCATACCACACGTTCATTGCGCGCAAATAGACGCGGTACTTCCTCCGCAGTGACGGTGTTGACGGAGAAAAGGTCGCCGGGCACATATGTCATTTTGGTTAGCGTTCCTGCAAACGGCATATGCACGCGATGGTAGTCACGGGGTGACAGATAGACCGTGACAAAACTGCCGTTGGCGAAAGCACCGGCTGCCTCTATATCGCCACCGAGCAATTCCACCAC
>DJFQ01000172.1:0-10217 GCA_002432095.1 Marinagarivorans sp. UBA5868 | reverse complement strand
CCATCCGCCGGGCAGACCACCGCGGCAGGATCGCTGTCGACAACCCGGGCACCTGGTTTGAGAGCGCGGGTGAAAAACGCATTGAAGTTGGCGTAAGCGCAGGGATCCTCCTCCAGCGCTTGCGACATATCCACCTGATAACGTTGCACAAACCAGCGGATAAAAAGATTTTTGACAGTGGTGTTGGTGGTGCTGGCCAGTACCCCGGCGGCGCGTGATAACAGGTGTTGAGGCGTTAGCCTTTGCAGTGCGATGAAGAGCATTCGATTCATAGAAAAACCAGTTGCAGGCAAAAAAGCGGGATTGCGGTGCTAGTCGGTGCGAACGTCAACGGCATCCAGACTGGCGATGATTTGTTGGTAACTCTGAAAACGTTGCGCGCTCACCCGACCCTGCTCTACCGCGCCCAGTAAAGCGCAACCTGGTTCGTGTTTATGGCTACAGTTGCGGAACCGGCAGCTATGCATATAGCTGCGGAACTCGCGAAAACCTTCCGCCACCTGATCAGCGGACATATGCCATAAACCAAATTCGCGGATGCCGGGGGAGTCGATGCAATTGCCGCCAAAAGCGAAATGATAGAGGCGGGCGTAGGTCGTGGTGTGACGGCCCTTCTGCTCCTGCTCGGACAACGCGCCGACTTTGATGGCATGGTCCGGCAGAAGTGCCTGAATAACCGACGATTTGCCGACACCAGACTGGCCGACGAATATGCTCGTGCCGCTGTGCAGGTGCTGACGAAGGTCGGCCATGCCATCGTCGGCGCGCGCGGAGATTTGTACCGTTTTGTAGCCGAGTGCCGCATAGCTCGCCAGCAATGTCGGAAGATCGCTTTCCGTCGACAACAGATCCTGCTTATTGAGCAAAAGCAAAGGTTCGAGATTGAGGGTTTCGGCCACCACTAAATAGCGGTCGATGAGATTGGCGTGGGCCTGGGGTTCTGGCGCTATGACGATAACCATGCGGGTGACGTTCGCCGCCACCAACTTGAGCTTACCGAAGCTGTCCGGTCGGTGAAGTTCTGAGTCCCGCGGCAAAATTGCGGTAACCACCCCGCCTTCGGCACCTGCGCGCCAGATTACACGGTCGCCTGCCACAATATTGCCGAGATTGGCGCGCAGATGGCAGCGGACTACTGCCTTTTCGCCAGAATTCTCCACATCTGCCTGCTTGCCGTAGTGGCTGAGAACCAGCCCTTGCTGTTCTGCGCCAAGCTGGTCGTCAGATGGGATTGAACCCGAGGTCTGAGAGGCGGCGGTGCGGCGCTTTTGCACTCGTTCGATCTGCTGTTTGGACAGCCTGCGTTTACTCAAAATGGTTCCGCCGTAGGTGATAAAACTGAGCCAGCTTGTGTCGGTTTGGTATCTCGGCCACACTTGCCGGACAGCCGTAAAGCGGTCGTATTGTAGAGTAAATTTCTCTCCCCAAGACACTAGAGTGAGCAAAGCATGCCGTTGGATAACAACAACTTGATCTGGATCGATCTCGAAATGACCGGGCTTAGTCCCGAACGCGACGTCATCATCGAAATTGCGACGCTAGTCACTGACGCCGATCTCAATATTCTCGCCGAAGGCCCTGCTTTGGCTATCCACCAGTGCGACGCTGTGCTGGCGGGCATGGATGAGTGGAACACCCGCCAACATGGAGGTTCTGGACTGACGGACCGAGTGCGCAGCAGCACAGTCGCAACCCGCGATGCCGAACAGGCGACGCTCGACTTTCTTTCCGTTTGGGTGCCTCGTGGGAAATCGCCCATGTGCGGCAACTCCATTTGTCAGGATCGCCGTTTCCTCGCTCGCCATATGCCTAGGCTTGAGTCCTACTTCATGTACCGCAATCTGGATGTGTCTACGCTCAAGGAGCTCGCGCGTCGCTGGTATCCAGACGTATTCGCCGGCTTCAGCAAAAACAGCAGTCATTTGGCGTTGGATGATATCCGCGATTCCGTTGCCGAGTTGCAGCACTACCGCAATAACATGTTACGCATCTGACAAACGTCGCATGGCCTGATGAAGAAATCATTGGTTTGGTGAAAGCTTCATTTACTCTTGATTGCGCCGGGGTAGTTTGCGCTGGCGACGCAGTTGCGGGTTTTTTTGTTGCTGTAATGCCCACTCAATGTGCTCCCGCACCAGAGGCGTCGCCGCATCCCGTCGTTGCTCCAACACCGCTATGACGGAGGGAGCGCTGGGTGCATTGCCCAGACCTACTGCAAGATTGCGCAGCCAGCGTTCGTAACCGATGCGGCGTATGGCGGAACCCTCTGTATTGCGTAAAAACGTCTGTTCGTCCCATTGGAAAAGTGTCAACAAATCGCTGTCCGCCAAACCGTGTCGGGGCTTAAAGTCGTCCTCCTGGGTGAAGTGGGCGAATTTGTTCCACGGGCAGATGGCCTGGCAGTCGTCGCAGCCAAACACCCGGTTGCCGATGGCGGTACGAAATTCCTCGGGTATTGATCCTTTATGTTCGATGGTGAGGTAGGAAATGCAGCGCCGGGCGTCGAGTTCATAGGGCCGCGGAAACGCGTCGGTGGGACATACTTTCAGGCAGGCGCTGCACTCGCCACATAGATCCGCTGCAACGGTGTCGTTTGTTGGCAGAGGAACGTTCGTAAGAATTTCGCCCAGGAAAAACCAGCTTCCCGCTTCTCGATTGATCACCAGCGTATGTTTGCCGGCCCAACCAAGTCCGGCCTTGACCGCCAGGGGGCGCTCCAGAACCGGCGCGCTATCCACAAACGGGCGTTGGTTGACTGGCATTAACGGCTCAGCGGCCACACGGATTTTGTCCGCCAATTGGGCCAGCCGCTTGCGCATCAATTTGTGATAATCGCGTCCCAAGGCATAGCGGGAGACATAGGCTTTAGTGGGATTCTTCAGAACTTGAATGTGGCGCGTGTCGCCCGGCAAGTAATTCATGCGCACCGAAATCGAACGGACCGCACCCTCCACTAGGCGCTCTGGATGCAGGCGTTTGTCGAGGTTTTCTGTCAGCCAATTCATGTCCCCGTGGTACCCGCTGTCCAGCCACGTCTGCAGCGGTTCCTTCTGGACGCGCAGATCGGTGTCGCAGATGCCGACCTGGGCGAATCCCAAATCTGCCGCCCAGACAGAAATCTGCTGTGCAAGGTTGGTGAAGCTTGTGCTCTGTGTCATAACAAAAAGCGAAATCCTGTACAATTCCGGCGCATATTTACGCCCATCTTCTGCGAAGCGCATTCATGGCCCATAGCTTAACCAACAATCTTTATACCGGCGACCAGACCCGCGAAATCGACCGTCGAGCCATTCAAGAGCAGGGTATCCCCGGCGCGGTATTAATGAAGCGAGCAGGGCGTGCAGCGTTCGAACATGCCTGTACTGTTTGGCCGGACAATCGCAGTTGGTTGGTGATATGTGGCGGCGGCAATAATGCGGGAGATGGTTATGTGTTCGCCGCGCTGGCGGCGCAGCGGCAGCACCACGTGGATATTCTCCATGTTTCCCCGCCAGAGCAACTAAAGGGCGAAGCTCGCGCCGCTTACGAATATGCGCGGCAGGAAGGCGTGCCAATGCGGCCGTTCAAGGAAAGTGCGACACCACCGGCGGGTGGAATATTGGTGGATGCGCTGCTGGGAATTGGCTTGACTTCGCCGGTGCGCGACGCTGCTGCTGCGGTAATTCAATGGATTAAGTCCTTAGAGATGCCGGTGCTTGCGTTGGATGTGCCGTCAGGCTTATGCGCGGACACCGGTGCCGAATTAGGTGTTGCGGTTCGTGCGACACACACCATCAGTTTTATCACCGCCAAAATTGGCCTTTTTACCGGTCGGGGGCCGGCACTTTGCGGCCAAGTTGCCGTGGTCGATCTCGACCTCCCAGGCGAGGTGTTTTCGGGCATTTCACCAGCCGCTATGCGGATCAACCTCGCGGAACTGACGTGCTTACCGGAGCGTGATGCGGATGCCCATAAAAGTCAGTTTGGTCATGTGATGGTGATTGGCGGTGAAAAAGGCTACGGCGGTGCCGCCATTCTCGCGGCAGAGTCCGCGGCGATGAGCGGAGCCGGTTTGATCACCCTTGCCACGCGAGCAGAACACGTGACGGCGGCGCTGGTACGCCGGCCAGAGCTCATGGTGATTGGTATTCCCTCCGGGCAGGAATTAGAGCCATACATGGCGCGCCCGGATGTGTTGGTGGTGGGCCCGGGCTTGGGGCGCACGCCCTGGTCGGAGCAGCTGCTGCAACAGGCGTTGCAAAGCGATCGGCCCCTGGTGTTGGACGCGGATGCGTTGAACATCTTGGCGGAAGGGCGTTTGCCGCTTCCCGCGCATCGGCGCTGGGTGATGACACCTCATCCGGGGGAAGCCGCACGGTTGCTGGGTTGCAGCACCGGGGACGTTCAAAACGACCGAATCAATGCAATTCGCACGCTGCAAAAAGCGTTTGGTGGAGTCGTTCTGTTGAAGGGCGCAGGCACTTTGATTGCGGATGACANNGGCAGTCTTATGGCTCAGGGCCTCTCGCCTCTGGCAGCGGCGCAGCTTGGCGTCTGTTTGCATGGAGAAGCGGCAGATTTGGCGGTGGATGAGACCGGGATTGCAGGTCTCCAGGCTGCGGAACTGACTCCTTACATTCGCGAGCTTCTGAAAACATGAGTGTTGCAGGTGTGAGCTTTCAACTGACGGATAGCGCCGCGACAGTCGCTCTGGGTGGACGCTTGGCCAAAAAGCTATGTTCAGGTGGGGTTGTGTTTCTGCAGGGTACTTTGGGGGCAGGCAAAACCACATTAACCCGCGGCATTTTGCATGGTTTGGGCCATACGGGTGCAGTGAAAAGCCCGACGTATACCTTGGTGGAACCCTATGAACTGGCAGGAATCAGGGTGTTTCATTTCGATTTATATCGATTGGGCGACCCCGAAGAACTGGAATACATGGGCATAAGAGACTATTTTTTAGAACAAAATTTGTGCATCGTGGAGTGGCCGAGCCGCGGTGTGGGCTTGTTGCCAGATCCAGATTTGTCGATCGAATTGGCGGTGAGCGGCACCGGACGTCTCGCGCGTTTGCAGTCATCCACCTTGCGGGGTGAATCCATCATGCAGTCATTGATCGCTCAAGCATAAGGAGAGAAATGCGGATGTTGCGCACGGCATTGAGTGTAATTTTATTGTGCCTGGCCCAGGCCTCTTGGGCGACGCAAGCGCGCATTGAAAGCGTCCGTGTTTGGCGAGCGCCGGACAGCACACGTCTGGTATTTGATTTAAGTGCCCCGGTGAATCACAAAATGTTCACGTTGGACGGTCCGTCACGGGTTGTAATTGATGTGGATAAGGCGGTAGTGGCAGCCAATCTGGAAAATCCGGCGTTGGACAACACACCGATCGCCGGAGTCCGTTACGGCGATCGGACTGGTGGACTCCGGGTGGTATTGGACGTTAAAGCGAACGTTACCCCGCGTAGTTTTATTTTGCCAAAACACGGTGATAAGGCCGACCGACTTGTTGTGGATTTATTTGATAAAGGTAATTCCTCGCCAACAAATACTTCGGCGCCGGGCAAACTGGAACAAGTGGCTCAGGATCTAGCCGACCTGATTCCGGAGAAGCGCGACATCATTGTCGCGGTGGACGCGGGGCATGGAGGCGAAGACCCGGGCGCCTTGGGGCCGGGGCGAGTCAAGGAAAAAGCGGTGGTGTTGGCCATTAGCCAGCAACTGGTCGATATGATCAACCGCGAGCCGGGTTACAAAGCGCATCTTGTTCGTACCGGCGATTATTACATCCCCCTGCGTACCCGCCGCGACAAGGCGCGTCAGCTGCGGGCTGATTTGTTTGTGTCGATTCATGCGGACGCCTTCAAGAATCCTCGAGCGAGCGGCGCCTCAGTGTTTGCCCTCTCTCGCAGTGGCGCCACCAGTGAGTCCGCCCGCTTTCTCGCGCAGAAAGAAAATGAAGCCGATCTGATCGGTGGTGTTGGGGGGGTTAGCCTCAGTGAAGTGGACAACGTGCTCGCGGGTGTGCTGGTGGATTTGTCCATGACCGCTACCTTAACCAACAGCCTCCAGGTAGGTGATCGGGTACTGCGGGAGATGGGCAAGATGACCAAGTTGCATAAAAAGCAGGTCGAGCAGGCGGGTTTTGCGGTGCTGAAGTCTCCTGATGTGCCGTCTATCCTGGTGGAGACAGGGTTTATCTCCAACCCGCAGGAAGCGCAGAAACTCAACACCCCAAGCCATCGCCGATTTCTGGCGGAAGCCATTTTCAAAGGCATCAAGGGGTATTTCTACGACGTTCCGCCCCCCGGCTCTTATGTTGCCTGGACCAAGGCGCGCGGCGGCTCGTTGCAGCACTACACCATTGCCAACGGCGATACGCTCTCCGACATTGCCAAACGCCACAACATCAGCCTTACCAAGCTGCTTGAGCACAACGGTTTACAGTCTTCGGCGGTAATTCGGGTGGGGCAAAAGCTGGTGATTCCCGCCGGTTGAGCCAACGGGGTTGCGCGCCATGTGTGGCGGCGGGACAATGGCGCCCATTTTTCACGCCCGATCCTATGTCAAAAATTCAGCTGCTCAGTCCACGTCTTGCTAACCAAATCGCCGCTGGCGAAGTGGTCGAACGCCCATCGTCTGTCATTAAAGAATTGCTGGAAAACAGCTTGGATGCCGGAGCCTCCCAATTGGAAATAGAAGTGGAGGCGGGTGGCGTAAAGCTGATGCGGGTCCGTGACAATGGCTCTGGTATTGCGCAGGATGAACTCGCATTAGCGCTGTCGCGCCACGCCACCAGTAAGATCCGCGATTTGGATGATTTGGAGGCGGTGGCAACCTTGGGTTTCCGCGGCGAAGCGCTAGCGAGTATCAGCTCTGTCTCGCGTCTGCAACTCACCAGCAATACGGCGGATCAGGATTGCGCCTGGATGGTCAAGGTAGAGGGGCGGGATATGGAGGCGGAACTTTCCCCCGCCGCCCACCCACAAGGCACAACAGTGGAAGTGCGCGACCTGTTTTTCAACACTCCCGCCAGACGCAAGTTTTTGCGCACGGAAACTACCGAATACGCTCGTATTGAGGAAGTGGTGAAACGCTTGGCCCTCGCCAATTTTTCCGCCGGCTTTTCGCTGAAGAATAATAATCGAGTAGTGCATGCCTGGCGGCCGGCTCATTCGCAAGCGGAGCAGGAGCGTCGCGCGGCGCAAATTTGCGGACCGGCATTTATGGAAAGTGCGGTTTATGTGGATTTCGAACGGGCGGGACTGCGTTTGTGGGGGTGGGTAGCGCTGCCGACCTTTTCCCGCAGCCAGGCAGATCTACAGCACTTTTATGTCAATTTCCGCGCGATCCGCGACAAGCTGGTTACCCATGCGGTGCGCCAGGCGTACCAGGACGTCCTCTACCACGGCCGCCATCCGGCATACGTGCTTTACCTCACGCTCGATCCCGCTTCGGTTGATGTGAATGTCCACCCCACTAAACATGAGGTTCGTTTTCGCGACTCTCGTCTGGTCCACGATTTTATTTTCAGCTCGCTGCACCGCGCGTTGGCCGATGTGCGTCCAGATACGTCTTCGACAAGTGCGCCAATATCCAGACTCATTCCTCAGGTGGTTCCGCAACCTGACGCACCGCCACACCAGGCACCATTTAATTTTTCGGCTTATAGACCAGAGCCTGCCGCCCCTGCGGGGTTTTCGGTGGCTGAACAAATGCAGGTCTATCGCCACCTCGCTACACCTGCGTCAGCGATCGAGCGTGGTATCGCTGTGTCGGTTGAAGGGGATCAAGTGCCCCCTCTGGGGTTCGCCTTGGCGCAACTCAAGGGCGTTTATATTTTGGCGGAAAACACTGATGGGCTGATCCTGGTCGATATGCATGCGGCCCACGAGCGCATCACCTATGAGCGCATGAAATGCCAGTACGACGTGAGCGGCATACAGTCGCAACCTCTGCTGGTGCCTCAGTCTTTAGCGGTCAGTGAAAAAGAAGCGGGTTATGCAGAAACCCATGTCGAGGTGTTTACACATCTCGGGTTTGCTCTTGAGCGAATGGGTCCAGAAACCCTGCTGGTACGTCAGATACCGGTATTGCTGCATCGCGCTGACGTGGAAACGCTAGTGCGCGACGTGCTTGCCGATCTGATCGAACACGGTCAGAGTCAGCGCATCAAGGAAGAAATGAACAGCGTGTTGGGGACGATGGCGTGTCACGGCAGCGTACGTGCGAATCGCAAGCTGACGATTCCAGAAATGAATGCCCTGTTACGCGACATGGAGGCGACTGAGCGCAGCGGCCAGTGCAATCACGGCCGCCCGACATGGGTACCCTTGACCATTGGGCAATTGGATAGTCTGTTTATGCGGGGGCAGTGAGCATGAAGCCTCTTGCGTTGGCATTGATGGGCCCCACGGCAGCTGGCAAGACCGATCTGGCGATCGCTTTGCGCGAACATATCAACGCCGACATTATCAGTGTCGATTCCGCGCTGATTTATCGCGGCATGGATATAGGTACCGCTAAACCCTCTGCAGAAGAGCTGCGCCGCGCCCCCCACCGGCTTATCGATATTTGCGATCCCGCCGAATCCTATTCGGCAGCTGATTTTGTGCGCGATGCCAAGAGTGCCATTGCCGAGATAGTCGCGGCGGGGGGTATCCCATTGCTGGTCGGGGGCACTATGTTGTATTTCAAGGCCCTGCTAGAGGGACTTTCGCCAATGCCGCCCTCTAATCCAGAGATTCGCGCGGCAATCGAAGCGGAGGCGGCCAAACGTGGCTGGCCGGCGATGCATGATGAATTGGCCGATGTGGATCCAATATCTGCAGCACGCTTGCATCCCAACCACTCGCAACGGATCAGTCGCGCGCTGGAGGTGTTTCGCATGTCAGGCACGCCGATGAGTGTTTGGCAGAGCGGCGGGAGCGGCGGTGTCATCGATTCATACCGTTGGATTCAAATAGCGGTTGCACCACAAGAGCGCACCGTGCTTCATCAGCGTATCGCCAGCCGATTCGACAAAATGATTGAACTGGGCTTTATTGAAGAGGTGGCATCGCTTCGCCAGCGAGGTGATCTCCATGAGGATATGCCCTCCATGCGTGCGGTGGGATATCGGCAGGCGTGGCAGTATCTCAGCGGTGAGTACGATCTTGCGGAAATGCGTGAGCGTAGTATTGCGGCGACCCGTCAGCTAGCCAAGCGTCAATTAACATGGCTACGCGGTTGGCACGGTTTGAGCTGGGTGAATACCTTGAATACTCAGGGTAATCCTTTGAGTGCTGACGAAATTTTCCGTCAAACCTTGAATATTGTGGAGCAAACCGCCATATAATGGCGGCCCTCCCTGAACTTTAGGGTGTTCTTTTGTGTCTGTTGAAGCGCTTGATTGCTTACACCTCCGGTGACGGCAATTTGGTATTCAGCGTGGAAATGCGCCTAAATAAATCGAAAAATTAATCCTGACTAGGAGAATAACCATGTCAAAAGGGCACAGCTTACAAGACCCTTACCTCAATGTTTTGCGCAAAGAACGTATTCCCGTCTCCATTTATCTCGTCAATGGCATCAAGTTACAAGGGCAGGTTGAATCTTTTGACCAGTTTGTGGTGCTTTTGAAAAATACCGTCAGCCAGATGGTTTATAAGCACGCGATTTCCACTGTGGTGCCTTCGCGTCCGGTGCGAGTGCCGATGCTGAATCCTGACGCAACGGGTACCGAAGACGGCGAGAGCGACGTGTAACGAGGTAGAGATTGTTTTTTGATCGCCCCTCCTCTGGTGAACTGGCAGTTTTAGTTCACTTAGAGCTGACGCAGTTGGACGAAGCCGAAGACCCGCGCGAATTTGAAGAACTTGTTCTTTCGGCAGGAGGCGATCCTGTCGCATTCCTTACTGGTGCCCGCGCGGCACCGAATGCCAAATATTTTATCGGTACCGGCAAGCTCGAAGAGTTAAAGCTTCTTGTTGAAGAACATAAAGCTGAACTCGTTATTTTTAACCATGTGCTGTCGCCCAGTCAGGAGCGCAACCTGGAAAAAGAGCTGAAGTGTCGGGTACTGGATCGCACTGGACTTATTCTCGACATCTTTGCCCAGCGTGCCCGCACTCACGAAGGAAAGCTGCAAGTTGAGTTGGCGCAGCTTCACCATATGTCCACTCGATTGATCCGCGGGTGGACTCACCTGGAGCGGCAGAAAGGCGGTATCGGCTTGCGTGGGCCCGGTGAAACACAGCT
>DJFQ01000008.1 GCA_002432095.1 Marinagarivorans sp. UBA5868 | reverse complement strand
CTGCGCGCCGTTGGCGGCGATATATTGTTGGATACGCGCGCGCCGGGAACCGCTGCGGCTGCGGAACGCAATGTGGTGCGCAATTCCGGCAGCACCATCGACGTATTTAATAATCCCGGTGATGCGCGGACCGGTCAGGTTTTGCGCAATGGCAATGCGATTGCGGCAGAGTCCTGGCAGACCGTGCGGGCGGGGCGCACCCTCGCCATCGTTACCGACGTGACGGCAACGCCGCCGGGCAATGTGCTGGACGATATCGACGATCTGGATGGCAGCACCGACATTGTCAGAGATGTGGACAAATCCGGCCCGAAAGCAGCGGTGCAGTTTGAGCAGGTTTTTGGCACCTGCGACGAGCTGGACAAAAAGAACCGTCACCGCTGCCGCGTCGACGATGCGCTCAAGTCGTTTTTGTCTCATTGGTTGGTGGGCGGCGAAATGCCACCTAAAACGGAGATTCGCTGAATGATTTCTTGCCTGTTTCGTATAGGACCGTCGTGGCTGACTGGCTTGGTAACCTGGCTGACTGGCTCGGTAACCGGGCTGACTGTCTCGATAACCTGGCTAATTGCCTCGATAGCCTGGCTGATGGCCATTGTAGCCGTCCCCTCCCATGCCCAATCCGCCGCTATCACTGAAGCCGAACAACAGGTGCGAGCGCAGTTTGTCTACAACTTTGCCAATTTCGTGGAATGGCCGGACGATGCCTTCGCCAATGCCAAAGCGCCGATCAAAGTCTGCCTGTTTGGCGAAGTGGATTTCGCCCCTTATCTCTACACCTTTGCCGGCACCTTGATCGGCGAGCGGCCGCTAGTGGTGCAAAAAGCGGATGAGATCGAACAGATCCGCGCCGGCTGCCACGTGCTTTACGTCGGCCAGGATGAACGCGTGCGCCTGCCCACCTTCTGGCAGGAGATTCAATACATTTATGTGCTCAGCATTGGCGACCGCCATGGCTTCGCCGATAAAGGCGGCATTATTAATATTCTGCGAACCCGCGACCGGGTACAGTTTGACGTCAACATCGAGAACGCCCTGATCAACGGCCTGTTCCTCGACTCCGACCTGCTGGCCCTGGCCCGGGTCATTAAACGTAATACCACCAATACCCCCTGATGCGTTCCCTTTGGCGTTACCGCGACCTGCCGATTCAGCGCAAGATCTCGTTGATCATCGTGATTGGTATGGCGTCGGCGATGATTGTCACAGTGGCCAACTTCATCTCCTTCGACCGGGAAAACGTCAAGCGAGATCTGGGTGAGGAAATGCGGGTGCTGGCACGCATCACCGCTGCTCGCAGCGCTGCTGCCGTGGCATTCGGCGACCGTTCAAACGCGCTGGAAAACCTCACCACTTTGTCCTTGCGCTCCACCGTGCAGTACGCCTGCATTTATGACGAAGAACAGCGCATCTTTGCGCGTTTTCAGCGCAAGGACAGCCCGTTTCAGCCATGTGCGGACGTGCTTGACGAGCGCATCTATCGGCGCAGCAGCCAGCGTAAGGATCTGTTGGAGGTGGTGGAACCCATTTTCCGCAAAGGCCAACGTCTGGGCTATGTGCTGGTGGCCTCCGACCTGTCGCCCATCGCCGAACGCACCCGCAAATGGATCGTCACCAGCGTGTTCGTTACTTTGGCTGCGCTGCTGGTGGCGTTTTTGATGACCCGCCGTCTACAGCGCAGTGTGGTCCGCCCGATCACGGATCTCGCCAACGTGATGGACGACGTGCGGCAAACCAATAATCTCGGTTTGCGCGCCCATGCTCCTGGCCGCGATGAAACCGGCCGGTTAGTGGATTCGTTCAACGAGATGCTGCAAATCATCGAGAAGAACAACCGCGACCTGGAAATGCTGTACCGCGGCTTGGTGGAAAAGAGTGCCGAGGCAGAAGCCACCGCTGCCTCTCTGGAGCTGCGCAACCAGCAGATCAAAGACCTGTTTGGTGGCGCCGCCCACGATCTGCGCCAGCCGCTGCAAGCCATGAGCATTTTTGTGCAAACGCTGCAGAAGCGGATGCAGGACCAAGAACAGTTAGCCATAGTCGACAAACTGCGTCAGGCGCTACAGAACCTCAACAGCCTGTTTAACGAAATCCTTGATGTGTCGCGCTACGAGTTCGACATGACCATCGCCGGCACTCAGCCGGTCTCCATCAAACAACTGCTCAGTAAGGTATTTCTGGAATTCGAAGCCATCGCCGAGGAAAAAGGCCTGCGCTTGCGCTTTCATACCCGGGATTACCGTGTGCTCGCCCACGGCGCCCTGTTGGAGCGCATCATCCGCAACCTATTGAGTAATGCCATCCGCTACACCGATAAAGGCGGAGTGCTGCTGGGCTGCCGGCGTCGCGGCAATCGCCTGGCAATTGAAGTGTGGGACACCGGGCGCGGTATTCCCAAACAGCAGCAGAGCGAAATCTTCAGCAAGTTTGTTCAGGTCAACCGGGAAGATCGCGAACTGACCGGGGGTTTCGGTTTGGGATTGGCTATCGTCAAACAATTTGTCGACAGTCTCGGCTACAAACTCACGGTGGAATCCGTCGTCGGGCGCGGCACTGTGTTTCGCCTGATCGTTCCTTTNNTCGCTGCAAGAGCAGGAGGAGACCCGTATTTTGCTGATTGATGACAGTCCCGATGTGCGTCAGGCGCTCAAGATGACGCTGACGGAGTGGGGATTCGTGGTAAACGACTTTGCCAATATAGGGTCTATGGTGACGTTTCTGCAGCAGGGCGGGGCAGTGCCGGATCTCATCATTTCCGACTTCGAACTCGGTGCGGACGATACCGGCGACCAGGCCATTGCCGCAGCGCGCCAAGCCCTCGGTCGCAACGTACCCGCATTTATCGTTACCGGCGCGGTGGACGAAGCGGTATGGCAGAAGATCCGGGAGAGCGGTTTGTCCGCACTGCACAAGCCGGTGAGGCCCGCCCGATTGCGCGCCATGATCAATCACCTGCTGGGCTGATCAATGCACTTAACTCGCAGCGCCCGCATCAGCCAGGCGTAATTTTGCTCCCGCGCGTATAAAACCCGGAGCTAAAGCGTATAATCAGCGCGCCCATTTTCTAACTTATTTCTTCCAACCTTTCCGAGGAGACTCTTGTGAAATTTGTGTCACTGACTATCAAAACGATTGGATTGGCCGCCGCCATTGCCGGCTTTACCGCCAGCGTGAATGCCGCTAATGAAACCGCCGCCGACCGCACCAAACCTATCGGAGAAGTGTGCATGGCAGGCGATCCCTGTGCCGCCGCGGCGGTTGCCAGCGCTGGTACCGGCGAAGCCCGTTCCGGCGAACAGGTTTACAGCACCAAGTGCTTTACTTGTCACGCCACGGGCGCCGCCGGCGCACCCAAGTTGGGAGATGCCGCGGCATGGGCAGCGCGTCTCTCTGAGCGCGGTGAAGACGGTATGTATCAAAGTGCCATCAAAGGTTTTAAAGCCATGCCAGCCAAAGGCTTGTGCATGGATTGCAGCGATGAAGAAATCAAAGGCGCCGTCGACCATATCCTCGCCAACTCCAAGTAAGTTGGGCTGATCAAATAAAGCCGCCTGCGGGCGGCTTTTTGCTATCTGGAGCTTTTATGAACCACTACCAACAGCTCGAAAAACATTTCCGCAAACTTTCGCGGCTAGGCCATCTGGACGCCATTTGCGGGTGGGATCAGGCGGCGATGATGCCGGCCGGCGGCAACCAGGCACGTGGCGAGGCCATGGCCGAGCTCGCGGTACTCATGCATGAGCTGGCGACCGCGCCGTATCTGGCGGAATGGTTTGCCGCGGCAGCTCAGGAAGATCTGACAGTGCTACAGCAAACCAGTCTGCGGGCGATGGAACGGCGTTGGCGTCAAGCCACGGTAGTGCCTGCGCGACTCGTCGAAGCCAAATCTCTCGCTGCTTCCAAGTGCGAACACGCCTGGCGTGAACAGCGGAAAAACAATGACTGGCGGGGATTTCTGCCCAATCTTATGGAAGTGGTCAATCTCGCCCGCGAAGAGGCCGCAGTGCGTGCGGAATACGCCGGACTCGGCGCCTACGATGCGCTGTTGGATCTCTACGAACCTGGCATGACGTGCGCCCAGCTCGATCCATTATTTGGTCAGGTGAAAACCTGGCTGCCGCAGATGATCCGCGAAGTGGAGGAAAAACAAGCCAGCCGTACCTATCGCACACCCCAAGGCCCGTTCCCTATAGAGCAGCAAAAGCAATTGGGCTTGGAGGCGATGACCTTATTGGGATTCGATTTCGACCACGGCCGCCTGGACGTCAGCACTCACCCTTTTTGCGGCGGCGTNNCACGAAACCGGTCACGCTCGCTACGAACAAAATCTGCCGCAGGAATGGGCCGGTCTGCCAGTGGGTGAGGCGCGATCAATGGGGGTGCATGAATCACAAAGTTTATTCTTCGAAATGCAATTGGCGCGCAGCCTGGAATTCACCCATCAGTTGGCACCTATGGTGGCGCGCATTTTAAATCGCGAGAGTGATCCCGCTTTTTCGGTGGACAATATTTATCGCTTCAACACGCGCATGAAACGCGGTTATATCCGCGTCAACGCCGATGAAATTACCTATCCAGCACATGTGATTTTGCGCTACGAAATTGAACGCGCATTAATTCAGGGTGATATTGAAGTAACGGATATTCCCGAATTATGGGATCAGAAAATGCAGTCCTATCTCGGCCTCTCCACCCGAGATAATTATCGCGATGGTTGTATGCAGGATATTCACTGGACCGGCGGCGCTTTTGGTTATTTTCCTTCCTATACACTCGGCGCCATCTACGCCGCCCAGCTTTTCGCTGCTGCGGAAAACTCCATCAGCGGCTTGCGCGANNCATCTGGCAGCGCGCCAGCACCATGCCAACCGACGAATTAATTCGCACTGCAACCGGAGAGAGTCTTAACGCAGAGTATTTTCAACGTCATTTGAGAGCACGCTATTTGTAAGGTGCTATGACGTAGCCTGTCGACGAATGGAGTGATGGCGGATTGCCTCTCCAGCGCATGGTGAATACACTGTGCGCTCCTCTATGGAGCCAACCACCAACGAAAAGGAGTTTTTATGACCAATCCAGCCCCAGAATATTTTGAATACCGCATCAAAGCCGGCGACAGCCTGTCGCTGCTCATGGCCAAGTTCTACGGTGTTGGCCCTCGCAGCCCTAATTACAACAAGTTCCTCAATCAGATTCTTTCGCTCAATCCTCACGTCAAAGACCCCAGTCTGATTCGTGCTGGATCGCTCCTGCGTCTTATGGCGGTTCCTGCTGCAACCCCAACTCCCACAGCAGCACCTCTGAGCACTTTCAATTTGCCCCAGCAACAACCTTTCACCAACCCTTTCATAATGCCATCGGCCTCCATGTGCCCGGCGGAATATGGACCCGAAAGTTTTGCTCTCAACGATGTACCTGCGCAAGACGAGTTGGATTTCTGGATGTTGAGCTGGCTGGCGCAAAACTCGAATTATTTTGTGATCCCGGGCAGCATCGCCGCCGGTTCCCAGGGCAATCTGCTGAGCCCTGCCAATGTGGGTTTGATCGAGCAGATCAGCGACCTTTATGCGCGGTATAAATCCGGCGCAATTAGTAAAAACCAATACGATTACCAGCGCCGACTTTTGCTTGATCGGTTCAAAAATAATATCGGCCCTTTTGAACGATGGTTGTTCGGCAATAAAACCTCCCACGAAGCTATACGCATCGCCCGCGGCGGCGGAGTGCCGGCCACGAAAAATATTGCCGACCAAGCCGCCCGGCTAAAGAAACTCGCCGCTTATGGAAAACACGGAGGATACGTGTTAACCGGCGTAGGAGTTGCCGCCTCCTGTATGCAAATTGCGGATACGGATAGTCGTCAGGAGAAGAATGAAATATTGGTGGAGACGGTCGCGAGCACGGCTGTTGGTCTTGTGGGAGGTGCAATCATAGGCGTGTTTTTGGTATCCAATCCGGTGGGATGGGGAACGGCGTTAGTTCTGGCGGCGGGAAGCGCGGCGGTTAGTTATGGAAGCGGATATTTCGCTCGGAAAGCCTACACCGTTTACGGAAACGAGGTAGATTTTGTAGCGGGAACGGGTGTGGACTCAGTATGTCAATAGAACTGTTGCGTTACCCAACTTATATATGGGCCATTCTGCTTCTTGGTTTGATTGCGTGGCTTGTGATTATTTTTATCATGCATTTTTTCGTGCCGAAGGCCATGCTGCAGAGCTATTTCAAGGAGCCATATTTCTCTCCAGCTGAAATTGAATTTTTTACCGGGTTTCCTTTTGCTTATATGAGAACCGTCATGTTTATGCGCTTAGCCGGTTGGCCGAGTAGTGGTAAAAAACGCGGTTTGATGGAAGCTCATAAATTGGCTCCGGAATGGTTTCGAGTTACCTCAAAAATAATGATTATCTTTTTGATGGTGGTTTTCGCGCTGTTTCTAATTCTTGGAGCTTTTTTGCTTAGTGCGTTCTGTATACTCGGTCATTGTTGACCCATGATTGGGTCGATCGGGGATTAAGCAGTCTCAGGAAGTGAAATATTTTCTGCAGCTACTCTCTACTCCACCTTCAAGAGCTAGGCTGATTTCTCTAATAGTCAATTCCTTATCAAAAGGCGCCAAGCGCCTTTTTCGGTTAAGCCCTTACCAAATTATTGTGTATTAAGCGTGCACTTTGGGTGGGGTGCGTTGGGCTAGTTGTCCAAAGTGCGCATTCATC
>DJFQ01000068.1:1860-4809 GCA_002432095.1 Marinagarivorans sp. UBA5868 | reverse complement strand
GGTTTCGTTATTACAACCCGAACACGGGGCAGTTTATTACGCAGGATCCGATTGGGCTTCTCGGCGGCGTAAATAATTACCAGTACGCGCCTAATCCGGTGGGGTGGGTGGATCCGTTTGGGTTGACTGCTAAGAAAGAGGATCCGCGTCGGCAATCGGAGAGCATAGCATCCGCGCAGCGGCAAGTATTTTCAGTTTTAGGAGCTAATGGCCAGGTTGTAGAACAGCTGAGCGCTGACACGCGTTTAGTTAGATTCGAACCCGCCGGTGTCGTAACACCAATGTCGCCACATGAGTCTCCCTATTTTGATGTTTCTAAAGGGATGGAATATGGTCTGAAACCCGACTGGCACAAAGCTCTTTTCGTTGCCTCAGAAGACAAGCTAGAGGCGCTTGAAAAGTTGAGAAGGAAGCAAGGCTATTTCGATGATGATGTGGTCCTTAGAGAAAAGACATTGGCAGAAGTTATGAGAGAAAATCCAGGTGCGTATCTACTATCTGACTATCGTTTGAATGCTACTTCTGCCGACTTCGGCAGAGGCGGATATATAATTGTAACTGGACAGCGAAATATTAACCCGGAGTCCGCATGAGCACGTTTCGTGACTTGGAAAATCTGTTTCGTTCCGAATTCAGCGCCTCTCAAGTAGTCGAGGCGATAGATAGTTTGTATGCACAGGGCCGGATCAATAAATTGCCTTCGACAGAAGCAGAACAAAAATGGGAATTTCTGATAGAAGCATATAGGAATGGTGTCGATTTGAAAGGGGTTAGTCTGGAGGATGTAATTGCTGCAATAAATTTTGATATTTCAATCTCCCCATATTTAGGTATCCCTTTGGTAAAAAAGAAGGGATTTTATGAGTGGTGCTTGACTCGTGGTGCCTCTGGAAAAATATGAGTTTGCGGATGATCAAGAAATTTCTCGATGAGCCTTTCGTTATGGTGCCTAAAGGGAATTTCGTGATGGGATCTGAACAAGGACTGCCTATCGAGATGCCAAGGCACTGTGTAAATATAGAGAAAGACTTTTTCTTCGGGGTACACCCCGTCACGCAGCGGCTATGGCAGAAGATTAACGGCAGTAATCCATCTCACTTCAAGTCGAGAGATTTCCTTCCTGTGGAAAATGTTGATTGGCATGATGCCTGTCGTTTCTGCATTAGCTTAAGTTCATTAATAGGTAAAAAGGTTAGGCTGCCTACCGAGGCAGAATGGGAATACGCATGTAGAGCGGGCAGCACAACAGAGTATTTTTGGGGGGATGAATCTAAAAATGCACCTGCGCATGCTTGGTTTGAGTTGAATAGTTTAGATAGTACCCATCCGGTCGGTACAAAAAAGCCCAATCAGTGGGGGGTTCATGATATGGCTGGCAACGTATGGGAGTGGTGTGCGGATCTTTGGCGGGCCGACTATACAACTGATGCTCTAGAATTACGGCGGCCTTCCATTGAGATGGAAAGAAGAGTTATTCGGGGTGGAGCTTGGGACATGGATGTTTTTCGTTGCAGATCCGCATATAGATCTTGCGAAGGCGAATCAGTTTCTTCTAAAAAAATCGGTTTCAGAGTGGTAATAGAAATAGATCGGTCGCCGTGACGACACAGTTCATTAAACCGAGGGTTTCGACATTCATGTCCGAAAGCAGTTTATTGAGACGTGGCAAAGACCAAATCCCTACTCCGATACGAACCACCATTCCCCTCCTTGTTTGTCTGCCGGCCCAACCTGAGAACAATGTGGCGCGAATGCTGCAGATGGCATCCCTTGAGCGCTCAGCTTCAAAGTCGTCCGCACAATCCTTTCGGTGAGTGGCAGCGAAAATGAGCGGGCTCGCATATTGAATAAAGTACCCGTTTCTGCGGTATAACCGACNNATGAATGCGATTACCTTTTATGGGCTAGCAGTATGATTGGCGCGGACGAGTTTTTACCTCTCCATTTACACCCTGCGGGTTTTATTGAATGCTTCGAGAATCTAGGGGCCAGTTCCAGCCTGATGTTGAAAGCTGCGAACATCTCCATTCCTGACAAACTTCACGGGTACGAGCGAATCCGCGTGTGGCAATTGGGTGCGTTACTTTGTAGCGGCATGAGCCAATGTAACGATCCCGACATCGGTTTTCGTATCGGTGCCATGTTTCCCTGGTGTTATTACGGTGAGCTTGCGGGTGTTATTGAAACCAGCCCAAGTCTACGAGAAGCGGGTGCCGCTTTTCGTCGCTACGCCGCCATCGCTTATCCGTATTTAAAGTCATTTCTTGCCAATATCAATTTTTATTTTGAGGATGCTACACGGCTTGTGGTGCCTATAACGCCGCTCCACGATGATTCCGTGACGGAGAATTTGCGGCGGTTTGATTTGGATTTTCGCACTGCCATTACCTGCAGGTTGGCGAATAGTTGTGGAAACCGTCAGGCTAGCCAGGGGCTGGTTTTGCGCTTGCAACGCAAACGACCATTGCTAGATGCGCTTGTACGAATGCTGGGGGCCGATGATGTTGCGTACGGTGCGTCCGAAAATTCTATCTCTGATGTCTATGGCTTTTTCGAAAGTGAATGGCGAAATTCTCGCCGCCAGCTGTTTAACAGGGTCATTATCCGTTGTGAAAATACCTACCAAGCCGCTGGGCTCAGCGATTCCGTGGCTGACGCGGTGCGCTGGCACGTGGATAGCCGATTTATCCGCAATGTGGAGTTGGAGCCGATCGCCGAAGTGCTTGGCATGAGCGCTCGCTCACTGAGCCGAAAACTGGCGATGGAAGGCACCTGCTTTCGCGATTTGGTACTACAAGCGCGCATAAATCTCGCCTTACGACACGTCGTATATTCGCGCCTAAGCATTGATGATATGGCCCGATTAATGGGTTTTTCCACATCATCCAGTTTTATGCGGGCGGTGAAGGCGTGGACGGGATATACCGTCAAGGAACTGAGATTCTTGTC
>DJFQ01000068.1:262-1820 GCA_002432095.1 Marinagarivorans sp. UBA5868 | reverse complement strand
TATTCGGTAACCGCTGTTACGTTGCCGCGTGCGTCGATAAAAAAAGAAGGCCCCCCATTAACCACGTGCAGTATCGGACGGGCCGTTTCCACTGCTCGCAGCTGCGCCACCGCATTGTGCATCAATACTTGGCGATGGGAAAAAAACCAACGGTCGTTGGATTGCAAAACCATCAAATCAATTTCCGGGTGCTCATTTATGGTTTGTATGATGTGTTGGCTAGCGAAAATCTCGTAACAGATTAAGGGAAGAATGGTGTGATCTCCGACGGCGAACAATTCCTTTTGAGTGCCGGCTTCCACTGGTTTGTAGATGCTTTTAAACAATCGCTCCAACCATGTTTGCACTGGTTCGAAACGAAAAGCTTTTGGAATGGATTCGCCGAATGGGATGGGTTTCATCTTACGGTATGTCACCTGATCACCATCGCGGCTGAACATAAGGCTCGCATTAATATAGGCTTCTTTGGATTCTTCGGATCTGGCGATGTCTTGAACGATCAGATTCGCTTTCATATGTTGTGCATGTATTGCATATGACTGGCGCACCCAGTCATTTGTCAAAATTCCTTTGGGGCGCGATTCCGGCCACACAATTACTTGCGCGCCTTGTTGTGCAAGGGTATATGCCTGTTGCAATTCGGGCGGGTACGCAAGGGTATGACCGGCCCTGGCGTAAGGCACGCTGTATCCCGGCGCGTCATCCGTTTGCAGAATGCCCAGCGTGAGCGACGTATGTTGATTACGTTCAGTTTCGGGGAGAGCCGCTCGACCGACGCAAAGCCAGAGCAATACAGGTAGGGATATTGCCAGTGCAATTCTCAGTTCGGAAGTAAGGCGGAAGGGACTATAAAGCTTTTGATCGTTGTTAGTTTTCCGTGAAATAACAATAATCCATTCAGCGAGCAATAGATTAATGAGCAAAATCAAAGCGGTCAGTGACCACTGGCACGTCAATTTGATGGGAGCAGTAATTAGGGGAAAATTTACCTGGGTTTGCGCCAGGTTAAGCTCAAATAAAAGCGGGAAGCCGTGCAGCCATAACGCAGCAAGGAGCGGAGCGGACAATATAAACCCATATTGAGGAATTCGCTGCCGCAGTTGGTGCAATAAAACAAAAAGAAGCGCGATAGAGTTGGCGCCATAGACAAAATAAGCTGTTGATACGCTCGTAGCCAGCCGATGGGAATCTGTCAAATTGTATAGGAAAAAATAAATCCAGTGATTGGCCAGGGAAAATGCAACGACGCCCATCCAGAATGCGTGTTGATATATTTGTCCGCCGGCCAGAACACGCATGTAAAGGAACAGTGGCACAAACGCAAGGTAGGCGAAATAACCTAGAGAGGGGAACAAAAAGCAAACGCCAAGCAATAAGCCGCCGCTAGTGCTTGCCGCCCAGGTGTGCATCAGTGATTAAGACTCATTGAACATAGGGGAGACTCCGCAGGGGTGTCGTTGGCAGGCAAGGTGGCCGGGCTACTTAAAGTCGCGAGCAGTTGATATTCCGTCGCGTAAAGCGTGTAAGCGAGCTTTCGGCCAAAAAATTTTT
Source organism: Marinagarivorans sp. UBA5868 (assembly GCA_002432095.1). GTDB lineage: Bacteria > Pseudomonadota > Gammaproteobacteria > Pseudomonadales > Cellvibrionaceae > UBA5868. Next base: position 269 of record DJFQ01000068.1, on the reverse strand, counting down.
GCCGCAA
>DJFQ01000068.1:0-206 GCA_002432095.1 Marinagarivorans sp. UBA5868 | reverse complement strand
AATGACCAGTCCGCGTCACTTGGGGTTGCATCATTGCGCATTAAATTGTCCAGTCTTGTGCCAAGGTCTCGATAGATAGAAAAATTTTCATCATCAAGGAGGAATGCATCATCTGTTAACTCGGCAAGCAATCCTTCCAATTTTGAAAGTGTATGGTTTTCGCCAAGTAATGGGTTGCCCACATCATCCGCATTGCTGACAGCGTG
>DJFQ01000036.1:228-22532 GCA_002432095.1 Marinagarivorans sp. UBA5868 | reverse complement strand
CACGAGGAACTGAAAGCGCAGAACATGCGCGAGCTGCAACAGCTCAATCAAACGCTGGAGCTTGCTAACGCTGATCTCACCGATGCGAACGCCCGCCTCACCCGTGAGATCACCGAACGAGAACGGGCTGAGCAAGCCTTGTCACAGTCGATGAAACGCAAGGACGAATACATCGCCATCCTCGCCCACGAACTGCGCAATCCGCTGTCCGCCATTCACAACGCGGTGATGGTGATGCAAATGCCCTCTGCGTCGGAACAGCAGCAAACCTGGGCACACGAGCTGCTGCAGCGCCAAGTCAAACACCTCACTTGTTTGATGGACGACCTGCTTGATGTCTCGCGCATTTCCAACGGACGTATTCAGCTGCATACCGAAGTGGTGGACTTGTCTCAGGTAGTTCGCCATGCCGCCGACAGCCTCTCCCCTCTGCTCAAAAAACACCGCCACGAACTGCGACTGGAGCTACCGCAAGAGCCTCTCTACGTCGAAGGCGACACCGTGCGCCTCACCCAGGTGTTGGGCAATCTGCTAACCAACGCAGCCAAATATATGGACGACGGCGGTTTGGTGGAGCTGATTCTGGAAAAAGACGGCGACAACGCCGCGCGCATCCGCGTTCGTGACCGGGGCGTGGGTATTCCGGAAGATCTGCTCGCCAAAGTATTCGACCTGTTCGTCCAGGCGCCCTCCGCACTGAACCGCGCCCAGGGAGGACTCGGTATCGGTTTGGCTCTGGTGCGCGCGCTGGTGGATCTGCACGGTGGTACCGCACATGTGGAGAGTGGCGGCCCAGGCCAGGGTGCCGAATTTTCCGTATCTCTTCCGCTCGTTGACCGACAACCCGCAATTGACGATGTAATAATGCCCAGCACCGCCGTATCGGCAGCGACGCTGCGTATTTTGATCATCGACGACAATGTGGATTCCGCTACTGGGCTATCTCTATGCCTGGAAAGCCTCGGCTACGAATTGCGTTGCGCCCATACAGGTAAAGAAGGCGTCATGACGGCGAAAGCTTATCAACCGGATGTGATATTGCTGGATATTGGACTTCCGGATATTGATGGCTGCGAAGTCGCGCGACGGCTGCACGCGGAAAAAGGCCTTATGGACACCCGCATTATTGCCATGACAGGTTACAGCGGCGAAGCCGATCGCGATCGCGCAGAAAAAGCGGGTTTTAACCATTACCTCGTTAAACCGGTCGAACTGGCCAAACTGCTGGAACTGCTCGAAACCTTAACGTGCGAAACCGGCACCGTCTGATGGCATCTGCCCGAAGATAAAAAGATTACACATGGCTATTTCGGATTTCTGCCATCACACAGTTCAATATAATTCGACTATTTTTAATAATTCGTTGACTCAAACAGGCAGCCTTAATGAAAACTGATAAAAATCCTCTGCCCATATTCGCTACTTTTATCCTGACCTTTTTTTTGCTCTCCGCAACATCTGCCCAAGCAGACATTCGCTTGCCGCGCCTATTAAGCGACGGCGCCATATTACAGCGAGGCAAGCCGGTGGAAATTTGGGGCTGGGCCGATGAAGGCGAAAAAATCACCGTGGAATTTGCCGGTGAAAATTATGTGCATACCACCAAGTCCGGGCGCTGGTCCGTAAAACTGCCGAAACAAAAAGCCGGCGGCCCTCACAAATTCGTCATACGCGGCAACAACACCATCGAATTGCAAGATATTTGGTTTGGCGATCTGTGGGTTGCAGCGGGTCAATCCAATATCGAACTGCCACTGCGCCGCGTAGCTCAACGTTATCCCGAAGTCATTCCCAATACCAACCTGCCGCAAATCCGCCAATTTTCGGTGCCGCTAACTTACGCGGTGGATGACGTGCGCGAAGATTACGAAAAGGGCAGTTGGAAAACCGCCACGCCAGAAAATCTGCCGGAATTTTCCGCAGTAGGTTTCTTTTTTGCAGAAGCGCTTTGGCAACAGTACCAAGTACCCATCGGTATTCTTAGCCTTGCCGTTGGCGGCTCTCCGGCACAAGCGTGGGTAAGCGAAGACGTCTTGCAGAAATACCCACACTATCAAGCAGAAGCCGAGCGTTTTAAAAATCCGGATTATTTGGCAAAAATCGCGAAACAAGACAAAGCGGCGAGCGATGCATGGTATAGCAAAGCCCAGCAACACGACCAAGGGCTACAGTCCGAAAAACCTTGGCACACGGAACAAACCTCCAATCAGCAATGGCAAACCTTCAATATTCCAGGCCGTCTAAAAGAGCAAAAAATTGACTTTACCAATGGCGTAATCTGGCTAAAGAAAACCTTTGAACTTTCTGCCGAACAAGCCAAAAGCGAAAACGCCACACTTTGGTTGGGCGTATTAGTCGACGGCGACGAAACCTACGTCAACGGCATTAAAGTCGGCAGCGTAGGTTATCAATATCCTCCCCGGATTTATCCGGTTCAGCCCGGAATATTAAAACCAGGCAAGAACACCGTCACCGTTCGCCTCACCAGTTACACCAGTAATCCCGGTGCTGTTGAGGACAAAACCTATGCACTCGACCTGGGCAATCAAAAAATCGATTTGAGCGGCGAATGGCGTTACAAAATCGGCATGCAATCCGGCCCCATGCCCGCCACCACCACCCTGCACTATTTACCCGGCAGCCTCTTCAAAGCCAAACTCGCCCCCGCTTTTGACGTCAATATCAAAGGCGTGCTCTGGTACCAGGGCGAATCCAATGTCGAACGCTCCAAAAGCCCACATATTCCGGAAAAACTGCTCCCCACCACCAGCTCCGCCGAAGAATACGCAAGCCTGCTCCCAGACCTGATCCGTGACTGGCGCAAACACTTTAACCAAGGCGACCTCCCCTTCCTCTTCGTCCAACTCCCCAACTTCCTCCCCGCCCAACCGGAACCGGCAGAAAGCGCCTGGGCCGACCTACGCCAAGCTCAGGCCAAAGCGCTGAAAGTCAAAAATACCGGCATGGTCGTCGCTATTGATACTGGAGAATGGAACGATATACATCCGTTGAATAAAAAAGATGTCGGCCAGCGCCTTGCGCTGCAGGCACGAAAAATTGCCTACGGTGAAAAGTCCTTGGTTGCATCGGGACCCACGGTGAAATCCGTTAAGCGCAAAGGTAACCAGCTAATTGTTACCTTCAAGAACACAGGAAAAGGACTGCAAATTCGCGGTGAGTCTCCGAAGCATATTGCGATAGCGGGAGAGGACAAGAAATTTGTTTGGGCCAAAGCTGAGATTAAGGGAAATGAGCTACTTGTTTGGAGCGATAAAATCGTAAAGCCAGTTTGGGTGAGGTACGCCTGGGCGGATAATCCAGAGGGGGCTAATATTTATAACTCGGAGGGGTTGCCGGCGGGGCCGTTTGAGGTGGAGTGATGGTGTCGGGCCACCGTCACTCGGGCCGATAAATTGGGGATCTGCCTAATCAAACGACAATAAGCCATATCGAGCTATGCTCTTCGAACAATGGGAAATTACTTCAAAAAATTAATGTGAACTGAAAATTTCCCACAATTTGGTGCCGTGAAGAAAGAACATGAAGCAGAACGCGACGGGCTTAAGGCATCGCGACCCTGTTGCACTGGCCTAAGGTACGGCCGCCAGTTTTGATCAGGCATTAAGGTAAATCCCCAGGCAAACACTCTCTTTCCGCAAAAATGTCGCGCCATTCGTTATCTGAATTGCTGATAGTTTATTGGTCCATTAGACTCCGTTTCGGCGGATCTAGTCTCGTCAACAAACTCAATGAACACTTATAGGGAATTTTATGAAGGTCATACGTCATTTATTTATTCTATTTTTTTTTCGCTTTCTCATCTAGCACACGCTGGCGAACTTGTGGGTCCTTCTGAGAGTGCCAATGGCGCTTTTACCGTCAGCTGGGCAACGCCCCCAGCGACATTAGGTTGCAGTGATGCAACAATTACTGCCAGCAGCAATACAGGTTACGAAGATAACTTTTCAGTTGAAGTTCAAAAAACCAGCTTCGAATATTTCGGCTTGCCCGATGGAAACTATACTATTTCACTAAGTGGTATATGCGGTGGGAAGAAGACGCTAATCGCCGCTCGATCCTTGGTTGTCGGAGGTAATGCAGTTGCGCCGAAAAGCACAAAAAAATCTCTGGCGCCATCTGTTTCTTTAGGTCAAACAGTTGCCTCAAACTCTACTGTATTTGCGGCATCTAGTGATGCGGGAACGAGGTGCGGCACCTATTGCCCATCTGGAACACATAGGGAGCATGAGTACTGTAATGCTCAAGTGACAGCCAATACTGGATCAGGACTCCTGGCCTGTGACAACTATGCTGCACCTTTCGGCTGCCTGTCATACCCCAACATGGCAAACTCTGTTTTTTGTCAGGTTGATACTTCGGAATTTTGGACCTGCGGATTGACCTGTCCNNGTCCTAGTGGTTACAACAAGACAAGCCAAACTTCAGGCTCAGCGCGATGTAATCGGGGTTCTGGAGGTTATGAATCCTACTGTGTTTTAAATACATCTCCTCCAGAAGGTATAACCTTGAGTGGCCCTACTAGTCGGGCAGATTCTAAAGTTGTCGTTTCAATAAGCTATGCGAAACACGCAACCCGCTATGAATGGAAATTCAGTACCCAATCATCCTGGTCTAGCGTGAGCAACAGAGAAGTCTCTGTATCAGGTCTCGTCGCTGGAACTTATACGGTTCACGTCAGAGCGTGCAACAGCTACGGCTGTAGCTCCACTTCATCTAGAACTGTAACCTTATCAATACCTGTTACGCCTGTTATTACCAGTGCCGCATCCAGCTCCGAAGAAGTCTACACCCTAGCGTGGACTTACTCTGATGGTGCATCTAGGTACGAGGTGGCGAGCGCTGGGGGAGCGTAGCAGGCACTTCAGTAACCATTCCAGCCTATGTAGGCACAAAAACCTACCAGGTGAGAGCCTGCAATCCAGCTCAGTGCAGCGCAGCTAGCGGCCCTAAGACCGTAACTATTTCACTCCCCGCTGCGCCTACAATTTTGAGTCATTCAACCCATTATATTGGGGATTATCTGTTAACTTGGACAGTTTCACCTGGCGCCACTCGCTACGAGTATAAGGGCAATAACGCAGGCTGGTGGGAAACAACAGGCACGTCGCGTGGAGTGCCTCTAGTGAGGGGCAATAACACCGTGCAAGTAAGAGCATGTCACTCGAGGGGGTGTGGGGTAGCTGCTTCGAAAATTGTCAATAGCTCGATAAACACAACAGCAACAGGCTCGTGCCCCGTAATTAACATCGGGATGTCCTGTAGCAGTTGGGACTCTTGTGTTGAGGCCTTTGGGCGGGCTTGCGCCTCTGCGGGGGGAAGAGCTCATTCTGAGGTGGGTGAAATGGTTTGTCGAAGATGTAATTAAGATCGAGCATTTGCCGCCAACTCATGGTTATTTTTGATCCTCGCCCATGAGTTGGTGGCAGCTTCTGCGACCTTTTTAAGTTAATTATTGCTTCAGCTGTTAAATTTATGCTGCCTTTCTTCGGTAAATTTTAAGCGCCAAACAAACCACCTGCCGCTCAATAACCCAAAACATTAATTGTCGACGACCGCATTGGTGTCGGGAGAGCGGGTGCGACGGCGCAGCCGAGTGACTGCGTAATTGGCTTAATTTCCTCCGCTGCACGGGATTCCCAAGCAGCTCCACACTCCTGCCCTCTGTACCCTGCATTGCGCCGCAAACAATATAAATGATTGCAACCAGGAGCCGTGGCAAAATCTGAGTCAGCGGCCGCACAAGATAGATAAATCGCGCCGAGGCGTTTAGCCTATATCAGGGAGGATCGCATCCGAAGATGACACTTCCCGAATCACTCCGCTCATATCAATAAGGAACCTGAGGATGATTTTTTCTGGCAGACCCCTGTTATTTTTACTATTGATCGTTTTCCATCTTCCCCTATTAGCTGCCCCCACCGTAAAGGATTATGGGTCTTTACCTGGCACTTCATTGATGACCCTGTCAGCCGATGGTAAAAAGCTTGCCTTCCGAAAAGCCGAAAACGGCAAAGACCTGTTGGTGGTCTACTCTCTGGATAAAGGCAAGGTCCTGCAGACCATCGATATTGCGAACGTCAATCCCCAGTCCCTGTATTTTATCAGCGCGCGCCAACTCATTATTCGTGTGGCCCAGCGCAAACAACTTTACGGATATCAAGGCGGAGCTCGCGCTGTCAGCGCCGCCTACGTGATGGAAGTTGAGAGTGGAAAACTTGCACAATTATTGACGCCCGGCGACAAGATATATCCTGGCCAGAGCGATGTGGGAAATATCGTTGGAATTTCGGCTGATGGCAAGCACACCTTTATGCCGGCCTACATAGATGCGAACCGGGATTCCCGCGCGGAATACTCAGTAACCTCCGGCCCATTTTTTCTGGCCTTGATGAAGGTGGATCTGGACTCGCCCAACAGACCTGCCAGAGTTTATAAGGGTGATAAGGACACCATAGACTATTTTATGGGGTCGAAAGACGATGTTCTGGTCGAAGAGCGCTACGGCCAGCATTCCAATCGCCATGAAATACTCGTGAAGGAAAAATCTGACTGGCGACGTATCTACGACGAGAAAGTCGATCAGCGGCAACTGATTCCTGTGGGCTTGACGCCGGATTACAAATCTCTGGTAGTGGTGAGTTATGGCGATGACTCCGACAGAGAACAGTACCTGACCATGTCGCTGACCGATGGCAAGATCACGAATCCCGGCTTTAGTCGCGACGATGCGGACATTGACCACGTGTTAGATGATGTCAACCGCATAGTGCATGGCGTTCGTTATTCGGGTCTGTTGCCCAGCTTCAAGCTTTTTAATGCCAAGCAGGATCAATTTTTCCAGGACGTCATCAAAAAATTTCCGGAACGCGCTGTCGTGCCCGTGTCCTGGAGCGATGATTGGAATCGCGTGCTCGTGCGTGTAGAGGGTTCAAGCTATCCCATCGAATACTATCTCTTCGATCAAAAACTCGAACCGCGCTTTATCGGCGCTGCTTATGCCAATATCAAAGCGGATGATGTTCATCCAATAGCGAAGCTAACGGTGCGGGCGCGGGATGATATGCCGATTCCCACACTGTTGACGATTCCAAAATCCGCAGTGAATGCCATGAAAAATCTCCCCGCCGTCATGTTGCCGCATGGCGGTCCCCAGTCCTATGACCAAATCGGGTTCGACTGGATCGCACAGGCCCTGGCCAACGAAGGTTATGTGGTGATTCAACCACAGTTTCGCGGTTCAGCGGGATTTGGCTATAAACACTTCGCCGCGGGTCTCGGCGAATGGGGCGGAAAAATGCAGGATGACCTGACGGATACTTTGAATTTTCTGGTACAGAAAGGATATGTGGACAAACAGCGGGTTTGTATTGTCGGTGCAAGTTATGGTGGCTATGCAGCGCTGGCTGGCGGGGCGCTGACGCCGGAACAGTACAAATGCGTGGTATCCATCAACGGTATCTCAAACCTGAGCGAATTTATCACTGCCGACAGAGCGGAATTTGGTCGCTACAGTTCCGTTCTCACCTACTGGGAAGAATTCATCACCAAAGATGGTCTCAACAGCGACGCGCTGAAACGCGTGTCCCCCTATTATCTCGCCGATCAATTCGTCGCCCCGGTTCTATTGATCCATGGGGTCAATGATGAGAGGGTCCGCCTCGACCAATCGGACATGATGGCTTCCAGCCTTAAAAAGGCCAAAAAGCCGGTGGTGCTGATCAAACTTGCCGATGACAATCATTATCTGGAAACCAATGCGGGGCGTTTGCAGACTCTTGAAGCCATCGTAAAATTTATCAACAAACATCTCAAGTAATCTGGATGGCGTCGAAAGGTTCTGTTGAGACACTGGTTTAGTGCATTTCTTCTGGATAAGGAAGTCCAGACTCCATTCCCTGGCCGTGTGTTATGAATAAGGGATGAGGACCGGGGTGTGGCNNAGAATTCTAAAATTGAAGATCAATAAAAGCATTGATTGAGAGCCTCCCGGTCAATGGATTTGGATCCGCCGTAAAGCCCTCAGGAATACATCCCGAATGCAGGGAATTACGCCTATAAACAATCATACGGTTGTACAGGCCATCCACCAGCATAATCTGCTTATAAAGCACCGTATCTCCGTTAATGTAGCCCGCTTTAGGGATGTTGGGCCCGCCGTTTTCGNNCTCGAGTGAAGCCAGATAATTTATTTTTCTGGACTCGTCAACGCTCTCAAAACAAGTTTTAATATGCCGGTAAAACGCTGTACCACCTAATGGTTTTTTAAAAAGATAATGAACGGTCGCCAAGCCGGTTCTTTCGAGAGAGTCGAAGTGAGGGATACGCTGCAACAGCTTTAATTCGGAAGCCGGAGTTGTGGTGAGAGAATAATGACAGAGATTTAATGAAATTTTTCCTAATGGGAGCTCGAAAAAACTTCGCAATTCCGTGGCTAAATTTTCCGTTAAAAAATTCTGGTATTCTATTGGCGCTTCCGCTCTAACACCTGGGTAAAAAATAGAATTTCGCCCAAACTGCAATCGAGACGCGTATTGCACCAACTCATCTGCTTCTCTCACGACATTATCTATCACCAAAAGCGGCGCCTCTTCGTCACCAAACCTGTGGCGCGTAATAGTGATATCAGGATGCACAGAGAGTTTCATATACCAAGCACCAGCACCTTCGAAACGTCGAAAGAAGCTTCTCGCAAATCAAATCGCACAATATTCTCGAACAAAATCATCATGAACGGGCAACTTACGCACCAAGCTGGCAACATTGTCGTGCAGCCCTTTTAAGAATTGCTCGAGATCACTCCGCTTCATGGTGTTTACAATCGGATGGTACTGGACAGGATATAAACCCTGCCCCAACATTACCTGCGTCCAAGAGTCCAAACGAAACAGCTCTCCTTCCACCTGATAGGATTTTCCGGTCTCTTGAAACAACTTGATTCTATGCGCCAACTCTTCGGGAACGTCCATATTTTTACAATAGCGCCAAAACGGGCTATCTTCGCGGTCCGTCACTTTGTAGTGCAAAATAATAAAATCACGAATCCGTTCAATCTCGCTTTCCGCTTGTCTGTTGTATTCCTCCACGATTGATGGGCAGAGTTCACCACCCGGGAACAACTGAAGGAGACGGGTAAGCGCGGTCATAACCAAGTGGATACTGGTAGATTCCAATGGCTCCAAAAACCCCGATGCCAAACCAATTGCAACACAGTTTTTATTCCAGTTTTTTCGTCGCTTTCCGGTTTGGAATCTTATAACCCTGGGCTCCGTTAACGCTTCTCCTTCGACCTCGGCCAGCAGCTTGGCAATTGCTTCATCCTCAGACATATAGGAACCACAAAAGACCAGACCATTGCCCACACGATGCTGCAACGGAATTTGCCAACGCCACCCTGCTTTGTGCGCAACAGACCGCGTATAGGGTACGACCGGACCGACTGACTCCGTCTGGACAGCCACAGCTCTATTACAAGGCAACCAATGACTCCAGTCTTCATACCCGGTATGCAATGTCTGCTCGATCAGCAAACCTCGGAAACCTGTGCAATCAAGAAATAAATCACCCTGAATTTCTTTGCCAGAAGTCAGCTTTAACGCAGTTATGAACCCCGTTGATGGGTTCTGCAAAACCTGCTCAATTTTCCCTTCTTCTCGCTTGACCCCGTGCGATTCGGATATTTTTCTCAAGTACGAAGCATATAAACCCGCGTCTAGGTGAAACGCATAGTTAATTTTGGTTTCACACCGAGTTGAAAAGCGATTCTTAATTGCCGCTTTATATTCAAGGCAATAGTCACCGAACTCTCCGGCAATACCCAACTCCCTACCTCTCAACCAAAAATGAAGGAACTCTGTAATAATCGTTTCTTTTCCCGTCACACCAAAAGAATGAAAATATTTTTCACCCTCTTTCCTCCAGTTTTCGAACTGAATACCCAGCTTGAAAGTCGCGTGCGTGGCCCGCATAAATTCTTGCTCATCAACCCGAAGCAGTCTGTGGAAGGTGTTCATGGGAGGAATGGTAGCCTCACCTACGCCGACGGTCCCGATTTCTTCCGATTCAACAAGTGTGATATCTACCGCCTCACCCAACTGGCGTCCCAAAGCTGCTGCTGCCAACCAACCGGCAGTGCCGCCGCCGGCAATGACAACTTTCATTTTTTCACTTGGATTTACCATCGCGCCGTCTCCGCTATCGGTTCAGTTTGTTAATCAGTAGCGCTCGCAATTTGCGAGCGCTCAGCTCATCCAAACGCGACAAAAACCCTTGAGCCTCCTGCGGCAACCCAGCATTAGCCTTGTCTGGCCCATCAAAAATGTAGTAATCAAATAGCTGCTTCCACCCATCCCTTTCGTGTTTGGGTTTATCTCTGATACTCAGCATAGCCATGTATAGCGCATTCATTCCCGATGAGAGGTAGCGCGGAGCATCATTCCACCAATAATTGATCAGCACATTTAGTGGTTTCAAACCCTCTACATGATGCCACCACATGCTGGGTATGAACAAAGCATCGCCAGACTCCAACTCAACCGTCTGCGCCACTGATAAGGCATGCTTAAATCGGGGAAACTTCTTAAAATCTGGGTTTTTGAAATCCACCAAACTTATTACCTGCCCACCTGGCGTCGGGTCTAAGGGGCCAGGATATAAATTATTCACTTGATCAGGAGGGAATAATGTGAAGCGGCGCCTCCCAACAACACAGCATGCAATGTTATCGAGAGCATCATAGTGACATGTGGCTGTCGTAGCGCTTCCTATCCAAATGCTAACGGTCTCAGCATTACTTTCAGGACTAGGCATCCGGGGAACCAGGATGTCATTCTCATCTCTTAGCCCTGGTAAGTGGGTATCTATAATATTCGAGGCGATATAGTACCCTGGAACATCAGGTTGGCCGATGCCTGATAAAATTTTATCTAAGGTCTCATCTATCCTGCCTTTGAAGCTCTCGTAGCCTAGTGATGTCAAGTTTTCGTTATAAAACAAGCGCCCGTTGTCTTCCGGGGCCAACTTGCACACTACCGTCTGCCTGCCATTATAAAAACGCTTGAGATAATCTGCCGCATGTCGCTCAGAGGTATTCCCAGCTCTCACGAGAGGCCAATCATCGACCAGAGCCCTAAGAACAACGGGCTCACAAGCGCTAATAATTTCAGATGGAATAGCGCCATGCTTTATGTTTGTAAAAATTTTCACTACTCAGCCCACAACTCAATACACCACAAGAACTACAAGCATATTACGACGATATAGAGCGACCGAAATATAGATCGGGGCAAGATCCACCCCAAACCCTAATTCTAATTTAGTCGGCTGTTTTTGATATCAATCAGCTTTTGAATATTGGACAGAGACGCGACGACAAAATAAGCGGCCTGTAGAAATCCGCTGCGGCTAAGCTCCACAAGGGCTTCACCCGACAACTGATTTAACCTGTCGGCATTAATTGTTTTGAAACCAGACAATCTGTGTTTTTCTTCGTTTTTTAGTTCGATATTAATATCGACATCTTCTATCAATTCGTGCCGTGCGAAAGCATCAAACATGGCGGCATTCAGACGAATGCCGTCGCGAATTAAATTCAATGTTTCCACCATGCGTTGAAGATATTGAGAATTGCCACCCTGCTCCAAAAACACCCTAACACCATCTTCGGTCGATATTTTGGGGTGCTCCATATCGACATGAACCAGAGGCTCAACATCTTCGGAGTTTTGCTCCTGTTTCTTCCGCAATCCAATGGAAAACGGCCCACGCCTAACCACGGCTGGTATAAAGGCTGCATTCCAGCCTGCAAATTTTTGATAACCGCCCGAACCATTACTCAGAAATAGGTTTTCATCCCTCTGTATACCGAACAAAACCACTGCTTGGTATACGTCGTTCTCAGGATCCTTTCGAAACAGTATCGGGTATTCTTTTTGAACTTCGGCAAACTCTGTTATGAAAGTGATGGTGCTCGCGATGTTATCCCCAAGCTTCGCGCTGAAGGAAGGGTTTATTCGAAGATCTTTATGGGACAAATTGTCCAGCAATTCAATGCGCGCCATGCGCTACTCCAATTAATCTAACAGCTGTTCATTTAACGCATGCTGTTGTTTAAAAAGCAACTCTACTAGCCTGCAAACAAAAAGAGCCACTTATAAGTGGCCCTTTCGGTTTTACTAGTAGACCTGTGTCTTAGAAAGTATAACGGGCACCCACCTGGAAACGAGCACCAAGATCTTCTAAGCCCCACAACATTGCTTTGTTTCGAGCAAATTCTCTACGATCTTCTCCGGTCACGTTGATACCCTCGAAAAACACAGATACTTGTTCGGTTACGTCATAAGACACATTCATGTCAATTTGTGAATGCGCTTCGATGTAGCCCGGATTGTTGTAGGCGCCTACGTTAGTCCTAGACAAGAACTCATCCCGCCAGTTATACGCCAGTCGAGCTTGTACGCCATACTTTTCATACATCAGTACCAAGTTGGCCGTGTCGCTCAAGCCCACCAACGCAAACTGAGTTTCCCCGGGAGGCATGTTGTTGTCAAATTTGACATCTCCTCTTACGAGCGTGTAGTTCGCCATCACACCAAACCCAGTTTCACCAAAGAAATGCTGCACGGCCAGTTCAAGCCCATGAATCTTAGCTTCTTCATTGTTTACGGGAATGCTCATCCGGAACTGCATTTCAGGATCGCCTGCCTGCGGGAATACGTCCTCGTACTCTGGTGAGTCGTTGATTTCCGCCACGGCTTGAGCGGTCAAGTTTGCGACATTGCCGCCATATTCGGCGTACGCAGTACTTTCTGGGTCCAAAACAGACATGGCCGCAAAAATCCAGGCATCATCTGTAGCGAAAGAATTGGCTTCCAGTGCTTCCACCGCAGCGCGAGCACGTGGGCCAGCAGTTTGGTCCAAGATTCCAAAACCGAGGTTTTCCTGCGAAGTACCCTCGAAATTGATAACGCGCTTTTCCCAGAATCCTATGGATGCATAACTGGTTTCGTCAAAATACCATTCCAGTGACAAATCATAGTTAGAGGATTCCATTGGTATCAGATAAGGGTTGGAACCATCGGCCGTTGGGATGTTGGAATTCAGAGTGGACCCACCCAGCGCAAAACCACTAACCGCCGCATTCAAACTTCCCAGGTTGGGGCGCGCGATCGTCTTGCTATAGGATGCTCGCCCGATCAGATCCTCAGAGAAGTTCAGGTGAAAATCCAAGCTCGGCAAGAATGCGTCATAGTCATTTTCCGCTACTGTCGCTGCAGCACCGGCAAATGGCACCGCCTGGAAGTCATTGTCTGACTCCCATCGGAGGTATTCAGTCGGCGGCGTAGAAGATGTGGACGTCATATCAGTCATTTCGTAGCGCAAACCGGTTAGGATACCAAAGGTCTTACCACCAATTTCACCTTCCAAACTGACTTGAGCAAAAATCGCTGTAGTGTCTTCCGCGATGGTACTGCTGCTTACAGTATTGCGGCCTGGAACTTGACCAATACCTATAGATGGACCAAAGAAAATTTCATCTGGCTCTTCACCTATACTGCTTACCTCAGGGTAAAGCCCAGAGTCAATCAGGAACTGAGTAATGGCGCGCGCATCACCTCGGAAGCCCATGGCAGGGGACGAACCAGTAGAAAAGTCATCAAATTCACCGGTAACATCGAAGAACTCGAATAGGCCTGCCCCCGCGAACTCGCCGGGGTTGCTGGCGCCCCATCCACCAAGCACTTGGTTGTTATTGGTGTTATAGGAAGTCGTTGTTGTTTCCAGCTCCGACCGATCAAGACCGAAATCGAATCTGCCATCGTCAAACTGCCAGCTACCGCCAATCTGAAGCTGTGTAACATCAGTGATCTGCTCTGCTGAGAAAGTTCGAATTACGGAGGAGCTGATATCCGCAGCATCCAGTCCCACAAGACCAGGACCATCACAATCCGTGACCAGTTCTTTATCTGGATTGGCCTGAGCAAAAGCACAATCATCAATGGCATCGGTGGCGATTACGCTAATGTTGCCGGCACCATCCGTTTCGTAAATATCATATGACCAAGTTGGCAAATCACCGCCGTAGTATAAGGTTTTGCCTTGTTTCACTTGTGCACCCAGACCCACGTCGACCTCACCGGCGCGGTTCGGCCCGGTAGGCAGGCTTTCCATGCTGGAGTCATGCACGTCAAGCGTCAGGGAAAGTTGGTCATTTACATCCCAGCCCAAATTAAAGCCTATCGACTCAAGGGTATTTTCTTGAGAGCGATATTGTTGGGAAAAACCAATGTCTCTAGTGCCATTGCCATCAGCACCACTATAGTCTTCTGAAATAAGCGTAGGTATGGCTACTTGGGAATCATCGAACACAACAGCTGTTAAAAGGCTCCCGTTTTGTACCCAGTTAGTAACCTCACCACGGAACTCTTCGATCGCGTTTTGCGCGTAAACAAAGTCTAATGTGGCGGTGACGCTATCTTGTGGCGCAAACTGCAATGTCAATTGGGTGTTGGTGCGCTCGCGACTACTGTCGGAAAACGCGTAACGAATGTCATTCGGACGCGCGTATAATTGACCGACTTCAGGCGCGTTAACGAATATTGGGGCGTCGTAATTACCTTGGTTATAGATATCTACATCGTCACCTTCATCATTCACCTCACCCCAAGTACCAACCTGCCAGTCGTTGACGGTCGCACCGGTATACCCCGAATCGCGTTCTTGATAGCTAGCAGTCAACGCCACGCCGAACATTTCGTTATCGTCAGTCCAACTGAAGAGGCCGGATACCTCGGGTGTAATATCATCTCCTTCGCGAACGGTGGTGTCGTGAACCGCTTTACCAGCAACTGAAACATTTAAACCCGGATTATCTAATGGACGCGTGGTGGCGATATTGACTGTCGCGCCAATCCCGCCGCTCGCCAAATTGGCTTTGCCCGTTTTGTAAACCTGAACGCCCGACACTGCTTCTGAAGCAAGATTCGCGAAGTCAAAAGCACGACTGTTTCCACCGCGGGTGGCCGCATCTGCGCCTGAGCTACCACCGTAGGTGCTGCCACCGGGCATAGTGCGGCCGTTTAAAGTCACCATGTTGAAATTTGGCCCAAAACCCCGGACGGTAATTTGAGAGCCTTCGCCATTGGTACGATCAATTGCAACACCAGTTATGCGCTGGAGAGATTCAGCGAGGTTTGTGTCCGGGAATTTACCCATATCCTCGGCTGAAATAGCGTCAACAACACCCGCGGAATCCCGCTTAACATCCATTGCAGCCTGCACCGATGCCCGGATACCGGTCACAATCACTTCTTCAACAATCGGATTTTCTTGAGCCATTGCATAATTGGAGCCGCTCGCAACGAGGGCCACAATAGCAGCAGAGAGTTTATTTTTATTGAACATAGATGAGATTCCCCAGGAGATATGGTTCTACTTAGTGAATTACGCTCGAGCTTTCGCCCACCCTAAGGGTAGTTGATTTACGAGCTCAACCATACAAAACGTCTACTGCAATGGCAGAAAACGCTCTGATTCCTCGCCCAAAACACTTTATTGTTTTTATTGCTTTGCTAAAAAAAATCAAAAATCTGTTGCTCGCTTAATCTGCATTGGATAAACAGCAAAAACGAGCCGTAATAATTTTTTCGGAACTCTACGTGCAACTTTTCGTTTAGGCAATGCCTAACACACCTTTTTTAAGGGAATTATTGATAATCGGTATATTGGGTTAATTTTTGATCATAAAAATGACAAAAAAAGCATAAAAAACATAAAAACGCGCCTAAAAACCTGTCTACAAAGTGACCAAAATAATATTTACGCATAAACATAGCCTTCTGCGCCAAAAGAATTTATACGGTTATTCGGTACATAAGATCAAAGTTTACCGCGCAGATTTTGGAGCTAATTAAACTCAATTCGGGAATTAAAGTAACAAAAAAACATTAGTGCGGAACGCAGTGTTACGGGTTGTTACTTAACTCCCGAGTGTGAATCTTCTATCAGAAATTGATATTGATTATCCGACTTTGTATGTTGCTCTTACTGGTGTAACCGGGTTGACCGGAACCCACGCTTATTTTCGCCCTACCTCTGTAGCGCTGCGATACGCCTTTGTCGTCCACAAAGTGCAATTGCTCGGCAGCGAGTCGAAAATTTAGGGTATCGCTTTGCCCTGGTTGTAGAGCGATCCTACGAAATGACGACAGCTGTCGAATGGGCGTGGCGACAGGAGCATCCAGCAAGGTCAGATATAGCTGTGCCACCTCCTCGCCCGCTCTGTCTCCAGTGTTTGAAACGATGGAGGAAATTTCGAGCTCAGCGCTGTCTGTTCCCGACGTTGATTTAACCTCCAAGGGTGCATAGTCAAATTGGGTGTAACTGAGGCCGTGCCCGAAAGGATATAGCGGTTTACCTTGATAGTATCGGTAAGTCCGCCCGGTCATGCTGTAGTCAGTAAATTCCGGCAGATCATCCACACCACGATAGAAAGTGACCGGCAGGCGTCCCGAGGGGCTCACATCGCCCCACAGCACCCGTGCGAGTGCTGTTCCTGTTTTTTCTCCAGGATAAAACGCTTGAAGGATGGCATTAAGGTTTTCGCTTTCCCAGTTCAGCGCCACGGCTGAGCCGCTAAAATTCACCATGACGATGGGTTTACCGAGGGTTTTTAGTTTTTTAAGCAATTCCGTTTGTACCGCAGGCAATTTGATGTGCGTACGGTCGCCGCCGATAAAACCATCGAGCTCCACTGGCATCTCCTCTCCTTCCAGCGTTGCATCAATCCCGCCCACAAAGATGATCACATCCGCTTTGCGTGCAGCCGCGAGGGCATCCGCTTCCAGCGGTGCTTCGACGTTGGCCCACGTGAGCCGAGCATAAGCTCCGAGCGAATTATTAAACGGCCACCATTTATTGGCTGTGTAGCGCGCCTCAAATGCATAGCTTTGGCCGGCTTTGAGCGTGACCGGCTTTTCTACCCACTGGCCATCGATTTTGACCATTACATTGCCGCCAAAACTATAGCGGCCAGATTCCGTAGGTTTGAGCACACCCTGCCAAACTGCGGCAAAGGGTTCTTCGAGTTTTTGGTTAACCGGTGATAGATCCCAATAAAAATCGATGTTGGTATCCACCCTTTGCAAGTCCGGCTGCATAGTCATGTCCTGCTCACGCAATTGTTGGGGCGGGATGTTCCCAAGAAAATAGCGCGCTTGCAGGCCCGCCTGGAGTGCGTTGTTTTGATCGCGGTGGAAAAAATAGATCGGCGACATTATTTTTTGATGCCGATATGTATTCTCCGCCATAGGTGAGCCGGGAGCGTAAAAAACGTTGTTCCTGCCGGCCCTCTCGATAATTCCTTCAAGGGGCAATACCGGTTGAGATGGATAACCGTAGTAATTGCCGACGAGGACTTCAAAGTTGGTTGCGTTAGGTCCGATAACAGCAACCTTGGTGCCGTCACGCAGTGGTAGCACGCCATCATTTTTTAATAACACCAGAGACTTTTCCGCAGCCTCCTGAGAGATCGCAATGTGCTGCGGCGACGCGACCACAGACATCGGAATATCGCTGAAAGGCACAGCGGCGGGATCATCGAACATGCCCAGCCTAAAACGGGCACGCAGTAAACGCCTCACCGCCTGATCAATATCGTCCATGGCAACCAAGCCTTCCCGTAGTGCTGTATGCAGGTTGACGTAGGTATTCAGGTGACTATCACCGCATTCAAGGTCGGTGCCGGATTTCAGCGCCCAAGCTGCTGCTTCAGCCGGTGCAAGCACGACGGCATGAGCATTGCGATCGTAGAAATCGGAAACGGCACCACAGTCGGAAACCACATAACCATCGAATCCCATTTCTCCACGCAGAATATCCTTTAACAGGTGATCACTTCCGCAGGCTGGCTGACCATCCACACGGTTATAGGCGCACATCACGGATTCGGCGGAGGCTTCTTTTATCGCCGTGCGAAATGCGGGCAAATAAGTTTCGTATAAATCTTTTCGTGTAGGGTGATAATCGTCGCTGTGACGGGTTTTTTCCGGTCCACTGTGCACAGCGTAATGTTTGATGGTTGCCACGGTCTTCAGGTAATTTTTGTCGTCTCCTTGCAAGCCGCGCACAAAATTTACCGCCATGCGCCCGGTGAGATAGGGATCTTCGCCGTAAGTCTCCTGCCCTCTGCCCCATCGAGGATCGCGAAAAATATTGATATTCGGCGACCAAAATGTCAGGCCTCCATAAATGGTATGCACATCATTGTTAATAAAATGGTGATGTTTCGCTCGGGCCTCGTCGGAGATGGCGGTGGCAATGCGCAGCATCAATTCTTCATCGAACGTTGCCGCCATGCCGATGGCCTGGGGAAAAACAGTGGCTTTTCCCGCGCGCGCTACGCCGTGCAAAGCTTCATTCCACCAGTTATACGGGGGAATTCCCAGTCGATCTATGGCGGGAGCGTCATTAAACAGCTGCGCGATTTTTTCCTCCGCGGTCATCCGCGAAAGTAGGTCATCTACCCGTGCATCAAGCGGTAGAGAAGCATCGCGAAATGGCAGATCCGCAGCATTTTCTTGTGGCGAATGTGACGCGCATGAAATCAAAACCCATAAAGACGTGAACAGCAGACAAAAAGCTTTCATATGCAACCTATTTATTATTGAGTTGGTTGACTCGGAGGAGCCGCAGAGCGCGCGTCACTTTAGCAGTTTTTATTTTCTGAGGAGAACCGATGTACGGGATGTAAACGGCAATAGAAGTAACCGCACCTACTGCGCAGATAACAAGCAGATAGCAAGNNGGGCGTTAACGCCCCACGTCAAACTGATAATTCAGATTGATGCCGAGAAAAATCAACCGGTCATCATCCATCGCGGTCGTCTGAATGCTGCCGCCCAGATCAAGCCGTTCCATAATCGGAAGCGAAAAGCCCAGGCCAATCAGCCAGTCTTCGCCGCTACGTTTTACCCATTCCGTTTGCTCGCCCAAGGTGAGGGCGTAACCGGCGGACCAGGACCATAAGCCGACTTTGGCGTAAATCTCATGCTGATCCCGGTCTACAAGACTGAATCGCACTCCAGCATAAGGTCCATCTCCCGCTACCGGGGCGTGGTCGATAAGCACCTGACGCAATGCCTCCGTCTCGGATATCACCGTTTCCACTTCCAATTCGGTTTGGCCACTGTCCAAATAGCCCAACTCCAGTGCAATTCGTGAGTGGATTCGATAACCATAAAGCAATTGCCAACCGAATCGCTGATCATCCTTTTCCACCAACACCGCCTCTTGGGTGCTGCCGGCTAAGTCGTAATAGAAAGTCATCATGTCCCAATCACTGCTGATCAGGCCCAAGGTCCCTTCTACATACGAATTACGCTTTGGCGTGTCCGCATGGACGGATGGAGCTTCCATAAGTCCGCCAATGATGGAAATGGGCAGCGCCAGGGATAAGACTTTTCGTCCGACAGAACGATCTCCATTTCTATTCCCTGAGAAAGGGTCGCGGCGACGTCGGGCGAGAGCGAGTCCCATCAGAGCGCCAAACCACAGGAAATTGACGCTGCCGCCGCCACCTTTAATACGGGCGCGTTTGTATTCAAACATTCCACCGAGGGAAGTGGTCGCAGAGTTGTCGGCCATATCGGTCTCCAAGGCATCCGAGGTGGTTTGGGCTGTAAGACTAAGGTTGTTGATGCGCCAGTCGCCCGCCAGGATTAATGGAATAACCTGCCCTGCTCCCGGCGCGAGATCCTGCAGATCACACGTCACCTCGTCGACTTCTTCATCTTCCGCGCAGTAGTCGGGCAGTGTCACGGCGTCCACACCGGTCGGTAAAGGCACAATCACCCGGGGTTGTTCGGCAATTGATAAACCTTCATTCATCACACTCACCGCATATTCAA
This sequence comes from Marinagarivorans sp. UBA5868, assembly GCA_002432095.1. Taxonomy (GTDB): domain Bacteria; phylum Pseudomonadota; class Gammaproteobacteria; order Pseudomonadales; family Cellvibrionaceae; genus UBA5868. The sequence goes on along the minus strand of DJFQ01000036.1, from coordinate 2,610 downwards.
AGTGATACCGGTCGTTGCGAACCACACGGGTAGTGGCGCTTAAGGTGAGATCCGCGGTTTCACCGGTGTCGCCATCCGGCGCTGACAAATAAAGCTCGACCTGCTCGTCGCCGTCTTCGTAGATCAACACATCGGCCAGGCCATCGTTATTCACATCTTCCGGGATCACCAGAGTAGAACTGTGATAGAGAATGGTATTGGTCAACGTCCAGTTCGCTGGATTTCCAGTGCCGCGGTAGAACTGGTAGCTGTTGTTGTCGTTGGCCACCAACAGGTCCGGCTGACCATCGCCGTTGAAGTCCGCTACGTCCACCTTTTTCGCGCTGGCTGCACCTAGGCGGGCGATGGGTTGCAACTGATCGTCATCCGTGATGCCGATGATGGTCACGCCAGAGGTTTCCGCGGTGTTGTTCTGGTGGGTGGTACTGGCGATGATTTCCTCGCGGCCATCGCCATCCACATCCACCAATTGCACAGTGCTGACGCCGCTGAGCGGGACTTCCTGCAGCAGCGTGAACTTCTCGCTCACCACAGAGGCGCCCTCGCCTTCGCCGGGTTTGGCGACGCTGTCTGGATCTAAGCCAAAGCGCACCAGCTGTACTGCTGACGCACTGCTTATTACCAGGGTGCCTTCCAGCGGTGCGTCCGCCGGTAGGCGTCGCAGCAAGGCAAAGTGAACGATGGATGCCGGAGAGGTAAACACCAGCGGCGCTATATCGAACACACCTTCGTTGTTTTGGTAGATGTAGAGATTGAAGCCGCCCGCTCCCAGGATCAGCTCTGGATAGCCGTCGTCATTCAGATCCCTAACCAAGGCTTCTCTGCCGTGCGGCAAGGTAACAGTGTTTTCCTCTGCAGCAAATTCATCGCCGCGATCGTAGTAAACCTCACTGGCATCGCCACTGCGATTCACCACCACTATGTCCTCCAGACCATCCTGATCAATATCGGCAACGCGCACTCGCTCGGTGTATCCACGGTTCGCGATTTCCCCGAGCACTTGGGCGGAACCGGAGGCCAGGGTGTAATTCAGCAATTTAACGGTATCCCCGAGACTGGTGCCCGCCACAAGCTCGCGGGTGCCATCATTGAGCAAGTTGATGCTCGCCAGCGCCGTCGCATTGGCCAGATTAAACGTCACATTGCCTTGGCTGACCGCGCGCTCCGTGACGCTCACATCCGTAACGGCCGATGCAAGCGGCTCGCCCGCGCTGTTCAGTCGCAACAGCACCACTAGATTGCCCGCCTCTTCCGGGGTTACGCGCAGGCGGAAGCCGGCACTGGCGCCAGTCGCCAAGCGCACCGGGCAACTGAAGACCTGATTGGCACGCGTACAGTTGGCCATGGTTGCGGCGCTATCCAGCCCCTCCAAAGTGACCTGTAAGGTCGCGCCGTCAACCGCCGGGCCGGTGGTATGCGTCAGAGTGATTTGCAGATCCACGGTGTTATCCACGATGGACGGCAGACCTCGCCAGTTGGTGGAAATAGTCACCAAAGAAGCTTCCCGCTCCAGCACCGTGAGGTTGTAGGTTTGATCCACGGTGTACTCACCATCCGTCGCTCGCAACACCACCTCCACGGCGCCCAACTCGTCGATCGGCGCGGTACCACTTAACCGCGAGCCGGTAAGGATCAGCCATTCTGGGCCATCCTGCAGGCTGAGTTGCACCACGCTGTCCACGTCCGTCACGCCCACGTCATAGCCGTAGACGCCGCCTTCGGTGATCGCGAGGCCAGGTTGAGTTACGAAGATCGGCGCATCGTTCACCGCTGCCACGTTGAGGCTCACGGTGACCGGTGCACTGTTCACCGATCCGTCGCTGATGCGATAGGTAAAGCTATCCGCGCGGGTTTCCGTGCCGTTGTGCTGATAACGGAAACTGCCGTTCTCGCTCAGGCTGAATTCGCTGGCATTGCGCGGGCCGTTTACCAGCACCGCTACTAGATTGTCGCCATCGATATCACTGTCGTTTGCCAACACACCACTCGCCGCATTGGGTTGCAGCAAGCCACCTTCGGCCACGTCGTAGCGGTCGGCATTGATGATCGGCGCATCATTCACATTCGCCACTGTGATGTTGAAACTGCCGAGCATGGTAGTGGTGGTGCCGTCGCTCACGCTGAGCACGATGTTGTTGTAGGTACCCACATCACTGTTGGCGGGCGTGCCGGTAATAGCGCCGGTAGACGGATTGAAACTCGCCCAATGCGGCAGGTTTGTCACCGTAAAGCTGAGCGTCGTATTCGCATCCACATCCACCACATTCGGCACAAAGCTGTAGCTGCCGTTCTGGTTAATGGTGCCGACGGGCATGCCACTGATCACCGGCGGATCATTTACGTTAGTGACGGCGATGCTGAACGCCGGTAAAGACTGGCTCG
>DJFQ01000036.1:0-164 GCA_002432095.1 Marinagarivorans sp. UBA5868 | reverse complement strand
GTGTTGGGATCCACATCGCTGGCGGTAGGGGTGAAGCTGTAAGCCACATCCTGAGCAACAGTTACGAATGGGTTGCCGCTGATTACCGGCCCATCATTCACCGGATCCACGGTGATGCTTACCGTGGCGCTATCGGACACACCACCATCGTCGTCCTCAATGGT
>DJFQ01000039.1:13945-14203 GCA_002432095.1 Marinagarivorans sp. UBA5868 | reverse complement strand
TAATTTGGGGTCTTCGGCGGGAAAAGGCAGGTCGCGGTGGGGAGTGAGCCTCACTATAGCCGAATCCACCTTGGGTGCCGGGCGGAAGCAACCGGGACCCACCTCGAAAAGAAATTCCACCGCGCAAAAATACTGACACATGATACTTAGGCGCCCGTAATCCTTGTTTCCTGGCTCAGCCGCCATACGTTCGACAACCTCTTTTTGCAGCATGAAATGCATATCGGCGATCAATCCGCGATAACTGAGCAGGTGGAA
>DJFQ01000039.1:5542-13871 GCA_002432095.1 Marinagarivorans sp. UBA5868 | reverse complement strand
TCCACCACCTGAAGGCTGGGGCACGCACGTAGCAGTTCGCCCGTAATAGCGCCCTGGCCAGGGCCGATTTCCACGAGGCGGTCGCTCGCTCGCGGGCTCACTGCGCGGACAATTCGCTGAATGATATTGGCGTCCACCAGAAAATTCTGGCCGAAGCGTTTGCGGGCTTGATGCTCGTACATGGAATGTCCTAGTGGCGGCTGCCGACCATTTGCAGGGCGGTACGGAGTGCGGTTTCCAAGCTGCCAAGATCAGCGCGGCCGGTGCCGGCAAGGTCGAGCGCTGTGCCGTGGTCGACCGAGGTGCGAATAAAGGGCAGTCCAAGAGTGATGTTCACTGCGGCACCAAAGCCTTTGTATTTCAGTACCGGCAGGCCTTGGTCGTGATACATGGCCAAGACCGCGTCGGCGTGTTCGAGATGGCGCGGCGTAAACAAGGTGTCGGCAGGCAGAGCGTCGCTCAGATGCCAGCCGTGATGCTGGCGCAGACGGGCGATGACCGGGTTGATCACCTCCAGTTCTTCGCGACCCAAATGACCCCCTTCGCCCGCGTGGGGGTTGAGGCCGCAGATCAGAATTCTTGGCTGGGCGATGCCGAACTGGCGGACGAGATCGTTATGGAGGATTTCGATGGTCCGGTTAAGGTTTGCCGGGGTAATGGCGTCGGCCACGTCCCTCAAGGGCAAATGGGTAGTGGCCAACGCCACGCGCAGACCTTCGCACGCAAGCATCATCACCACTTGATCACAGCCGCTGCGCTCGGCAAAAAATTCCGTATGACCGGAAAAGGCAATGCCTGCGTCATTGATGATGCCCTTGTGTACTGGGCCGGTGACCAAGGCATCACACGTACCGTTCAGACAAAGATCCGTCGCTGCCGCAAGCGTATCGAGTACGTAAGCCGCGTTGTCGCGGTTAAGACGCCCAGCCACAGCGGGTTGGCGCAACGAGATAGGAACGACGCTGAGTTTGCCTGTGCCGGATGCCCGCGCGGACTCAGCGACAAACTCTTTTATGTCGAGGGGCAGTTGCAGCTGTTTCGCCGTTTGCCGCAGCAAGTCCGCGTCGGCCACCGCCACCAGTTCCATCTGATCTAGAGACTGTTGCGCCAGGCGTACCACCAGCTCCGGACCTATGCCGGCCGGCTCGCCCGGGGTGATCGCGATTCGGGGCAGGCGCGGGCTGCTCATGTGGCTGGCTGCGGATCCAGCTTGATATCGATAAACGCTTCGTCGCGCATTTCGCGCAGCCAGATCTGCAGTTCGTCCTCGAAGCGCCGGCTGGTGAGAATGCGCGCGGCCTTATCACGTAGTACATCGTCGGTGATGTCCTCCTGGCGGCGTTCCTGCACTTGCAGAATGTGCCAGCCGAATTGACTACGGAAAGGCTGGCTGATCTCGCCGACTTCCATTTGCGCCATGGTCTGCTCGAATTCGGCGACAAACATGCCGGGTCGGCTCCAGCCTAAGTCACCGCCGGCAAGCATTGAGCCTATGTCTTCCGAATGTTCTTTCGCCAGAGCGGCGAAGTCTTCGCCTTTCAGAATGCGCTGGCGCAGTTTTTCCAGCTTGGCCTTGGCTTCTTCGTCACTGAGGATGGCCGAGGGTTTGACCAGGATGTGGCGCACTTTGGCTTGCTGCTCGGTTTGCTGTTCGCCGCCGCGTTTGTCGTAAACCTTAAGAATGTGAAAACCAGCAGGGCTGCGCGCCGGTTCCGAGACATCGCCGGGTTCCAGTGGCGGCAGCAATTCGGCAAACAAACTGGGAAGGTCGCTGGTTTTGCGCCAGCCCAGGTCGCCGCCGCTCAACGCTGCCGGACCGTCCGACTCGGCGATGGCGATCTCGGCAAAGCTCGCGCCAGTGCGTATTTTCTTCACCATTTCTGTGGCTTTTTGCCGGGCTTCTTCCACCTGTTCCGCGCTGGCGGATTGCGACAGACTGATGAGAATGTGGCCGAGCTGATACTCCGGTGAAATCCAGAATTTGGCATCGGCTGATTTGAGGAAGTTGTCGATTTCCAGCGGTGAAATATGAATGCGCTGCTGCACCATGCCCTGCTGGATCTGCTGAATGGTAATGTCCCGACGCAGTTTCTCCCGCAGGGATGCCATGGTCAGGCCATCGTGCTCCAGTTGTGCGGCAAATTGCTCGGGGGAAAGCTGGTTAGAGCGACGGATCTGTTCAATGGATTGATTCACTTGTTCGTCGGTTACTTGAAAGCCGACCCGTTGCGCCATCTGCATCTGCAAATGTTCGCTGATCAGATGATCCAGAACCTGTTTGCGCAGCGTCTCCAGCTCCGGCAGGGAGTGATTGTTAGCGCGGGCGTTGCGCACGACCTCAAAGAGCCGCTCATCTAATTCGGATTGCATAATGACGCTTTTGTCTACCACTGCAATCACCTTATCCAGCGGTTGCGGTTCGGCGTGGCCAGTGGCAGCGAGGGAGAAAATGGCGGCGAGGAAAAGTCGGAAAACAGTTTTTTTCATAACGTGTTTGTTCATAACTTGGAAGTCTGCTCGGGGGCTTCAATCACGGAAGCCGGGAATGGTTTCGGTCAATAGTTTTTGTACACGGTTGCCAGAACTGGCGAGACCTTTAAGGTCGATTTCGAGAAAGATACCGTCGTCGTAAAAACGCCGGTCATCGTTATCCAGGGCGATAGCCAACTTGCTGTCGAGCCAGCGTCGCGCCAGCACCCGCAGGCGATAGCAACAATCGTCGTATTCGAAGCCGATGAAGGCGTCGAGTTCCCGCTTTTGGTCCAGGTCATAAAACAAGCGGCCGACCACTTGCCACTGCTCACCAAAAGGCAGCGCGAAGGCGGTGTCCAACTGATCCACGGCCAGGGTCGAGCGCTCAATCAGATCCTCCCGTACATAGCGGTAGTCCAGTCGCAGACGTCGGCGCGAGTCGTCGCTGTATTCGATGCCCGCGGTGGCGCGCATCACCTGATCGCTTTCCGGGTTGTACAGAAAGTCGCTGCGCAGCCGGATGGAGTCCGATACGCGTGCGGAAATTTTGGTGGCGAGATCCGACTCTTCGATTGTTTGTGTGCTGTCGTTGTGGGTGAGGGAAACCTCACGGTCGCGGAAATAGATCACTTGTCCCAGGCTGACGGACGCAAGGGTGGTGGTGAGATCACTGCTTAACCAGCGCGAGGTAATGCCTACCGCCAGTTGGTCTGCGTCCCCCAACCGATCACCGCCAGCAAAACGCCGGTCGCGAAACAGTTGGTCATAACTGAACGTCAGCAGGGTAGTGTCGAAATTAACGTCCTGCGAAGTGGCGGCATCCCCCGGCGAAACGGAGTACAGATCGCTGTGGTCCGTATGGTCCCTATATAAATAGAAGATACGAGGCTCAAGCGTCTGGCGCCCGTGGTCGCGCTCGAAAATCAGCCCGGTGTCCAGGCTGAAGTAGGGTGCGCTGAGGGTGGGGTTTGGGTCCGCACTGGGTAGCAGTTGCTCCCGGTCGAGTTCGTACGCAATTGTTTGAAAGCCCGCCGCCGGGCGCACGAACCCCCAGTGCCATTGTTCGTTCCACGCCAGAGAGTAGTCCGTGTTGGCGCGTTGGCCCGTGATAAAAGAGGCGTCCTGGTTGGTGAATTTCACCCATTCGTTGCTCATGGACAGACCGAGCTTGCCCCAGTGATAACGGCCATTGGCCTGGAGGCGCGGTAGTTGGCGGTAAGCCGAAGGTACGTCCAGCAGCAGGTTCTGAAAGGATTGCAGGCGGGCACTGATGTTCCAGTTGTCCAGGTGATAGCCAAGGATCGCTTCCTGATTGAGGAAGGTATTGTTGGCGGTAGTAAAACTCTCCGGCTGCAGGTCGCGGAAGTAATCCACATCGCTGACCTTGGCGTAATCGACGTCGGTGTACCAGCGGGTGTTGCGGCCGCCATCGTGCAGCATACTGATCAGCCAGCGATTCTCCCCTTTATACGGACGCAAGGTACCCTCGCTTACTCCCTCAGCGATCAGTCTGTCGATATCGGGATCACCGCCGCCTTCGTCGTTGTAAAGTCCGGCGAGATTAAGCACGTTCATGGAATAGTGGTTGAGGTAGCGCCACTCAGTTTCCAGCATGGCGCCGTGGCCTTCGGCAAAGCGCGGGGCCAAAGTGGCGTCGTAGTTGGGGGCGATGTTCCAGTACCACGGCAAGGTGATGTCGATGCCGCCTTCACTGGTACTGACCGAGGGGACCAACAGGCCTGATTGGCGTTGATCGCCGACAGGAAAAGTAATGTAGGGGGCGTAAAGCACGGGAATGCCGGCGACCTGTACCATCACCCCCTGACCACTGCCTTGCTGGGTGTTGGGGTCTACCGTCAGCCGGCGTCCTTTGATCAGCCAGGATTCGCGCCCCGGCTCGCAGCTGGTGATCTTGCCGCCTTTCAGAATTACGACGCCGTTGGGCCGGTGTTCAATGCTGCTGGCGCTGCCGCGCATATGTTGGTCGTGCAGAACGAATTCGCCGCCGGTAAACCGCGCACCCTGGCCCGCCATATCCACTTCGGCACCGGTGCCGCGTACCAACAATCCCGGCTGGCGAATTTCGACACCGCCACTCATGCTCGCTTGATCGGTGGTTTTGTCGTAGGACATGGATTGGGTTTGGATCTGCCGATTGCCCTGGCGGATGCTGACATCGCCTTCCAACAGGATTTTTTCCGCCGCCATTTCGGTGCGGTTGGCCTCCAGATGGATAGGCGAGTTCGCCGGATCGCCGCCATCGTTTTCCGCCATCGGGTCCACATAGAGACCGCGGCAGGCGTAAGAGCGCTCCTGCTGTTGATCCGGCGTTAAAGCTTCCGCGGGTACCCAGTCGTAGTGTTGAGGTTCTGCATCCGCCCAGGCCTTGCCGCCGCTCAGCAGAAAACCCAGCAATCCTAAAGCGGAGCCGAGGCGATAGAGCAGCGGGTGTTTTGTCGGCGGAAATCGTTTTGCCAAGCGGGCATCCGGAAATAGCGGGTTTGAAGAAGGAGGCGATTGTAATGGCGCGGCTGCGGGATTACTACCGCCGCAGGGCGCAGCGGCGCTGCCGATCAACGTTGCCGCACCGGCTCCCTTGCCTTGCTCCCCGGCCCTGTATCATCCTACGCCCTCTTCAGCCAAGCGGCTGCGTCAGCCAATCGGGAAATCTCATGCCGAACACCAGTGAAGAACTGCGCCAGTGGGTGGATACTCAGTGGCCTCACCTGTCACTTAACGATTTTATGCTCAAACCTGAGTTTCACGGGCCGGGCGCGGCGGCCCCGCAATGGCAGGCGCTAGCGGGAGATGCCGGCTTTCGCCGCTACTTCCGCCTCGCCAGCGATCCACCGTTACTGGCTGTGTTGTCGCCGCCGCAGACCGAACCCAATGAGGTTTTTCTCAAACTCACCCGCCATCTTCGCCACCATGGCGTGCTCACCCCAGCGGTTGCTGCTGTAGATTTGGAGCGCGGTTTTTTTCTGATTGAGGATCTCGGTCCCACGCTGCTGTTACAGCAGTTGAATCACGATAGCGTGGAAGGCCTCTACGCCGAGGCGTTGCATTGCCTGTTGCATATGCAGCAGTGCCCGACCGAGGCCTTGGCACTACCCGCTTATGATCGCGACCGTCTGCGCGCAGAAATGAATTTGTTTTGTGAGTGGTTTGCGCCGCGCCTGCTGGGTTACGAGCCAACGGTAGCGGATCTGCATATGTTGGATCGCTGGTTCACGCAGCTGGAAAATTCCGCCCTCGAACAACCGACCGTATTGGTACACCGGGATTACCACTCACGCAACTTGGTTTACCGCACCGGCGGTCCGCCGGGCGTTATCGACTTTCAGGACGCGGTGGTCGGCCCTATTACTTACGATCTGGTGTCACTGCTGCGCGACTGTTATATCCGCTGGTCGGAGGCGCGGGTGCGTCGCTGGGCCATGAGTTACGCCAATATCGCGATGCAGTGCGGGGTATTGCCGCTGGTGAGCGAGGAGCGTTTTATGCGCTGGTTTGACTGGATGGGTTTGCAGCGTCATATCAAGGTGCTTGGCATTTTTGCCAGGTTATCTCTGCGAGATCACAAACACGGTTATTTAAACGATCTGCCGCTGGTGATTCGCTATACCCTGGACATTGCCAAACGCTATGAAGAGGGCGGGGAATTTGTGGCGTGGTTCGAGGCCAAGTTGCTGCCGCGTATCGAACAACAACCCTGGTGGAATTCTTCCCCGTGAAGGCGATGATTCTCGCCGCAGGCGAGGGGCGGCGCATGCGTCCGCTCACACTGGAGACGCCTAAACCTCTGTTGCAGATACACGGTGTAAGCCTGATCGAACACCACATTCACCGGCTTGTGAATGCGGGTGTGCGAGAGCTGATCGTGAATGTCGCCTACCTCGGCGAGAAAATCCAAAGCGCGCTGGGTGATGGCGCCCGCCTCGGAGTCCGCATCCAGTATTCGGTTGAACCGGAGCCGTTGGAAACCGCCGGCGCGCTGCATCACGCGCTGGATTTATTGGGTGAGAAGCCCTTTTTGCTGGTCAATGGCGATGTCTGGACGGACTATCCCTTTACCACGTTGACGGAGAGGAGTCTTTCCGGCGATGGTCATCTGGTCCTGGTGCCAAACCCCTCCCATAAAACCGGCGGCGACTTTTCTCTGAGCGCAGAAGGTGCGGTGACCATGTTAAACGGCAGCGTCGGCTTCACCTTCAGCGGTATCAGCCTGCTGTCCCCCCGGCTGATCCGCGATTATCCCCATGCCCGCCGCCAGTTTCCCCTACGCGAGGTGTTCGACTGGGCCATCCAAAGATCCGCGCTCACCGGTGAATTGTTCACCGGCAGCTGGTGCGATGTGGGCACCCCTGAGCGGCTGGCCGAACTCAACCGCTGAAACTTACGCCGACTTTCTCTGTTCGCCCACCCGTCGCCTCTGCTTGGCACTGTTTGCCTCTGGTCTATAGTTACAGCAGCGCCTTTGGCGCACAAAATCGCTTATAACCTTTTGTCAGCAGGCCGGCTTGTATGTTGAGAAAAAGTGCATTGTTGGGAACACACGCATTTGTTTTAGGACGCGCATTGAGTATTGGTGCGATATGGGCATTGAGCAGTTGGGCATCGGCTGCATCGGTTGCCGTTAAATCGGTGCCAGTGGACGCTCGGATAATGAGATTTCCAGGTATTTCTCTCGACGGCATAACCTACGAGGCGCTGAGTTTTGAATACGGTACGCGCGGAAATACGGAAGTGCGGGAGATCAACGCTGCACTGGAAACGCTGCAATGCAATGGACAGTCGCGCCAAAATCATTATTTAGCGGTGGATTATCGCGGCCCGGAAATTATTTTTCGCATTAAGGACGAACGTAAAAACCGCGTTTTGCTGCTGCAAAAACTCGCTACCGATGGCACTTATGAATATGGCCAAGGTGTGTGTGATGGCAACGCCGGTTTAAAAACGCGCTTCGAGCAAGAAAAATCCGCATTGCTCGCAACCCTCGATCAAAAAATCAAAAAGGCGGCGCTGACCGAAATGGAAACCTATATCCAGAGCAACACCGCTCTGGATTATGAAAATATCAATTTCCCACTGTTTTATTTTTCCGCCGATGGTTCGCGTTACGAATCCTTAAATCGCGCGTTTGATCGCGCGCGTGAAGCGTTTGCTTTATCGACTCAATTTGGTATCACGAAAGAAGCTGACGATTTATTGAAATTAGTAGCTGCCACCTGGGAAAAAGAGGCGGCCAGTATTGCAGCGGCTAAAAGTGCGTCTTCCGACGATGAATTAGTGAGCCTTGCTCTGCACCGCAATCTCACCCAGGTGTATTTTTTCCTGCGCAAATTCGACATGGCGCGCCGCCACGACGCTATGGCGGTTTCCAAAGGTATGCCGGAAGAAGAATCCCGTCAGGCATTAATTCTCGAACACGAACGCCGCACCATCCTCAGTCCTCAGGTCTCCGCCAATGTGGTGCTCACCGCCAACCTATACCGCTTTGGACAAAACTCCATCCGCGAGGCGCAATTGGTGGAAGTGGATAATTTTGCCGAGTTGGAGCAGGCGTTGAGTCAGCGATGAGGCCAGAGCAGCCCATAGCCAAAATCAATCGCATTTCGCTCAAATTCTGCGCAATCGGCCTTAATCCGTTGCACACAAACGATTAGACTCCGCAGCCTCTTATCTTGCGAGGCTGTTCTTGCTCATGCGCTCCACTGGAATTGCGTTTCATCACCCCACTTTTTTTTGGTTGGGCTGTGTAGCTATCACGCTGGGGGTGCTGGCGCATATCCCGATGTTCATCCACGCCTCACATATGGGTTATCACATGGCTGGAATGCCGATGGATAACACCATG
>DJFQ01000039.1:0-5515 GCA_002432095.1 Marinagarivorans sp. UBA5868 | reverse complement strand
TGAGGAGCAGTCCAATCTGCATTTCCATGTGGCGGATCGCCTGCCGCTCAATAGCGAACATTGGAAGCTGGTGTTGGTGCTGGTGGTGGCCGTGGCGGTGGATGTGATGAAGCCCGCCACTCTTGGTTTTGTAATGCCGGGTATGACCGAGGAGTATGAGATTTCGTCGCAGGCGGCGGGAACCTTGGCCTTGGTGGCACTGACCGGCACCACAGTGGGATCGATTCTCTGGGGCATGCTGGCAGATATCTTGGGCCGCCGGGCGGCTATTCTGTTATCGGCGCTGATGTTTATCGGTACGGCCATCTGCGGCGCTATGCCGTCGTTTAATTGGAATCTCATCATGTGCTTTTTGATGGGGCTTTCGGCCGGCGGACTCTTACCCATCACCTTCACCTTGATGGCGGAATCCATTCCCTCGGCCCATCGCGGCTGGCTACTGGTGGCGCTGGGCGGCATAGGTACATCTGCCGGCTATTTGCTGGCAGCCGGTTCCGCGGCGGTGCTTGAACCGCTCTTCAGCTGGCGGATTCTTTGGATGCTCGGTTTGCCAACGGGCCTGCTGGTGATTTTCCTCAATCGCTATATTCCCGAATCGCCGCGCTATCTCGCCAGTAAAGGGTTGATGCGCGAGGCGCGCCAGGTATTGCTGCGCTTTGGGGGTGGCGCCGGCGATCAGGAGACTGCAGTCGTGGCAGAAGAGGCTCCGGCGGTGGAAGGTGGTTTTCGCGATCTGTTCCGCGCACCTTATGTCGGCATCACTATAGGGTTGGTCATTGCTGGTGTCGCCTGGGGTTTGGTGAACTTCGGTTTTCTGCTCTGGCTGCCCACTAATTTGCGCGCGCTGAACCTGGCCGGTCAGGCGGACACCTTACTGGCACAATCCGCGTTTTTTGCGATTCCAGGCGTGGCGCTAGTGATCTGGTTGTACCACCGTTGGAGCAGCATCAAGACGCTGGTGCTGTTCACAGCTTTCACCGCTGCGTCCCTATGTCTTTTTGTTGTTCTCGATCTTCTCGATATTCGCTCGCTGCCAGCTTTTGCCGCCGCCATTGCACTGTTGTTGGTGAGTGCAAGCGGGATAATTGCCATGTTGATTCCCTACGCGGCGGAAATTTTTCCGGTGCATCTACGTGGTACTGGGGCTGGACTGGTGGCAGCAAGCTCCAAGCTCGGCGGCATCTTAGGTGCTTTGGTGGGAATCGTCGGTCTTTTTAATGACCTGATGATTTCTGCCTTGGTGATCTGTATACCCTTGGTAATATCCGCCGTATTGCTATTGCGCAGCGGCATCGATACCCGTGGCCTGCGGTTGGAGGATATTCATTCTGCAATGCAGGAGCGATCACTCGGTCGCTGATCGTGTTATTTCCCGTCAACTCCCTTCCTTTCTTTTAGATCAAACGGCGCTGATGTGAGTTTTTGTCGCGCCGGAAGATTTTAACCTTCGCTGCTGTCCTACTTGCTCTCGGCCGTGTTCCTTGCCTGTTTTGTTGAGGGGCCGCTACACTTAGTCACTTTACGAAGGCAGGGACACGCGCTGCCAGGGCACTTACGGATGCCGAGCTGCCGTATTGTCCATATCCCCACAAGCTGTGCCAGTGGCAGATTCATGATCGAACTAGACGATATTCATAAATATTACGGCCAGGGCGATCGCCGCCTGCACGTTTTAAAAGGTATTTTTTTGAAAATCCATGAAGGAGAAATGGTTTCCATCATGGGGTCTTCGGGTTCCGGTAAATCCACTTTATTGAATATTCTTGGTCTGCTGGACAGCCACGACAGCGGCCGTTACAAGCTCGCTGGTATTCCCATCGCCAATCTCCAGGAAAGCCAAGCCGCGGCATTGCGCAACCGCCATATCGGATTTGTATTTCAGTCCTTTAATTTGTTGCCATTTAAAAACGCCACGGAAAATGTGGCGCTACCTTTGTACTACCAAAAAGTAGGTCGCCGCGAACGCAATAAAAAAGCGCGGGAATTATTGGAAATGGTGGGTTTGGGTGATCGTGCGGAACATATGCCCAATCAAATGTCCGGGGGACAAAAACAAAGAGTCGCCATTGCCCGGGCACTGGTGACCAATCCAAAAGTAATTCTCGCCGACGAACCTACCGGCGCGCTGGACAGTGCAACGACTCAGGAAGTGATGGCGCTGTTTAAGCAGGTGCACAACCTCGGCAAGACGCTGGTGATTGTCACCCATGAGCAGGAAATTGCCGAGCAGACCCAGCGCATCGTCACCATTAAGGATGGCTTGGTGACCCGCGACCGTTACACCAATATCGCCGCGCCGGAAAAAAGTCTGTGATCCCCGACGGTTTACAGGAAATTCTCTATTCATTGCAGCGCAATAAATTGCGTACCGGCCTTACCGCGTTTGGTGTGTTCTGGGGAATATTTATGTTGGTACTGTTGCTTGGCGCCGGTACCGGCCTTAAGCGCGGTATTGAAAAAGGTTTTAGCAGCGACGTGCGCAACAGCATGTGGATACGTGCAACTCGAACGTCGATTCCCTATAAAGGCCTAGCACACGGCCGCAGTGTTCAATTTACCGAAGCGGATCTGGCAGCAATTCGTCGGCAGGTTGCCAATGTGGATATTATTACCGCGGAAAATCCACTGGGTTCCGCTCGTCAGGCGGATATTCAGGTCACCTATGGCAGTAACTTTGGATCCTTCGGCGTGTTCGGTGTGGCGAAAGGCTATTTCGATATTAAGCGCTATCAGGAATATCGCATGGGCCGCCGGCTGAATGATCTCGATGATGACGAGCGGCGCAAAGTGGTGGTCATTGGCACGCGGGTGAAAGATCGGTTGTTTGGTGATAAAAACCCGTTAGGCGAGCAAGTGATTGTAAATGGCGTGAATTTCACGGTAGTGGGTGTGTTTTATGACAGCGGATGGGAGGGGCGCATGTCCGAGCGCCTTTATATGCCGCTCAATACCTTTCAAAAGACCTTTGGTGTTGGTGAGAATATTTCGATCATTGCGCTAACGCCAGCAGAGGGATTTACCGGCGATGACATTACGGAAGAATTAGATACGTTATTAAAGCAGCGTCACAATGTCGCCCCGGAGGATCGCAAGGCGATTTATATTTTTGATTTGGCTAAACAATCTGCACAAGTGAACGCCACCATCAACGCCATCAACTTTTTTATCTGGTTTGTCGGCTTGGGTACGTTAATGGCGGGCATTGTCGGGATCAGCAATATCATGATCATTACGGTTAAAGAGCGCACGGTGGAAATCGGCATCCGCAAAGCGCTGGGCGCTCCGCCATGGAATATTATTCGCACCATTATTCTAGAAGCGGTAATTGTGACAGCGTTTGCTGGATATGCCGGCTTGGTGTTAGCAGTAGGTCTGCTGGAATTAATAAATTTCACGCTTACCTCCATGAAAGTGGAGCTCAATTATTTCAGCAATCCAGAGGTGGATTTTTCCGTTGCCATGTCCGCTCTTGGTATTTTGGTCAGCTGCGGCGTGTTGGCTGGTTTTTTTCCTGCGTGGCATGCGGCACGCGTATCCCCCATTGAAGCCATGCGAGCGCAATAACGTGTTTGATCTCGATAATTGGCAAGAAATCTACGCGACGCTTAAGAAGCATAAACTGCGCTCGGGCCTCACGGCTTTTGGGGTGATGTGGGGCGTATTTATGCTGGTTGTATTGCTGGGTGTGGGCAATGGTTTGCGTAACGACGCCCTATCTGGCTTTGGTGACAATGCCAATACGGTCTTTATCTGGACGGCTTCAAAAACCCAGATACCCCATAAAGGCTTCGACAAAAACCGTTGGGTGATGTATCGCCCCGGAGACGCCGTGGCGATTAAAGCGCGAATTCCCGAAGCGGAGGTGGTGTTAGGCATTAACGAAGTCGGTGGTTGGTTGTCTGCACAGTATGTGGTTCACGGCGATAACAGCGGTTCCTATATCACCCGGGGTGCCCACCCGGAAATTGCCCAGATGAGCTCCTTTAAGCCGGTGCAGGGCCGTTTTATCAATAAGCGTGATAATGACGAATTGCGCAAAGTGGCGGTAATCGGTACCAAGGTTTATGAATCATTATTCGAACCGGAGCAAAATCCGATTGGCGACAGTATTCAGATTGGCGGCGTCGATTTTCTAGTGGTGGGTGTCTTTAAACCTATGGCGACCGGCGATCAGGCGATGCAGGATGCAGAATTGGTGCTAATTCCCAATGAAACACTGCGTTACACATTTAATCAGACTTGGTATTACGGTCATCTGCGGATGACACCAAAGCCCGGTCACTCCGCGGCCGCGCTGGAACAAAAAGCGTTGGCATTACTCCGCGAGCGCCACAAGGTTCACCCCGACGATACCGGGGTATTTGGCAGTTTTAATACGGACACGGTATTTCAGCAGGTGCAGGGTTTGTTTACCGGGATCACCGCGTTCAGTTGGTTTGTGGCGATTGGGACTATTCTCGCCGGCGTCATCGGCGTGGGTAATATCATGCTGATCACAGTAAAAGAGCGCACGCGGGAAATCGGCCTGCGCAAAGCTTTGGGTGCAACGGCGCGCTCTATTGTCGGCATGATCGTGCAAGAAGCGGTGGTGATCACCGCTGTCGCAGGCTACACCGGCTTGGTATTGGGTGTATTTGTGTTGGAATTGATCAGCTCTTTCGGACGAAATTTGCCGGATATGCGGTTTTTGGGAATGGTGGAAATTGATTTTGGAACCGCTATTTTGGCTATCGCCATTTTGGTGATTGCGGGATTTCTTGCGTCTCTATTGCCGGCGAGCAAAGCGGCTAAGGTGAATCCTATAGTGGCCTTGCAGGATGAATAGTGGATCGTAGGNNGATAGATGAGGAAGCATGAAAAAGTTTTTTTTGGGACTAGTAGGGATTCTGATTTTAGTGATATTCGTCGGCACCACGATTTTTCTGTATCGAAAGTCTCAGGAAGCCCCGGTCGTTTACGAGATCACTAAGCCGTTTTACACGGATATTGTGCGTAAAACGGTCGCTACAGGGAAAATCGTACCGCGCAAGGAAATTGCGGTTAAATCTCGTGTTCCAGGTGTCATCTCTGATGTCTATGTCGAGGCGGGACAGAAGATTGCGAAGGGCGATCTTATTGCCAAAATCGAATTGCTACCGGATCTGGCCTTTCTCAGCAATGCGGAATCCGAGCTGGAAAAAGCCCGTATCAATCTCAACAATGCCAAACGTGATTACGAACGGCAGCGCGTGCTGTTTCAAGAGAAACTGATTTCTGAGTTGGATTTCAATCGGTTCGAACTGCAATATCATTTGGCAGAAGAAGCCGTCAAAGCTTCCGAGAATAACGTGGCGTTGATTCGCGATGGCGCCAGCAAAAAATCCGGCAAAGTATCCAACGAAGTGCAGGCCACCGTATCGGGCGTGCTGCTGGATGTGCCTGTTAAGGAGGGCGGTTTTGTGATTCAGAGCAACACCTTTAATGAAGGAACAACGATTGCTTCTATCGCAAATATGGAAGATATGATTTTTGAAGG
>DJFQ01000078.1:34239-34362 GCA_002432095.1 Marinagarivorans sp. UBA5868 | reverse complement strand
GAGCGTTCTTGCCGTTACTGGTCCGCAACAGTACGAACAAGTGGTCAGAGCCGTGCATCAAGTGGTGCCGCCGAAAAAAGACCACGATCCGTTTATTGATCTGGTGCCGCCGCAAGGCATCAA
>DJFQ01000078.1:22946-34142 GCA_002432095.1 Marinagarivorans sp. UBA5868 | reverse complement strand
GACACCAGCGCCTATGGCGTCGACTTGAAATACCGCACAGGATTTTGGCAGGGTCGCCCAGTAAAAACCAAAATGTTGGATATGTGCGAAGCCTTAAGCGAACTGGGTGCATGGGTGCGTCTGCATTATGTGTATCCCTATCCACACGTAGACGACATTATTCCGCTGATGGCGGATGGCAAAATTCTGCCGTACCTGGATATTCCGTTCCAACACGCAAGTCCCGCCGTTCTCAAAAATATGCGCCGCCCCGCGCATCAGGAAAAAACTCTGGACCGCATCCACAAATGGCGGGAAACCTGCCCGGAAATTTCCCTGCGCTCCACCTTTATCGTCGGATTTCCGGGTGAAACGGAAGAAGATTTTCAGATGTTGCTTGATTGGCTCGACGAGGCGCAATTGGACCGTGTGGGCTGTTTTGAATATTCACCGGTTAAGGGCGCTGCGGCTAATGAATTGTCGGGTCACGTTCCAGACGAAGTGAAGAAAGAACGTTGGGAACGCTTTATGGAAAAACAGCAGGCTATCTCCGCCGCTAAATTGCAAAACAAAATCGGCTGGGAAATGGACGTACTGGTGGACCATGTGGAAGACGGCGTAGCGATTGCGCGCAGTTATGCGGATGCGCCTGAAATCGACGGCGTGGTGATGATCGAAGGGGATTATGGTTTAAAACCTGGAGACATGCTGCCGGTTGTGATTGATGCAGCCGACGAGTACGACTTGTGGGCGACTCCTTTATTCGAAGAGGAATGAGCGGGCAGCTACCCGCTCACGTATTTCCAGCGACAAAATTCTATTGATAAAGTGACCGCGAATACACCCGCGTTCTACGGACTCCCAGGTGTCGAAGCACCTGGAGCAGTTCGACAAAACTCTGCACTTCTGCGGAACCAAAATCGACCTTGAAATGACAGTGACCGCTTTCCTGTTGGGGAAATGTGAGGCCGTGGACACACCCGGTCAAACCATAATCGTTGCGCCGTTTGTGGTCATGTAGCCAGTGAAATGCCCATTTCTGCAGCAGAGGCGCGCTTACGTCGAAGGCTGAACATTCAAAATCCACCTCGTTCCATACAAAGGGCTCCAGAGATATTTTCATCTGGTTATTAAGCGAAAGCTTGGTCGGGCGAAAATAAATGTTGTCTTGCGGTTTGAATTCGGTGAAATCGATGTACGAACTGGAGTTGCTGGAAATATCCACGCGGTGCAAGCCGAAAATCGGCGGCGTGTATTCCAAACCATCCAGTTCCACCAGGGTTTCACTGCTGGCCTGATGAAATGTTCGGTTGTAGGTGGCGATTTCTTTACAAAAGCCGACGAGGTAATGATCTCTGATGCGGCCAATAAAATGCTGTATATCCGTCATATGCAATTCCTGTTACTGCTGATAAAGGCGTTTTCGCGCGTGGATTCTAGAGGGCGAATGTGTATAACTGAAGACAGTGATAGATAACACGCAATCTAAATGCCAGGTGCGTGATGGTTAAATGCCGGCTGCATGCCGGGTGTGCGGCTTGTGATTATCTGCTTGATGCAAGGCTCAATTACGCCGATAAGTAATATAGGCGTTTACCCTTGCCGACGGGTCTGGCAGGAGCTCTTTTTCCGGCAGGGTGAAGGCGCGCATGATATTTAATAAAAGCGTTTTAGCGGCGATCGATAGTTGAAGGCGGCGTTGTAAGTCAGCGACATAATATCGCAGTGAATAAGTGGGTGCGCCGGCGTATTTCTGCTCCCACAAATAGATGGCTTCATTTAATTCCGAGTCCCGCAGCAGTGGTTGCAGTCCGGTAAAAAGTGCTCGCTTTTTGTGAATCAGTCCGATAGTGCTCATGGTCGTATGCCCGGTTTCTTTAATGTGATTGTTGTGCCGCCGTTAATACTCGGCGGTCTGTCTGTTATTTGAAGTTAGGTAGTGTGCGGCTAGGAATGGACAACCTGGCCGCGGTAAATAACGATTTTTTCCTTTGGTACCACGGTCGGTTTGCTGGGGATGTTGGTTTCTGCTTTCGGAGTGTCTTCCTGTTGACGGACTTGTCCCCGATAAACCTGCTGGTTGTGATGTGGTCGTGAAATCAGCGTTGGATTTTCCAGTTGAGATAACCAGGACGGGCCTGCCATCGACATCAATTTTTTGATGTGCTCGCGCAACAATTTGTCGTGCAGGTCGCGATAGAGGTCCGCCAGAATGTCCAGCAGCTGGGGGTTGGCCAATTTAATTTGCGCGCGCAAATGATCAGGCACCGTTTTGCGGATCTGGAATACCTGATCGATCATAGGTTTGGTGTACTGCATCGTGATTACTCGGATCGTTCGATTATTAGGTCCTGGTACGGAATCACCGCACAAAATCGTCGGTCCTTGGAGGCAATGGCCAATGCGCATGTTTTCACCAGCCGTGCGCAATGATCGTAGGCAATTATTACACCAATGCGAATAACAAGCGTTTGATCACAGATAAGCTGGATCTTTAGGTGTTTTTGCGCGAGAGGCTGGCATAAACAGAGTGTATTTCGATGGGGTACGCCCTAGAATGGCCAGCGCCGCCCTGTTTGCGGGCGCGATCATAACAAAATATGCCTGGCGATTGTGCTGGTAATGTCACGCTTTTGCTTCACTTAATTTAGTCGCCGGTGGGCCAATTGTGGTAGCGAATATGAGTTCAAATTTTGTACATCTGCGAGTGCGCTCGGAATTTTCCCTGATGGATAGCATCATTCGCATCAAGGGGTTGGTAAAGCGCCTGCAGCAATTGCAAATGCCGGCCTGCGGCATCACCGACCTGACCAATTATTTTGGTTTGATCAAGTTTTATAAAGCCGCGCAGGGCGCAGGCGTCAAGCCGATATGCGGGTGCGACTTTTACGTGAGGGCGGAGGAAGAGGATGCGCCAACTCATCTGATTACTTTATTTGCCCAAAATATTGCCGGCTACAAAAATATTGTCGAGTTAATTTCTCTGGCATATCAAAAAGGCCAATATCTCGGCCAAGCCTATGTACGAAGGGAGTGGGTCTCGCGACACAGCGAAGGTGTTATTGCCATATCCGGCGCCCGCGCGGGCGATATCGGTAAAGCCCTGGTGGCCGACCGCATCGACCAGGCAGAAACACTGGCACGGCGTTGGATGGCGGATTTTCCCGAGCGCTTTTACATTGAATTGCAACGCACGGGGCGTGACAACGAAGGTATTTATATTGAGCGTGCCGTGCAGCTTGCCGACCGCTTGGAATTGCCTGTGGTTGCCACCAACGACGTTCGGTTTCTCGACGCGGAACAATTTGAAGTTCATGAGGCGCGGGTTTGCATCGGCGAGGGACGCACACTCGATGATCCCCGACGTGAGCGGCGCTACAGCGAACAGCAATATCTCCGTTCTGCCGAGGAAATGGCAGAGCTGT
The DNA here is from genome assembly GCA_002432095.1 of Marinagarivorans sp. UBA5868. Classification (GTDB taxonomy): domain Bacteria; phylum Pseudomonadota; class Gammaproteobacteria; order Pseudomonadales; family Cellvibrionaceae; genus UBA5868. The sequence goes on along the minus strand of DJFQ01000078.1, from coordinate 30,738 downwards.
TCAGCGATATTCCAGAGGCACTCGCCAACACAGTGGAGATTGCTAAACGCTGCAATTTGGATATTCAACTCGGTAAATATTTTCTTCCTGAATATCCCATCCCTGACGGCATGACGGAAAACGAATTTTTCAAAAAAGTCTGTCACGAGGGATTGGAGAAACGGCTCGCGCGCATTTTGTCCGCGGAAGCGGCGGATTACGCGCAGCGCCGCAAAGTCTATGACGACCGGCTGCAGTTTGAGCTGGATATTATTATCCAAATGGGTTTTGCCGGTTATTTTCTTATCGTGATGGATTTTATTCAGTGGGCCAAAGATCACGATATTCCCGTGGGCCCCGGCCGTGGGTCCGGCGCCGGCTCGCTGGTCGCTTATGCTCTCAAAATTACCGATTTGGATCCGCTGCAGTACGATCTGCTGTTCGAACGCTTTCTCAACCCTGAGCGGGTGTCGATGCCGGACTTTGATATCGACTTCTGTATGGATAACCGCGACCGGGTCATTTCCTACGTTGCCGATACGTACGGTCGTGATGCGGTCAGCCAGATCATTACCTTCGGTACTATGGCCGCTAAGGCGGTGGTGCGGGACGTGGCGCGGGTGCAAGGCAAGTCTTATGGACTCGCCGATAAGCTCTCCAAAATGATTCCGCCAACGCCGGGCATGACCCTGGAGGTTGCGTTGGAACAGGAGGCGCCACTGCGTGAATTCCTGCAGAACGATGGTGATGCCCAGGAGATCTGGGACATGGCGCTGCAACTGGAAGGCATTACCCGCAATGTTGGCAAACACGCGGGTGGCGTCGTAATAGCGCCCACCAAACTTACCGATTTTGCTCCTTTGTATTGCGACGAAACCGGCAGCGGGCTGGTGACTCAGTTCGACAAGAATGACGTGGAAGAAGCCGGGCTGGTCAAGTTCGACTTTCTCGGCCTGCGCACCCTGACGATTATCGACTGGGCGCGCTTGATGATCGATGAAAAGCTTGCCAAAACCGGCGCTCCGCCCTTGGATATCACCGCAATTCCGCTGGACGATGTGGCGACATTCAAGCTGCTAAAGCGTGCGGAAACCACGGCGGTATTCCAGCTCGAATCCCGCGGCATGAAGGATCTGATCAAGCGATTACAGCCGGATAACATTGAAGATCTCATCGCGTTGGTTGCGTTGTTCCGGCCGGGGCCTCTCGAATCCGGCATGGTGGACGACTTTATCAACCGTAAGCACGGACGCGCTCAGGTGGCCTATCCAGATGCGAAATTCCAGCACGCTACCTTAAAACCGGTGCTGGAGCCGACTTACGGCGTCATCGTGTATCAGGAACAGGTGATGCAGATTGCCCAGGTGCTGGCGGGTTACACCCTCGGCGGCGCGGATATGCTGCGCCGGGCCATGGGTAAGAAAAAGCCGGAGGAGATGGCCAAGCAAAGAGCGATTTTTGAAGAAGGCGCCAAGAAACAGGGTGTCGACCCGGAACTCGCCATCCGCATTTTCGACTTGGTGGAAAAATTCGCAGGCTACGGTTTTAACAAATCTCACTCCGCGGCGTATGCGTTGGTTTCTTATCAAACCGCTTGGTTAAAGGCGCATTACCCGGCGCAATTTATGGCCGCCACTATGTCGTCGGACATGGACAAGACGGACAAGGTAGTGACGTTCATCGAAGAGGTGCGCAACATGGGCTTGACCCTGTTGCCACCGGATGTAAACCACGGTCAGTTCCAGTTTGCGGTGGACGATCAGAACAACATCATCTACGGTTTGGGCGCGATAAAGGGCTTGGGTGAAGGGCCGATTGAAAACATCATCAACGCGCGCAAAGACGGCCCCTTTGTTGATCTGTTCGATTTTTGCTCGCGAGTGGACTCTCGCAAAGTCAATAAGCGAGCACTGGAGGCTCTGGTGCGTAGCGGCGCGCTCGATAGGCTTGGCCCGAGCGTAGTCCAGGGCAGTGGACTAAAAGTAGACCCTGATTACGACCGTGCGGTGATGTGGGCGGCATTGGGCGAGGCGGTTAAGACGGCAGAGCAGAGCGCCGCCAACGCGAGCGCGGGAATGGTCGATCTTTTTGGCGCGATAGTAGAAGAGAGTGCCGGAGCTAAAGACGTTTACGAAGAGTTCCGCCGCGTCAAACGCTGGAGCATCAAGGAGCGGCTAAATGGAGAGAGGGAAACCCTTGGTCTTTACCTGACGGGGCATCCTATTGAAGAGTTTCAGGATGAGCTCAAGCATTTAGTGTCTTGTCGCATTGCAGACCTCAAACCGGAGAAAAACAAGCAAACCGTGGCCGGTCTGGTGGTTGCCTTTCGGGTCATGAGGACTAAACGCGGCGATAGCATGGCGTTTGTGACATTGGATGACCGGAGCGGACGTGTCGAGGTGGCGGTGTTTGCCGAAACCTACGCGACTTATCGCGACAAACTGAATAAAGATGCCATGCTCGTGATCGAAGGTGTGATCAGCCATGACGAATACAGTGGCGGCCTGAAAATGCGTGCGGATGCGGTCTCGGATTTGGTTGATGCGCGGTTAACCCGCGCTCAGGCGATCAATATTGTGTGGTCCCACACCGAACTTGCCGCTAACAGCGTGCAACAACTTAAAGAAGCTTTGATACCGCACAACCAGGGCAATTGCGCAGTGGCATTGCAGTATGAGCGCGGGGATTGTGCCGCGCAGTTTTGGCTGGGGTCCGCCTGGCGGGTGAAACCGACAGACGATCTGTTGACTCACCTACGCGGACTATACGGACACGAGAAGGTCAGAGTTGTTTACCGGCAGGGCAACTCAGCAGCAACGGCTTAAGCGGGTACGATCTCGTGGGCAAGGTACGATCTCGTGGACAGGCACAATCTCGTGAAGGTTTTGTGTAGTTAATGCTAAACTTGCGCGCTATTTTTTACTCGGTGGTTGCCTAACCGGCACCACCCTCAGCCATAACCAGAATTGAATATGAATCTGAACTACTTGTCTTTCGAGCAGCCCATTGCCGAGTTGGAAGGAAAAATCTCCGAGCTTCAGTTGGTGGGCAGCGACAACCGCCTGAATATCACGGAAGAGATTGAACGCCTTAGGGACAAATCCGCCAAGCTCACAGAAAGCATTTATTCCAATCTCACCTCCTGGCAGGTCGTCCAGGTTGCCCGTCATCCCCAGCGTCCTTATGCCTCCGACTACATCGCACGTATTTTTACCGATTGGGAAGAACTGCATGGTGACCGTCACTTTGGCGACGATAAAGCCATTATTGGCGGCATCGGTCGGCTCGACGGCAAACCGGTTATGGTGATCGGCGAAGAGAAGGGCCGTAGCGTACAGGAGAAGGTGTCGCGCAATTTTGGCATGCCCAAACCGGAAGGCTATCGCAAAGCTTTACGTTTGATGCATATGGCCGAGCGCTTCAAATTGCCCGTTCTCACCCTTATCGACACGCCCGGCGCGTATCCCGGAATCGACAGTGAAGAGCGCGGTATCAGTGAGGCTATCGCGCAAAATCTTGCCGTGATGTCGCGACTGCGAACACCGATCATTTGCACGGTAATCGGTGAGGGCTCCTCTGGTGGCGCCCTGGCGATTGGCGTGGGCGACCATCTGAACATGCTGCAATACGCCACTTATTTTGTTATCTCTCCAGAAGGCTGCGCCAACATCATTTGGAAAACTGTGGATAAAGCGCCGCTCGCCGCTGAGGCCATGGGTGTTACCTCCAGGGTGCTGGAAGATCTCGGCATCGTCGACGAGACCATCCCCGAGCCATTGGGCGGTGCGCACCGCGATATCGAAGCCATGTCGGAAACCTTAAGGGAGCGCCTGTCCGAGCAGGTGGACCGTTACACGTCCATGCCTGTGGACGAGCTCCTGGACAAGCGCTATCAGCGTTTGATGAGTTACGGAAACGACTGATTTCGCGTGAACAGGGATGTTCGCTTTTCCAAAAATTCCCCTCCCTCGGAAGGGTGCCCGCTAGGGCGGGGTGGTTGTTCGTTGGTGGGTGAGGCTTGATGAAAGGGATGCTCCCGTCTTGAGAGTTGCGGGCGCAGCCTGGCGAGTCGTCACTGTGCGATTGACCTGATAGGTAATTAACCCGTCACCACCCCGCCCGTTGGGCACCCCTCCGGAGGAGGGGGATTTGCTCGCGTCCTCAGAACGCGCTGGAAGTCGTTCCGCTCTTTTCCACCAAAAAACTTCCGAGGGAGGGGAATTATTTACTCGCATCCCACACGCGACCTGACGCGGTTCCGCTTTTTTCAACCAAAAACACTTCAATGGCCAGCACTTGGTAAGTTGGGTCGTCGCTTGCGTCGAAGTTATCCATGTCCGGCAGCTTCCAACCGTTTTCTTCCCAGGCTTTTACGTGGTCCGCAAATATAATTTTGTGGTCGACACCGAGGGGCATTTGCTCTTTCGGTTTGCTCCAGTATTGGTAAAAAGTCGCGGTGTTGTTAATGGAAGGCTTTTCTTTTCGAACGGTGCGGTAGGTGGTGTACTCAACGCCGTTGCTGATAAAAGTTTTGCCCTCTTCACCACCTTGTGCAGGGGTACGCACCCAGCGTTGAATAATGTAGTACTCGACCAGATGTGCGGGATCCTGATGATCCATATCCTTGTTGTAGCCCCAGCCATAAAGGGTCACATAGCTCGCCCCTGAGTCTTCACTAAGGTTGTAGCCAATGACGCGATTTTTATCGCCGGCTTCCCAACCGGGACCACCCACGTAGTTGTAGTTACCTCCAATCCAGTGAATCGTGAAGTTGCCTTGTTCGTCCAACTTAAACGAGGCTTCTCCGCCATCTTTCCAGTGAGTGAAAAAGAAATCGCCCACATGACCCGTGGCGTGGCTTTGAGTGAGAAGCGTCTCGCCACTAAAGCGCTGGGTGTAGGCCTTAAATTTCGTGATTGCTGGTTTGCTGACGGCTGCACCGCCAGTGGATGGTCGTTGCTGTGACGCCTCAGGGGCGGCCGGCGCAATAGTCGCTGGGGGCTCGCGATCACAGCCTGCGAACCCGAATAGCAGCGTGCAAGCGAGGACGGATTTTGCAAAACAGTGTTTCATGGGTGGTCTCCAGGTGCAGCCAAAGTCTCGGCTAATTTTAGGATGAATTGCTTTGGTGGCCGCCGAGCATTATAGGCCGTGGGTAGCGATTCGGCCGTTGCTTTCCATCTCGTCTGCATCCGCGCTTTATAGACACGGTGATCTTACGACTCAATCGCTCTATTTATCTTCATAGCATGATCAAGTCCACGAAACGCGGGTTCTCCTCCTCTATTGATCTTCTTATAATGTAACCCGTTACATCGCGCATTTTATGTACAAAATGATCACCTCTGCTGGCGGGCATGTTGCGATGACGGCAGTGAGTGATCGCGATTGAAACGGAGTTCTTCAGCCAAAAAAGTCACTTTTAGGGGAACAATAATGAAACAGAACACCATTAAATCATTCCTTGGCGGATGCGTTCTTGGAATGGGTTTAATCACCTCATCCGCCTGGGCCGGATTTTCGGTATCGGGAACCCAGTTATTGGATGGCAACGGCCAGCCGTTCGTGATGCGCGGGATCAATCACGCGCATACCTGGTATGCCAGTCAAACCAATACCGCCATACCCAATATCGCCAATACCGGTGCCAATGTGGTGCGGGTGGTGTTGTCCAACGGCACTCACCGGGAAGGCTGGACGCGCACACCGGCAAATGAAGTCGCCAATATCATCTCCTTGTGTAAGAACAATCGCATCATCTGCATGTTGGAGGTGCATGACACCACGGGCTACGGCGAAAAAGCCGAAGCGACTACCGTGGCGCAAGCCGCTCAATATTGGGTTGATATCGCTAACACTCTTAAAGGTCAGGAAGATTATGTTCTGATCAATATTGCCAACGAGCCGTTCGGCAATGGCCGTCCTGCAAGTGATTGGGTAAACGCCCATCGCACGGCAATTCAGTCAATTCGCAACGCCGGGCTGACCCACACTTTGGTGGTAGATGCGCCGAGCTGGGGACAGGATTGGGAAAAATATATGCTGAACAACGCATCCCAGGTCGCGGATGCGGATTCATTGGGCAACACCATGTTCAGCGTGCATATGTACGAGGTTTATCAGAGCTACAACACCATCCGCGGCTATGTTAGCGATTTTATGAACCAACATAATTTACCCATTATCGTTGGCGAATTCGGCGCGGATCATCAAGGTAAATTCGTTGATGCGGAATCTATTCTGCGGGTCGCCGAGGAGCTGGATATCGGCTATCTCGGTTGGTCGTGGTCAGGAAACGGCAGTTGCTGTACTGCGCTGGATATCGTCAACAATTTCAATCCGTCCAGTCTTTCCAGCTGGGGAAATATGCTGATTAACAGCACCAACGGCATCAAAGCCACATCAAAACCGGCGACAGTCTTCGGCGGCCATACAGGCTCGTCGAGCTCAAGCAGTTCTTCCAGCAGTTCGTCGAGTTCCAGCAGCTCATCGTCATCCAGTTCGAGTAGTTCGTCTTCTAGCAGTTCTTCCAGCTCATCGAGCTCCAGTAGCTCGTCTTCGTCTTCCTCCAGCAGCTCTTCCTCCGGTGGCGGTTCATCGTCGGGCGGGACCGGCGGCAGCTTTGATTTGCTGGGCTTGTTGTTATTGATCATGGCCGGTGCCGGCCGTGGTATTGCCGTGTCGCGCGCTCAGAGAAAATCCTGAGCGCGTCGTCCGTCAGGCAGTGACGCCCGCCCCCTGATTGCTGCCTGATGTAGGCCCTCGGAAATCCTGGTTTCCGGGGGCTTTTTTTTGGTGGATCATAGGCGTCCGATACCGGTCAAAATCCGGTAAGCCAACGGATGATCAGAGGTAGACATGTTGCAGATTTCCACCAAAGTTGCGATTCCAGATGATGAGATCGAATTGACTGCCGTGCGCGCCCAGGGCGCTGGCGGGCAAAACGTCAACAAAGTGTCCTCGGCGATCCATCTGCGGTTCGATATTCCCAATTCCAGCCTGCCGGATTTTTATAAAAACCGCTTATTGCAACTCAAAGATAGCCGCATCACCAAGGAGGGTGTGTTGATTATCAAGGCCCAACAGCACCGCACTCAGGAAAAAAACCGGGAGGACGCGCTGGCACGTTTGCAGGAGTTAATAAAGGATGCCGGTAAAATTCAAAAAACCCGCTACGCCACCAAACCCACAAAAAGCAGCAAGGAAAAACGCCTCAACGAAAAAACGGTGCGAAGTAAAATTAAATCCATGCGGGGTAGGGTGCAGGACACGTAATTACCAGCCGTTTTAGCGTAAATACTGGCGCCATGCCATAAAACGGTCACTCCAATGCAATACCTGTCTGCCATTGTCTTTGCCTCGTTTTCTTTTTAAGAGGCAAAATCATGCTTTCCCGTCGTCGTTTTTTGTTGACTTCCAGCGCTGTCATAACACTGACGCCTGGCCTAGGTCGCGCGTCCATTACACAAAACCCGTTTACCCTCGGTGTGACCTCGGGAAGTCCACGAGATACCAGCGTAGTACTGTGGACGCGCCTGGCACCAGAGCCTTTAAGTGGCGGTGGAATGCCGGTTGGAAAAATCGAAGTGCGCTATCGCGTGTGCAGTGATCCCGCAATGCAAAAAACCGTGCGTGACGGCACCGTTATCACGTCCGATGAAAAAGGCCATTCCGTGCATCTTAAGCTCGAAGGTTTAAAACCGGGCCATGAATATTGGTATCAGTTTTATTTCGGAGAAGATGAAAGTGCAGTGGGGCGTACTCGCACGAGTGATCCAAATGCCAAATCCGCGACATTTGCGTTGGCATCCTG
>DJFQ01000078.1:20506-22938 GCA_002432095.1 Marinagarivorans sp. UBA5868 | reverse complement strand
GGCGGCATTAATCCGCTGGGCGAACGCACCCGTGAGTTCGATGGAAAAAGGATCACGTCGCACATAGTGCGACAACACAACAGCGCGGAAATTATCACCCTTTGGGACTACCGCAACCGTCACGCACTTTACCGCCTTGATCCTCATCTGCAGGCTGCCCACGCCGCCAGCCCCTGGATCATCGCCATGGATGATCACGAAATTGATAACAATTGGGCCGGGTATATCCCACAGGATCCCTGGGCGCAAACCGAAATGGAATTTAAAGTGCGGCGCATGGCGGCTTTAAAAGCGTTTTATGAGCACATGCCGCTGGAACAACCTCCAATATTGGACGGATTAAATTCCAATCTGAAAATGCACGGCGTCTATCGTTTTGGTCCTGCGCAGGTGCATCTACTGGACACTCGTCAATACCGTTCCGATCAGGTGTGCGGTGAGGGATTTCCCGGAGAAAAACAGTGTTCCAAACTTTCGGATCCCAAGCGCACGATGACCGGCGTCGAGCAAGAAAAATGGTTGCTGCAGCAGTTGGAGCGCTCCAATGCATCGATTAATGTCATCGCACAGCAAACTTGGTTTGCGCCATTTAATTACAGTGGGGACAAAGAAAAGCCGGATCTTAATATGGACCAGTGGGATGGTTATCCGATCCAGCGGCAGCGCTTATTGGATAAGCTGGCCAGCGTCGCCAATCCAGTGGTGCTGAGCGGCGACTGGCATTGCGCAAATGCGGCGACCCTGCATCGCAACCCTGCTGACGCCAAATCTCAGAAAGTAGGCCACGAATTCGCAACAACATCGATTTCGTCTGGTTGCCCTTGGGCACATCGCATTGCCACGGCCCGTGAATTCAACCCACATGTGCTTTATAGCGAAGGGGAAAAACGCGGCTATTTGCGCGGTACTGCCAGCCCAAACAATTGGAAAAGTGAATATCGGGTAATTGGAGACGTTACCAAACAAGATTCAGTTGTTACCACAGATCGGGAAATCAATACAAAAGACGTGTAGTGCGGAAATAAAATGAGCGCAGATGCGCTCATTTTATTTTGTGATTTTTTTAATAAGAGCCCTAAAGCGGCGGATTATTTGTGCTGCGCCACCAGCGGCTGAGTCCAGGCCATTTCCATATCCTTGGCTTTGTAACCGTGTGGATGCGGTTTCGTGGAGGTGATACGGGCGCGGACGTAAAGGTCATTATTTTTTAATTCGTATTTCGCTTTAGTACCCTTTACGGTCGCCAGCGCTACACCAATCTTATCGCTGTATTCTAAGGAAACTCGGCCTTGAATATCCTTTGGTATATTTCGCATGGATTTACCTTTCAGATCGACGCCTTTGCGAGTGCCAATAAATTCCACGGTATAGTCCACACCTTCTTCGGCTTCAATGGTTAATGCAAGTGTTTTGCCTTCGCGGGTCAGCTCGCTCAGGGTGACACCGGTACTGTTGTAAAAGTCTCCGCGTTTCATGGCGCCGACAATATAGTCGGGTGTCAAACGTGTGGAGCGCACCATCACCCAGCCGCGACCGGGATTGGAATGTTGTTCGATTTTCCAGGCAGCAAAGCTGTGGGCATCATCATTGGCGATTCCGTACAAAGGCGCTTTACCTTGGCTGATCCGTGTGGCCAATACGATATCCCACATGCGCTCCAGCCCCGCGCGCCATTGGTCCCCATAATTCTCGACCCCGTGGTGACCGTTATATAGCTCGAAAAAGCCTTGTCCCTCGCCGAAACGCAGTGCCAACATATCTTCCACTGTAATGGCATAACGAAAATTGGGGTGATTAATATGGGCGATGATTTCGCGCCCGGTTGACACTTCCTGATCGAATACGGCGTTGAGATTGTTCTGCATGACTTCCGCGACGCTGTTGCCTTCGCGCGGGGCTATGACATCCTGCAAGTTGACTCCGTTGATATGGACTGGATGAGCTTCGTACCTTGCGGTAATTTCTTCACCCATTAAAAAAATAAATTCATTGGAAGCCTCAAAAAGATGGCGAAACTCATCCAGTGTCCGCAAGCGCACTTCAGTCTTACCATCTTTTTCGCGAGTTTCCACCCACTCTTCACCAAAATGTTTACGGTAAGACTTTAGCGCTAAATGGTGCTCCTCTCTTTCCAAGGTGTACCAGAATGTGGGCCACTGCACTATAGTTCCGCGTTGCAGATTCCCCTTTTGCATAATGTTGTGATCGCTCAACACCAAAAAATCGTAGTCGTGCTCGCGATACCAGGCGGAAACAATTTCCGGTGGGCTATCGCCGTCGCTCCACCAGGTGTGAGTGTGCGTATTACCTTTCCGCCAGCGCGGTTGCTCAGCGATATAGCTATTGCGCAATTCCATATGGTAACCATCGCCATGTTGCGCCGCGTGGCTGTGTATATTGCCGTCACCGTGATCGTGCGAAGGTTGAGCCTG
>DJFQ01000078.1:10276-20475 GCA_002432095.1 Marinagarivorans sp. UBA5868 | reverse complement strand
GGAATATTAAAAAAACCCCGACTTTGTCACCAGGGTGTGACGGGTCGGGGAAAGTGGGGCTAGAGATAGGCGTTAATCTGAGTGACCTGTGTGAATCGGCCGATCCAAAAAAGTCTGAGTGAAGCTAACCCTGACAACGCGCCGGATTCGTTAAACCGGCGCTAATGGTTGGTTATTAAAATGAATATTCATACTGCAGCCAGAAGGAGCGAGGTTTGCCGTTCCAACCGTATTGGTAATAGTATTCAGGGTCGTAGTTGCCAATTTCCTTGCGCGCGCCGGCGCGTGAATAACGTTTGTCGGCGCTGGAGGCCCGCTCATAATAATCTTCGTCGAGCAAGTTCACGCCGCGCAGTAGAAACCGATGCTGCAACTTATCTCCAAGTAAATACTGGATGGAACCATTCAGCACAAAATATTCGCCGAAGTTGAGATCTGGATTTGTTCTTGCGCCATTTGTATCCACAAGCAGGCCAGAAACGCTGCCTTCGTATGCCCATTCGGGTCCCTGCCACTTGGGGTTCAACGAAAATACCCAGCGATCCGTTGGTGTAAAGCTGATAAGTGTCGAGGCCGACCACTCTGGCCGCTCGGAGGATTGCCTAAATTCGCTATGACCCGGCGCATTAAAGTCGAGCGTCTCTCCGCTGCCTTCGAGTATCGCTCTCTTATTGTAATTTGGGTTACGTTCCAAAGATTCCATATCGGTAAAGGTGAAATCCACCTGCCATCGGTTCAGGTCTAACGACATATCCAAAGTTACGCCCTGAATGTCTTGTTTATTGCGAGTATTAAAGTAGGCAGTCGATGTGCCGCGTAAGTCACGGGATTCAGCGTAATTACAAAACTCTGTAGGAGTAATAATGTTGGGGTTGAGGCTTTCACCCGGTAGTAGAAAATTCGGGCACACATCTTCCAGTTGTGCGCTGCCAAACATATTATCGATAACCGTATCAAAAAAGCCGATCTCGATATTGTAGGTGCCGCCGAGAACGCCGCCGTTAACCCCCACACCCAAACTGTAGGTCTCAACTTGCTGTGGTTTGAGGTCCGGATTGGAGACCAGATTAGAGCGTTCGCCGATTTCGCTTAAGGTTGGATTGCTATAGGATGTGCCACCGTTTGAGCGAAGGTAAAAGCCACCTAAGAAATCCTGACGAAAGCCGAATTTCCAGATGGATTGATCGTCGAATTTGTCGTTAAAGTCCTGCCGTGCCGCAACTGAAAAATTGGTGCCCGCCAGGAAATCTGCGGTCACGCGTAAATCGGCATAAACACCGGTGGTTGATACGGAATCGTCGGTCATGCCGTATTCCGGAGACGAATCGTCTTTATAAGTTGTATTTTGTATGCCTGTAACCGTTTGGAAATTTTCGCTCCAATCCATTTTAAAGCGGGTATTGAGTCCGTAATCCACATAACCAGCTTTGAACTGGGTGCCTCTACCAAAGCCTTTTGTGGGCACTCCTGTGCCATAATCCGCCACGCTTTCTATGACATAACCCATGGGAGCGCCAATGGGGAACGGGTTGTTAATGGTGCCGTAAGGCTCGCCGTTCTCATCAACGTAGAAGCCTTGCTCCGAGGAAATTGCAGCAGCACCTACAAGCCCGCCTGGGTTGGTTACACATCCTGCAGGTAGATCATTTTCTTCTGCAAAAGCCTCGTAAGCTGCTGCATCGGTAAATTCGGGCCTCATCGTTTCGCCGATGGTCTGCAGCTCAACGGGCAGATCCCCCACACGAGGTATTTGACAAACGCGCGCAACGACTTCCGAGTTTTTTAGTTTTGGAGCAATGTGATAAGCCTCTACCTCCATGCTTAAGCGGTCGTTGAGACGGGTTTTGAAATTAGCGTCGATGATCGGGAATTCGGTAAAGTTTGGTGTGTAAACCGTCGAGTTAGGAAATGAATCGTGAAAGTCGACGGTGGCAAACTGGTAGCTGAGACGGAATTCAGTGTCATCGTTAATTGCCCAAAGGTATTTTGCACCGCTCAAATCATAGCTATACGGAAATTCCTGGTTTCCACCGAGTGCCGCCACATTGTCGACAAATGCACTGTCACTGAAAATCTGGTGAGCATCGGTATCATAAGAGCGACCAAAAACCATTAAATAATGTTTTCTGTCGTCGGTGAGAGGGAAGGAGACGTTACCGTACATCTCGCGGGTTTTGAATGAGCCGTTGTAAAAACCCACTTCGCCGGTCGTGTCCGAACCAGCCTCTGGTTGTTTGTAGCGGACATTTACTANNATTTCGCGGGTTTTAAATGAACCGTTATAAAAGCCCACTTCACCGGTGGTGTCCGCTCCAGCCTCGGGCTGTTTATAGCGAACATTCACTACGCCGAGGCCGCCGTTGCCACCGTAATAAATACTTTGACCGCCGCGGAATACTTCGACGCTCTCGATCATGCGAGGATCGATGGAAGTGGCTCCCCAGATGGTCTCCAAAACGTTGCCGCGGTCAAATGTGGGGACGCCGTCGATTAACAACAAAGTGTCGCGGTCGGTGCCGCCGTCAATACGAATGGTAAATTCACCTTCGTCGGGCGAGTAACCGATATTGGCGCCGCGTATTAAGCCGGCAGCCAATTCGCCGAAGTTGGTAAATCCACCCGTTTTAATTTCGTCGCTGCTGATGGCTTGCACTTGTGTGCCGAATTTAGCTACGTCAATGGCGAATTCGGAAATGTTTTCGTCAATGGGTCGGCCTTCCACGAGAACTTCCGTGGCTTTGGTTTTTTCACCGGATGTGATTTGTGGCGATTGGGCGGCAGTAAAGCTTGAAAGCAAGGTTGTTGTGAGGAAAATACTGCCCGTTAAAATGGCTTGGTGTTTTCCGTATTGATATTTTCTGCTGGATCCACGATCCAGGTTTGTCCGCCTACAGATCTTCATATATACCCCCAAGGTATTTTCAATGATGGCTAATGGTTGTGTTCGGTTTTCAAATCGTCTTTGACTAGCCTAGTAATGGCGTGTGACATCTGTGCGACAAATTTGATTTTTTTAAGTTTGGATTTTTATTTTAGATATATTTTTTACGTATATTTAGATAAATATAAAAATAAAAAAATCAATTATGCGGATTGATTGTGTTGAGATGCTGAGCGTGACAGTGTGGCAAAAGGTGGCGCTATAAAAAGGTTTGAAGTTGGCGCTTATGGATTGTTTGGTGTTTTCGGGTGTTTCAATATTTTGTAGGCAGAGAGGATGGTTCTTAGATTCAGCAGCGACTATTTTGCGTATTAGATAAACCGATTGCGTGCGCGTCCAGTGATGTATTCCAGTGCGATTACGGTGGCGAAAATCACCAGCAATATTGTGGCGACATGACCGAAATTAAACATTTCAAAACGACCCTTTAACTCTTGACCGATACCTCCGGCACCGACGATACCGATGACCGTTGCGGTACGGATATTACGTTCAAGTATGTATTGTACGTATCCCAAATAGGAGGGAAGTACCTGCGGGAGTACAGCGTGGCGTAATACTTTGAGCCGATTTGCACCTGTGCTGCGCAGTGCATCCTGCGGTCCTCTATCAGCATTTTCGATATCCTCGGCAAAAAATTTACCGAGAAATCCTGCTGTGTGTAGTCCTAATGCGAGTACCCCGGCGATGGGGCCGAAGCCAAATGCGAGAACAAGAAATAAAGCGCTGATCAATTCGGGGATGGCGCGCAACAAACTGCTGGCGCTACGTGCAAGATGGTAAAGCGCCGGTGATGGGCTATAGTTGCGTGCACCAAAAAATGCCAGGATTACAGCCAATAAAATGGCAAGCAACGTTCCCCATAACGCAATTTCAATGGTTTGCAACATCAATTTTATGACATGCAAAAAATAACCGATTGGTTCCACCAATACTTCTCTCGGTATTTCAACCTCTTCCATTTGCAATGTCTCTACATTCAGAGTGTTTTCTACGAACGTGCGTGTCTCAATAAACGCCAACAAAGCAAGCTGGTCGTAGTTAAAATGCTCTATGCGAGCGGTTTCCCGTACCTCGCTGAGCTGCAGAGGGAAAAGATCGGTGGCAATTCGGCCAAGGCCTTTTGATACCTGCGATGTTTCCTGCCAGCCGAACATGACACCAATGGCATCGCCGCACATGGCGAGCATGCGATCAATGTCCGTTCGTTGGGCAGATAGTGACAACAAAATAATCAGCACCAAAATCGCCAATAGGGTGCGCACAGAATAGATGGGCGTGAGCCGCCATTCACTTGGCGGTCTATGCGAATTTTTTGTCGGGGTAGCGGTAAGGTGACGATTCATGACGTCTCCATGGTGCGCAATGCCATGCGGGAATTACACTTGCCGTCGACTTGGCGTGTGGCATTTTTTGAATAAAAGGTTGTGCTATAGATAGCCGTTAGCACGGTGTCGCTGAGTGCCTCCGGTTTGCCATCAAACACAATACGCCCATCCCGCATGCCGATAATGCGATCGGCAAACTCGCGGGCGAGATCAATTTGATGCAGGCTGCACAACACGGTGGATTTTTGTTCGCGGGAAGCGTCCTTTAGCAACGCGAGAATTGCATGGCTGATATTCGGATCAAGACTTGCCACAGGCTCATCGGCAAGCACCAATTTGGGGTAGTTCATAAAGGCGCGAGCGATTCCCACTCGTTGTTGTTGTCCGCCAGACAACTCATCTGCTCGACGATAAATATGCTCTTCTGTTAAGCCCACCCGACCAATTAATTCGCACGCCCTGCGACGGCTGGAGTTAGGATATAACCCAAGCAGAGCTTTTGCGGTCGACATGCTGGTCAGCATTCCCGACAGTACATTATTCAGCACGGTCATACGCGGGACGAGATTAAAGGATTGGTGAATCATGGCAATCTGCCGCTGAATATCCCGCAAATTTTTGCGATTCAGGTGTAAACCGTTGATTTTGATTTGCCCACTGCAGGGAACGGCCAAACCATTTAGCATCCGCAATAAAGTCGATTTGCCTGCTCCTGAAGGCCCCAACACCACACAAAATTCGCCAGATCTTATGGAAAGATTAATATGCTTTAACGCTTCCGTGCCGTCTGCATAGCGTTGGCTGATTTGGGTAAATTCAATCATGTGCTGATTTTCTGACCGTGAGTGCAAACTCATCGCACACCCGCTTTGCGCAGCATGTCCGCTTTTAATTGGTCACTCACCTTGTCCAGTTTGGATGCAGCAGTCGAAAACTGGTCCTCCGGAAATTCCGCATCATAACGTTCCACTTGTTTGCCACCGTAGCCGCGGATCATTTGCGGCGTAATCTCCGGTGTGAGATGAACCGTATGGAAGGCTTTGCGGAGTTGCTGTTTTAAATCCTCGCTCAGACGGGTATTCATCGCAATTGGCGGATTTGGGATTGGCTCACTCTTGGCCAGTACGCGAAATTGCTGCGGGTTTATAGCACCTTGGTTCGCCGCTTTTTGATAGGACTCAAAGCTCAGGCACGCGGCGTCAACCAATCCTTCAGCAAGCGCCATAATGCTGTTGGCATGACTGCCGGTGAAGTGTATTTCGCCAAGCTCTTGCGCTGGTTTTATTCCCGCTTCCAACATCATCGCGACTTGATAGGTGAAACTCGAAGCTGAATTAATATCGCCGAAAGCGACACGGCGACCTTTTAGATCCATCAGCGTTTTGATCGGCGAATCTTTTGCGACAAATATTCCGGCGTAGTACACCGAGTTATGGTTACTGACAGATACCGCCAGCAGTTGTGCCGCGCCGCGCTCTCGCGCTTGCACGTAAGCCACCGGGCCAAACCATGCAATATCCACCAAATTACTGCTGATCGCCTCGATCACCGCGCTGTAACTCTGCCCGACGCGCAAGTTGAAATGCAGCCCGGTTGAGCGGGAAACCGCGTTAAATAAAGGTTCAAAGTCTGCGCGGGTACCGGATTCCGTGCCGCCGTCTGCGGGAATCAAAATAACGCGTAATGGTCGCTCTGCGCTGCCGTCAGCTTGTTCCGCCGTCAACGGCGGTGAGCAAAACAGGAATATCCAAAGAGATGCTGCGAACAGCATTTTGAAATGAAATAATGGGTTCATGTTGTACCTGCTATATCGATTAAACGCAGCATGTCGACGTTACTGTTCGTGAAGTCCGACAGGCGTCTGAGCGCGTAAGGTGGAAAAATTGGCCATGCGCACGCCGCCACTCGTCACGTCAGCAGCGCCATAACCATGCTCCATCACGATCAGTCGAGCTCCGGCGGCCTGCGCGCATTCCGCATCAATTATGCTGTCGCCCACCAGCAGTACCCGTGAAGGTAAGGTGTTCAGTTCGCGCGCAATCCAGCGCAGAGGTAATGGATCGGGTTTACGTGCCGGTAGCGAATCACCGCCCACAACCACTTTAAAAAAATGCCTTAAATCAAAGTGCTCCAATAATTGCTCAGTAATCGCCACGGATTTATTGGTGCAGACCGCCAATAAAAATCCGCTCTCGGTAAGCTGCTGAAGCAACTCGCGAGTATCGTCATAAGGCTTCGTGTGCACAGCTGAATGCTGCTGGTAGTCGCTCAAGAAATCTTTCACCATTTCTTCAAATGCTTCAGCCGCTGGTGTTTCTCCTGTGAGTGTCAAACCGCAACTGAGCATTGCCGGCATACCGTGATGGATACTGTTGGCAAGAGCGTGTGCCGACACTCTCGGCCGACCCAGGTGCTTTAGAAACCGGTTGACGGCGTCAACCATGTCGCGGCGGGTATCCAATAAAGTTCCGTCCAAATCGAACGCTACACAATCGCAAGACTTGCGGGAAATTGCTGACAAAGGCATTGATGTATTTATCTCCCGGTCCTGCTTAGGTGTGAGTTACGAAACGCAGGATAGGGCAGGGATGTTTCATCTAAATGAAAAATTCATCGAATATTCTTTGGGCTCTATTTATTTTTTGAATGGATGATCGATGAATCTGATTACGCTTTTGAGAGCATTCCACGCCACAGCGCGGCATGGGGGCATGTCCGCCGGTGCGCGTTTTTTAAATGTGAGTCAGCCGACGATCTCCAACCATATTCATGCACTGGAATCGGAATTCGGGGTGGAATTGTTTGTACAGCGAGGCCGACGGGTGGAATTGACTGAATTGGGTAATCATTTACTCGATATCACCAACCGGCTGTTTGAGCTGGAGAGCGAGTCGCGCAAATTATTGCTGGAGGCCAAAGGGCTAATGGTGGGGCATTTGCGCGTCGGCGCGGTCGGTCCTTACAACGTGATGCACTTGCTATCCTTATTTCATCAACGCAATCCGCGCATTCGCGTGTCCATGAGTGTGGGTGATTCCACCGAGGTTATCGATTTAATTAGCAACTATCAGGCGGATATTGGTCTTCTGGTGCAAAAGGTGGATGACCCTCGCATCGTGAGCATTCCCTATCGTCGGCAACAGTTATTAGTCTTTGCCCATGCGGAGCACCCTTTGGCGCGGCGTGCGCAACTCACCCTCCGCGATCTTGAAGGCCAGGCGATGGTGGTTCGGGAAGTGGGCTCCACTACGCGCACCGTGTTTGATCGCGCGCTAAAAATGGCCGGTGTAAGCGTTCGGCCGGTTATGGAAATCGGCAGTCGTGAATCGATTCGCGAAGCGGTTGCTCAGGGCATTGGATTAGGTGTCGTGTCGGATGTGGCATTTATCCCCGATCCACGGCTGCGCCGCCTCCCCATTGTCGATTTTGATGCGGCAACCTACGCCCACGTCATTTGTTTGCGAGAGCGCCTTAAATCCCGGCTAATCAGCGCTTTTCTGGATATTGTGGAGCAGGCAAAACGCGAGCGATCCACAGATTGATTACGGCAATCACGTAAGGGAATTCATTTCACGTCCGGCGGATTCAAATCCGGTGATTTGACGACAACCTCGGAGGTGTCGTGCAGCCACTCCCGCCACATGGCAACCAGCAACGCCATAAGCACCGGCCCGATAAACAAGCCCACCAGTCCCATGGTTTTTACACCGCCGATCAAACCAAAAAAAGTGGGTAGAAACGGTAGTTTGATTGGCCCGCCCACCAGTCTTGGCCGCAGTGTTTTATCGACGATAAATAGCTCCACACTGCCCCAAATAAATAATCCTATGCCCGCCGATGTATTGCCGGTGCCCACCAGATATAAGGAAATAAGCGTAAAACTCAAAGGCGCACCGCCCGGAATCAGCGCCATAAAACCGGTGAGAACACCAAATGCTACTGGCGATGGGACACCGGCTATCCAGTAGGCAATGCCGAGCACCACACCTTCACCGATCGCGATAAGGCCCATGCCAATGACGGTGGAACTCACCGTTGCCGGTACCACTCGCGAAAACCGTCGCCAGCGAATCGGCAGAATACGTTCGCCCAAGCGGTCCACCTGGCCCGCTACCGACTGACCGTCCTTATAGAGGAAAAACAAGGTGATCAGCATAAATAGCAGGGTCAATAAAAGACTGGCGACGCTGCTGCTCAGCGACCACACCCATTTGGAAATACCACCGATGTTTTTACCGCTCACCAGGCTGATGACATACGAGGGCGCGTGGGGCTCATTCAGATAGAGATTCCACTTCTCCGCCAGCCAATCGCCGCCGCCGGGCAACGCGACCAACCACTGCGGCGCAGGTATGCCGTGCTGGTTGGCGGCGTGGAACCAGTGAATCCAATTGCTGACTTCCTGAAAGGCGTAAGCGATGGCGATGGAGATAGGAATGATGAGGCAGAGGAGAATCAACCCGACCGCTATGCTCGCCGCCAATATTTTGCGGTAACCACAGGCTTCAAACAGGCTCTGGTACAGCGGCCAGCTGGCAAAACAAATGATCAATGCCGCCAGCACTGGCACGGCAAAGCCGCTGAAGAAAAACACACCGGCAACCAACACCAAAACCAGCAGGACGCGAGCGACGGTGCTGTCATTAAATAGTGAATTCACAGATGGTCTCACAGGGGGTAGGGTTGTTTGGCAATTTGCGGACGCAAGTTGCGGAAACGCTTAGATGTCTGCACAAATTGTAGCGCGTGATTCAACAACGGGCGCCGGATGATAGCGTACTGAGAACATAACTGCACCGGCGCACGCCGGTGTCGCAGTTTGAAAATGCGGGTGCCGCTGACGCTTGTTAGCTTTCCGTAACGGCTTCGTGGCGTTTTCCCGCTTCGCGGTTGGCGAGATTTGGTGTCGCGGTTTTTTCCCCAGGGAGGGAGTGTTTGCGCAAATTGGAGTCCGCGTGATCCGCCTGGGATTTGGCCAGGGTCTGTGCTCCATCGGTAATCACCATGGGCCAGCCGAGGCTGCAGTTCTCCACCCGTGCATCTATGGCGAATGCTTCGCGCAGAAGCTCGCTGGAAATGGTTTCCCGCGAGGGGCCGGCGGCAAGCATGCGGCCCTGGCCGAGCACCGCGATCCAATCGCAGAACCGCAGGGCGAGATTGATATCGTGAATGGCGATCACCGCGATGGCGCCGGTTGCTCGACATACCTCGTGCAGCAGTTGCAGCACCCGTAGCTGCCAGCGCATATCCAATGCCGATGTTGGTTCGTCCAACAGCATCAACTGCGGTCGCCGCACCAGAACTTGAGCAAGCCCCACCATTTGCCGCTGTCCGCCGGACAGGGTGCTGAGTGGGCGCAGGGCAAGATCGAGAATATCCAATTGCTCGAGTACCGCCTGGATATCCCGCTCCACTACTGCGCTGGTCAGGTCGGGGCGCAGCGCACGATAGCCGCTACACAGCGCTTCCCACACCAGCAAGCTGGTGCTTTGCGGCAATGATTGAGGCAGATAACCGACGGTTTGCACACGCTCGGCGCCGGACATGCCGAGCAGCTCAAAACTATTCAGCCATGCCTTGCCGCTGGCGTTTTGAAGACCGGCCAGCGATTTCAGCAGCGTCGATTTGCCCACTGCATTGGCGCCCAGCAGTGCCACCAAACTGCCCGGCGCAACCGGCTCCATGTGCAAATCGTGCAGCACACGTCGCTTGCCGTAGGCCACGCTTAACCCTTCGAGAATCAGACCGGGACTGGTCATGCAATACCTCCGCGGCGGGACAGGATCAACGCTAAAAATAGAGGAATGCCGATCAGGGCGGTGACCACACCCACTGGCAAAACCACACCGGGCACAATCACTTTGCTCACCACCGAGGCAAAGCTCATCAACAAGGCGCCCGCCAGTGCACTGGCGGGCAGATAAAAGCGG
>DJFQ01000078.1:0-10188 GCA_002432095.1 Marinagarivorans sp. UBA5868 | reverse complement strand
GGCTGCCCATGGTCCAGAAGACGATCTGCTGCACTGTGTCTGCGCTGGCGACGTACTGCACCAGCCAGATCAGCGAGTTCATGGTGAAATAAACCGCAATGCCAAAAAGCACCAGCGTCCCCACACCGGCACCGTAAAACCGTGCGAGCAATTGGATCAGCATGGTGGAGGCGGCAGCAAAGATAAAAGCCGCCAGAGGAACCAGCAGGTTCGGCGGGATAAACGCAATTGCGCCGCCAAAGGCGATCGCCAGCGCGGCACCCAGGCACGCCGCAGACGCTACGCCCAGAGTAAAAGGACTGGCCAGTGGATTATTCAATACGGTCTGCATTTCCGCCCCGGCCAGCCCCAGGCACCCGCCCACCAAAACCGCCATAAGCGCATACGGCAGGCGAATATCCCAAAGAATTACCGTGTGCGCTTTGCTTAATTGTTCAGGGTTGAGCAGTCCGCCGAGTACGTCTTTAAGCCCCAGCGCGGCCGGGCCGGTGGTGAGATCGGCAACCACCAGCGCCAACACCGTCAATCCCAACGCCGTCAGCAACAGCCAGCGTCGGTAGAGCAGGGCGCGATAGCGTTCGGCCACCGGAATTGCCGGCACGCGTCCTGGAATATCCATCGCCTCGGTATTCATCATGGCGATCCGACTCGCGCGCTGCCGGAGGCCTCTGGCTTCGCCGGTTGCGCCGCTACCCAATAAGTCCCCTGAAACTCCACCGGTTGAAAATCCCGATAAAAATCCGCCAGCAGCGTCTGTGCATCCAGATCATTAAAAACCTCGGGATGCAGCCACGCGGCTAAAGCGGCGAGGGCTGTAACATTGAACGGGGAATTATAAAAATGATGCCACACGCCGAACATGTTCCCGTCCTGCACGGCAGTCAGGTTGCGCACGGCCATGGCGTTGGCGGCGCGCTCCAGCGATTGACGGGCCTGCTGTTCACTCACATCCGGCCCCAACATCACAAACGGACTGGCGGCACCGTTTTGTTTTGCTGAGCCGATGGCGGTGGCGAGATATTTATCCGGCTGATGCGTCAGTAGATGTTCAATATTCACATTGCCCACATTTCCCGGAATCAGCTCCGCGCCTATATGCCGGCCGCCGGCAGCGGTGAGCAATGTGCCCAACATGGTTTCGCCCATGGTTTCGCAGCACTCGGGAAACAGCCCCACTTTGCTGTGCAGAAATACGGAGGGGCGTTTTTCTTCGGCAATTGTTTTGACGCGCTCGCGCACCAGGCTCAGGGTTTTTTCATAACGATCACTGAAAGCTTTCGCCGATTTTTGATTGCCAAATAACTGTCCCAGGATACGCACGCTTTTTTGTGTGTGCTCGAGTGGCGCTTCGCGGAAATCAATAAAGATCACCGGAATTCCCGCAGCCTCCAATTGATTGAGCATTTCCTTGTCGTGGGGAGACGGACCGTGGCCACTAATGCCGAATATCGCCACATCCGGCATGAGGCTGATGGTTTTTTCCACGCTGAAACTCGACGCTTCGCCTTTGCCGACCAGAGGGATTTTGTCGATGGCGGGAAAGCGCTGCGCGTACACCGCCCAGGTGGCGGGGTCGTATTGTTTGAGATCCGCCTGCATGCCTTTGATACGGCTGATGGCGGCATCTTCCACCACAATGCCCAAAGCGGGAATAAACCGGCTTTCGCCCAATATGAGCCCATGGATATTTTTTGCCACGGTTACTTCGCGGCCGAGAATATCGGTGATTTGCCGGGTGTCTTTTTTGGCCTGCGCCACGCTCGAAAACATCAACAGCAGCAAGCTCAAAGCGCCGACTAAAAAATTAGCACGTTCCATGGATTACCTCGTAAGGGGCTCTGCCCGATAAAACAGGTGGTAAAAATAACGTCCCGCCAGGGTGATTGCAGTGATACTCAGCACCAAAATGCCAGTCCATTGAAAAAGGTTGGCGTAGCCTGCCAGTTGCACTATCGGCTGAGTAACCAGCGGGCTGATAAATTGACCGATAAAAAAACAGGTGGTCAATCCACCCATCACGCGTCCGCGCAGCGCGGGAGGCGTAGCGGACAATAGCCAGATGACAACGTTGGGGCGCATCAAGCCGAGCCCGATGCCACTAATCGCCAAGGCCGACAGGGTGGCAAGAGGCATATTCGCCCTGCCCAGTAGTATGTATCCTGCAGCCAGCAACAGAAGGCCTGCGCCGTGCAGCAACGGGAAGCTCATGCGGGCCTGAATGCGGTGATAAATCACTGAGGTGGTCGACATCACCAGCAGCATAAAGGCGATGGCAAGACCCGCCTCCAGCCCACTGCTGATACCCAGCTCGGGTGCATAAAACGGCAGATGCACCGGCACCATATACAGCACCAATAATTCCACCACCGCCAGTGCATAACACAGGAAGGTCAATTTTCCCGCGCCAGATGGCGTCGTGTTTGCCGAGGATTGGCTAACCGGTTCATGGTTTGCCGGCTCGTGTATAAACGCCAGCAGGGCGGGCAGCACGAGAAAAGCGAGACCGTAAAGGGTGAACGGTGCCGTCCAGTGCCATTGCGCCAACACCCCGCCGATTGCGACAAATGCCACGCCGCCAAAACCGCCAAACGCCGCCATCAGGCCCATATAACGACTGCGCTCCATCCCCTGAAAATAATCCGCCACCAAGGTTGTGCAAGTCACCATCACGCCGGCCACGGCCAGTCCGAGCAAAATGCGACTGATCAACAGACCGTAAAGTGAACCTTCCAGAAAATAGCCGGCCACGCCGGTGATGCCATAAGCGATGAGGGCGCCGACGAGAATTTTTTTCTTTTGCCAGCGATCCAGCAGCATACCTACCAGGGGAGCGCCCAGGGCGATCATCAAACCCGGCACCGCCAATACCATCTTCACCAGAAATTCAGCGTGTGCGACCGAGGCAAAGGCTTTTTCCATGGCCGGCAGCGCCGGGGCGATAGTGGCACCGGCCATAACGGTCATGGTGCTTGCCAGCAGAAGCGTGATATTGCGGGCGCGAAAGGATTGCGAACTCATACTAATAATCTCCTTACGGCCGAATGCGCGCCCGCACCGATTGCACCGCTTGTTGGTAGTCTGCGAATAAATCTGCTTCGTCGAATCGCGTGCTGCGCCCTTCGTGTACCACCAGCTCGCCCGCCACCATCACAGAATTCACATCTTTGCTGCTGCCGCTGATAAGGAACGTGCGCAGCGGATGATTGCCAACGCGGTAGCGCCAGTCGTCGATATCCACCAGCACCAGATCGGCCTGCTTGCCCGGCTCAACGGAGCCGATTTTGTCTCCCCACCCTAGCGCGTTGGCGCCGTTGCGCGTGGCGGTGAGCAGAGCGGTGGTGGGTGGGCAGGTGGTGTTGTCGTTGGTGGCCTCGTTGTGACCGAGATGCGCGGCGCGCATGGCTTCCGGCATGCCGCCGATATAGGTGATGCCGCCGTCGGTGCTGCAGGAAACCGGTGCGCCATCGCGGAGGAAACGGGCAATCTGGCGGGTTTCGCTGATGCTGCTTTCCCCCAACATGCCGTAGTGGGCGGGGGAGTGACAGATATGCACGCCGGTCTCCAGCAAACGTTGATATTCCTGCTCGGTGGCGTGGTTGGTGTGCACGGCAATCAGGCGATTGGTGAGCAGACCGAGAGCATCGAAGCGTTCGATGGCTGAGCGACCAAATACCGCTTTTACTGCCGCCGCCTCATTGCGCAGCGGGGCCAGATGGGTGGCGTAAGGGGATTGGTAACGCGCGGCAATATCGCCCATGGCAATTAATTGTTCATCGGAACTTCCGAAAGCACCCATTACCGATGGCATACCGCCGATCAAGCCGGAGGCGTGCTGGTTCCAGCGGTCCATCAGTGCTTCCCAGTCGTCGATCTGCTCCCGGGTATCGGCGATTTTTTTAAAGGTGGTCGCGCCCTTGGGCAGCATGATGTCCGAGCCCCAGCGGCTGACCCGGATGCGCATGCCCAAATCCAGCGCCGCCTGAGCCATGCCGTCAGCGGTATTGGCCGAACCCACATCGCCAAGTGCTGTGGTGCCGGAGCGCAATTGCGTCCACAAACTCCAGCGGGCGATGGCCACGGCTTCATCTACGCTTAGGCGTTTACCGACGCCGGAAATAAATCCAAACATGGCGCCCAGCGCTTCAATATTGCCGCCCTGGGCATAAGGGGTAGGGGTGAGACTGGAATCGTCCGGCTGTTCGTCATTGGGTGCGGCGAGGCTTTCATGCCAGTGCGGGTTTACAAATCCTGGCAGTACCAATTTGCCGCGGGCATCCAGAATCTGATCGCACTCNNGCGGTGTAGAGAAAGCCGCCGCGGATTAAGCAGCTTTTTTCCGAACTCGGCGATCTGCCTTCATGAGCGGTTTTTTTTTCGCTGTTTCCCACCGCATGCAATTTAAAATTGCTCGATGGCTTTTGCGTATTTGAGCTCATTGTTGACGGCAACGATGCGCCAATGGTGGACCGCAATGAAAAATGATGCAGGCAGGAACAGCTCATGCCTCGGCTCCACTGGCGACTTCGTGTTTTTCAGTGGCGAATAAACCAGCACGCTGCATTGCCACCAAGGCACCTTTCACCGCGGCGATAGTGTGCTCAATGTGCGTGATGGTATGGGCACTGCTAATGAAATTCACATCCCGACGCAGCAGCACGCCGCGCGCTGCCATTTCGGCAACGAATGGCTCGGCAAACTTAACGTGTTCCTGTGGATTGCGTGAGAACAAGAACATCGGAATGGCGTCGTAGCCAACCACCGTCAATGGTGTCCCTAATTCGGCGGCGATGGCATTCACGCCATCTTTCAGTTGGCGACCCAATTTAGCGATATGTTCGATGTAATTGCTGTTGCGGTATTCGTTAATGGCGGCACGACAGACCTCTAAGGACAGCATCTCGCCACCGAAAGTGGTGGACACCTGCAATTTTTCCATTTGCTCCATTAATTCGCGGCGGCCGACAACGGCAGATAGGGGCATTCCTGCGGCGAGTCCTTTCGACAGGGTGACCATATCCGCCTGTACATCGAAAAATTCCTGAGCTCCACCGAGTGCCAGACGGAAACCCGTGACTACTTCGTCAAAAATAAACAGCACACCTTTGTCTTTGCAGAGGTTGCGGAGTTTATGGACGAAGTTGGTTTGCAGCGGGCGATTGTAGGGTACGGAAAGTAAAACGGCAGCGAGCTGTTCGTTTTCATCAGCGATTAAATCCAGCAGCGGTTGCTCATCCTGGGGCGTAAACAGCGGCATACGAGAGGTATAACGCTGAATAATTTCCGGCACACCGGGGGTGTCGAACATATAGTGGTCGTGCCAGCCGTTGTAGCCGACGGTGACAATTTTTTCTTTTCCGGTAATAAAGCGGGCGAGGCGCACGGCGGCGGAATTAGCATCCGCACCGGTTTTAAAAAATCGCACTTGCTCCGCACCGGGAATGATTTCCGTGAGTGCGCGCGCAGCGGTGATTTCCACTGGCGTCGGGAGCGAATGAATAATGCCACTGGCAAGATTATCGGTAATGGCTTTTATCACCGCCGGGTGATTGTGGCCGAGCGCGTTGGCACCGAGGCCGCATATGTAGTCGATATAACGATTGCCGTCCACATCCGTCACCTCTGCACCGTCGCCACTTTGCAAGTAAACCGGGAAACGGCCCAGGGCGAATTGTTCGGGTTTTTTCATCATGGATTGGGTANNCTAATTCGCGGCCTTCGGCCATCAATTGTTGGGAGCGGGAAAAATTCAATGTCGGTTTTTGATTGGCAGATGTGTTCATAAAAATCCTGTTTAACAACCCAAAGTTGCGCCGCCGTCCACCAGGATCGATTCCAAGGTGATATGGGCGGCATGAGAAGAAAGAAGAAACAGCACCACCGAGGCGATATTGTTGGGTGATGCGATGCGTTTTAGGGGAATGCCGAGACGGTACTGCGCCAAGGAGCCGGCGATCACTTTTTCCGCGTCGCTGGCATCATTCCATAACTGCCGTTGCATGTCGGTATCGGTGGAACCGGGCGCGACAATATTGCAGCGAATATTGGCTTGCGCTAATTCCAAACCCAGGCATTTGAGCATTTGAGACGCGGCGGCTTTGGATGCGGCGTAAGCTCCCATGCCCATGCGCGGCACAGAAGCGGCATTGGAACTGACCACCACAATAGAGCCACGCTTGCGCGGCAGCATGCGCCGACCAACAGCGCGACACACGTTAAAAGCGCCAGTGGTATTCACGGCAAAAGTGCGCTGCCAATCCTCGTCGCTGCACTCCAGTAGAGAACCCATGCGCAGGATGCCGGCGGCGTTGATCAGAAAATCAATTTCGCCAAACTGGTTTTCCACGTCGCTAATTGTTTTATTGACTGCAGTGCTATCGGCGACATCCACCACAAATTGATTTTCTCCTGGGCAGGCAAAGGCGATATCCAATGAGGCGACCGTCGCGCCAGCTTGCTTCAACGCATCTGCGATGGCGTTGCCGATACCGCGAGCCGCGCCGGTAATAACGGCGACTTTTCCTCTGAATTCAGACGTCTCCATTAATACTCCTGATCCATAATGCGGTGGCGTTCCTGGTGATAAGTTTCCTCATTCTGGCCGCGGTTCCAGTAGGGCACAGCGTACAAGTTACGTTTTTGCAGCCCATACATGCCGCGCAGATAATCCCGCACCGCCAATACAGAACCATTTTCGCCGGCGACAAAAGCAGACAAAGATTGTCCGGGAAGCGGCAGCTGTGCCGATTTTATTGCCTGCAACAAAGTGTTTTCCTGCGCGTTTACTTTAGGATTGCGCAACACCCAATGCAGTTGAATCTGCGTGTGGTTGACGACTGGTTGGCGATAATCTTCGCGATCGATTTCAATAATCGCGTGGCCCTTTGAATGCTGCGGCAAGCATTCCAGCAGCGCGCAAACGGCGGGCAGGGCGGTAAGGTCGCCAGCGATGAAATGTTGATCCGCAGGGCTGAGCAGCGGATCCGGGCCACCGGGTCCAGCAACGCCCAGATAATCGCCGGGCATGGCGTTGACCGCCCAACCGGAGGCGGGACTGTCTGCACCATGCAATACAAAATCGATATCCAATTCATTTTTTTGCACGCAGTAGCGCCGCACGCTGTAGGTGCGCGTAATCGGGCGCAAATGTGCTTCCGGCCAAATGGGGCCGTTTTTTCCCAGAGTGGGCAAAACGGGCTTGCGTTGGTCAGCGCGAGGTAAAAAAACTTTAATATGCGCACCGTTGCGATCTTGCGGGAACCCGTGAAGATCCTCGCCACTCAAGGTGATGCGGCGCATGGCATCGCTGAGAAATTGCGTGCGTACCACCTGTAGCAAACGCGGTGGCGTGCGCTTGGCGGGCGCGGCTGCGGCAATTGGCCGCTCGGCGACTTCAGGCAGGCTCATAAAGTCCTCGTTCGTGGGATGTTGGTGAAACGGGGGCAGAAATCAGGCGTTGATTGATTGCCTCCTGCAAATAGCGACTAAAATGGCGTTGCGTAATTTCCGGGAATGAAATTCCGTGAGATTCCATAAACCGCCGCGTATCGTGATCGACAATCGCAGGCAGTTTCATTTTTGCGGTTGAATCCGTTTCCCGCTGTTGAAAAAATCCAAGAATGGCCAAGTCCTGTTGGTGCGAACTTTTGCTCAGATGCTCACACCATTCTTTAACAGCGACGGTTTGCAGCGCAAATCCCGCATCTCGCAACCATTCGCTAATATCCTGCAGCGCAACCGCCCCCGGCGGCACTATATTCAGAATGGTATGCGGTATCGATTGTTGCGCATTCGCGACCACGACCCGAGTGACAAGGTCCACCGGAGTCCATGGCTCCTCAATGGATAAGTGTGGAAATACATTATTGCGCACGCTTGCTGCAGCAATATTCCAGATTAAGTCCTTGTCGTTGACGGCACCGCTTTGTAAATCGCCAACGACACGGGCGAGACGGTAAATGCTTACCGGGTAGCCCTTATCTGCGGCAATTTCCACACTCCGTTCTGCCGCCCATTTACTCTGCTGATAACCATCCTTAAGGTTCTTATGCCATGCGACAAAATCTTCGGGCAGGCCTTTTTCGGGCGCCACCGCGATGGTGGAAATCAAGTGAAAAGGTACACATTTGATGGCGGAAAACCGCAACAGGGTTTGCGTGCTGAGCACATTGGCGGCACGCAGGGACCGGTAATCCCGCATCACACTGGTATTGGCGGCGTTGTGAAAAACCGCATCACATTGCAAAGCCAGCTGGTGAAATTCCTCCCGCGTAAGTCCAAAACCGGGTTGTTCCAGATCGGCCAAAACTATGTCAATTTTGTCGTGAAGATTGTTGATTTCTAGATTTTGTTTTGCCAAGGCTGCGGAGATTTTTTCAAATGCATTCGCCGTCGAATATGCGCGCACCAGGCAGATAACTTTGATATCGCCGGCTTGCAGCAACTGATACAACAGCTGAGCGCCGACGAAGCCGGTAGCACCCGTCAATAAAATAGTCCGGCAATGCCACAGCGGTTTAACCCGCTGCTCGCCTGCGTTGGCAAGCTCTGCCTGAAAGCGGGCGAGATCGTCTTCAATATCCTTTCTGGTCAAGTCATTATTTTTCGCAAAGGTTTTGGGTGTGTATTCACTCAACTCGGATGCTAATTGCCGCACCGTGGGATTTTCGAATAACACAGTAACCGCAATAGTGCGTTGCAACGCTGTGGATAAACGATTGGCAACCTGAATGGTTTGCAGAGATTGACCGCCGAGCAGAAAAAAATCGTCGTCAAGTTCTATGCGACTGATGCCGAGCACCTGTTGCCAGGTTCGAATCACCAGTTGTTCTTCGGCCGAATAATCTCCTCCCACNNATAGCAGCAAGAGCTTTGCGATCCACTTTTCCTGCGCCGTTTTGCGGTAATTGCGGCAAAAATTTCAGTTGTGTAGGAAGCATAGGCGGCGGCAGCATTTCGGCGAGCATTTGCCGTAATGTTTGGATTGTCGGCGATGGCTGTCCATCGCGGCAGACAATAAACGCCGTTAACGTTTTTTGTTCGCCAATTATCGGCACTACTGAGACATCCCGGGCAAGCCCCAGGGACAAAATGGCGGATTCAATTTCCACCGGATTAATGCGGTGGCCGCTAATTTTGATTTCCGCATCCAGACGACCCAGAAATTCCACGCTGCCGCTAGCGGTAATCAGCGCTCTGTCACCAGTGAAATAGGCGCGTTGTTCTNNCACGATCAATTCTCCTGCTTCATTGCGTTTAAGAATACGCCCTTGGCGATCCACCACGGCCATTTGTCGGCCGGGCAAAGGCGTGCCGATGGAAATGGCGTCGCCCATCCGAAGCTGTGCGCAACTTGCCACCACCGTCGTTTCGCTCGGGCCGTAGGTATTCAGCAGGCGGATATTTTGAGTATTTAATTCATGCCACTGACGCACCCGCTCGGGCAGTGCCGCTTCACCACCGATAATAAGTGTGTGGATTGCGGCGGGAATGGGTGTATGAGTGGAATGGCAGAAATACACCAATTCATGCCAGTAGGCCGTGGGTAAATCCAAAACGGAAATCTGCCACTGGGCGCAGGTGTCTAGAAAAGCTTCGACGGAATCGAGCATAGATTCGGAGCGAATCACCAGTGTTGCGCCCTGGCATAGGGTTACAAAAATTTCCTCCACACTGGCGTCGAAATGCAATGGTGCATATTGCAAAACGCGATCATTTTTCTGAACGTCATATATGCGCACCGCGCCGGCAATAAATTCCGCCAACGCGCGACGTCCCACCATCACACCTTTGGGCACACCAGTGGAGCCGGAGGTGTACACCAGATAAGCGAGATTGCCCTCGGAAATATCAGACGCATCGACATTCTTGATCAAGGGTGAATTCAGCAGCGTGGTGTATTGAATTTCCTCAGGTTGCGCGTTAAGGGAAACGACAACTTTTGGTGATGCATCGAGCAGAATGCGCTGGTTTCTCGCATCCGGGCCAGTCGGATCCAAAAACACATAGGCGGCCCCCTGCAGCAGGCAACCGAGGCAACTGACAACCGCCGCCTGGCCACGCGGTAGAGCTAACGCCACTACATCTCCACTTTGCACATGATGGCGGCTTAATCCCGAGGCGAATTGCCGTGATTGTAGATATAGCTCGGCATAGGTGAGGCTAGTGTCACCATCCACTAGTGCAATGGCT
>DJFQ01000123.1:2195-7687 GCA_002432095.1 Marinagarivorans sp. UBA5868 | reverse complement strand
ACCGGCGCGGGTGAGGATCAAATTTATCTCGTCAATGGTGAGGTAAATTACACCGCTGCGGATTTTGATCCCGCCGAGGATGAAATTCTGCTGTTGCCTTAAAGCTGTTCTCCTAAAACAAATGCGGGGCCAACAGGCCCCGCATTTGTTTTAGGGTTCACTTAATTCGTTTTGGAATCGCTTACCGTTTCTGTTCGCTTCCGTTCATATTCCTGATAGGTCTCCTGGTATTGCGTCTGGCAACGCTCTCGCTCCGCGCCTTCCCACTTGTCACAATCCTGCAAATAATTCTGCCGCGCCGCGTCGTAAAGTTGCTGATTACTGCAGGAAGCCAAAACTCCCGCCAAACTTAATGCCCACACGATTTTATTCATTGTCAGCTCCTTGAATATAAAACCGGTCCATCCGGCTCCGTCGTCAATTTTTCCCGCTTTCCCGTACGGGTTGCAACTGTTCCAACATTGGCTGCAAGACGGGCCAGACATTATCAAGAATTTTTTCCTGCGCTTCCGCCGTTGGGTGGATACCGTCTTTCTGCATCAATTTCGCATTCAATGCCACCTCTGCAAGCAGAAATTTCACCAATGGTAAATCGTACTGCTGTGCCAGCTCCGTATAGGTATCGCGAAATTGGTTGGTGTAACGAAGGCCGTAGTTCGACGGGATTTGCATGCCCACCAGCAACACCTGGGCGTCAGCGTCGTGGCTCGTTTCAATTATCTCGGCCAATTGTTGCTTCATTACGTTAAGCGGGTAGCCGCGCAGACCATCGTTGCCGCCGAGTTCGACGATTACCAACTCCGGCTGATGTTGCTTGAGGAGCGCAGGTAAACGGGATAAACCTCCCCCGGTGGTTTCACCGCTAACACTGGCATTGACGACTTGATGGGGATATTTTGCCGCCAGTCGTTGTTCTAACAGGCTCACCCAGCCCTGGTTGACTTCAATACCGTACGCGGCGCTGAGGCTGTCGCCGAGCACCAGGAGGCGGGGAGCATCTGCGGTGCATAAAGGCGCAATCAGCCATACACTCAGCCAAATGACAAAACAGCGTGGGGAAAACATTCGCTTCATGGAAACAACTCGGTTGGCGTGTCGGGAATTCGCGTATTCACTTACGTCGACCACACTGTTCGGATCATTAAACTTTCGCAGCAAGGAACTTCATGTCATCGACTCCTCTCATGTCATCAACCCCGATGGTCGCCGCCAGCGGCCTCGTTAAGACCGTCACCACCTACGAAGGTGCCCTTACCATCCTGCAGGACATTTCCTTAGAAGTTGCCAAAGGTGAGAGCCTGGCAATTGTCGGTGCGTCCGGCTCCGGCAAGTCCACACTATTGGGCATTTTGGCCGGTCTCGATTTACCCAGCAGCGGCAGCGTGTCACTCAACGGCCACATTCTCACCAATCTGGATGAAGAGGGCCGCGCGCGGGTACGTGCGGAAAACGTCGGTTTCATCTTCCAATCCTTTCAACTGCTACCGGGTCTGACGGCGCTGGAAAACGTTCTGCTGCCGCTGGAATTGCATGGCGTGGACAATGCCCGCACCGCCGCTGCGGATTTTCTCGGACGGGTCGGTTTATCCCAGCGCTTGCATCACTATCCGCAGCAGCTCTCCGGTGGGGAACAACAGCGGGTTGCCATCGCACGCGCCTTCGCCAGCAATCCAAGGGTGTTGTTTGCCGATGAGCCGACGGGCAACCTGGATAGCACCACTGGCGCACGCATTATCGAGCTGTTGTTCGAGTTGAATCGCGAGCTCGGCACCACCCTGGTACTGATTACCCACGAAGATCGCTTGGCGCAGCGCTGCCAGCGCCGCATTGAACTGAGCGCCGGGCGTTTGCTCGCATCCGTGGAGAACGTCTGATGCTGGCCCTTCGGCTGTTGTGGCGCAACTGGCGCAGCGGTGAAGTGAAATTGCTCGCCGCCGCGTTACTGCTAGCGGTGGCGGTGGTCAGCGGTATCGCGATTTTTACGGATCGGCTGCAACACACTCTGGTGCAGGAAAGCAACGCGCTCTTGGGGGCCGATAAAGTCGTGCGCGGTTCCCACCCCCATGACCCTGTCTGGAATCAAGCTGCGGAAGAGGCCGAGCTGCACCACACCACCGCCACAAACTTCGCATCCATGATTTATGCCGGTGAACATATGCATCTGGCGTCGGTTAAGGCTGTCGGTGAAGGTTATCCACTTCGCGGTCAATTGGAGACCAGCACAACACCTTTCGCCACCGAGCCAGACCAAATCGAAATCGCCAAAGGTATACCCGCGCCCGGTGAAGCCTGGGCGGATTCGCGGCTGCTGCCGCTGCTGCATTTGCAACTTGGCGACAAGGTTGCCGTGGGCGAATACGAGCTGCGCATAACACGCGTGCTGATCCGCGAACCCGATAGCGGCAATCCTTTTAGTTTTCTCGGCGCGCGATTGTTGATGAACGCGGCGGATCTGCCGCTCACCCAGGTGGTGCAGCCCGGAAGCCGGGTGCAGTATCAATGGCTGCTGGCGGGCGAACCCTCCGCCATCGAGCGGTTCAGCACTTGGCTGGAGCCGCACCTCAATCCACACCAACAACTAGTGGATGTGAGTGGCAATCAACGGGGACTCGGTCGCACTCTCGACACCGGTCGGCGCTTCCTGCTGCTCGCGGCAGTGATCGGCGTATTGCTGGCAGGAGTTGCCCTCGCTCTCGCCGCACGCCAGTTCGCCAATCGACACGTGGATCAGGTGGCGCTGCTGAAAAGCCTGGGCACCAGCAGCGGGCGTATCCGCCGGCTCTACTTCGCGCAGCTTTTCGCCCTGGCTCTGGTTGCGTCTGTTTTGGGTTTGCTGGTGGGTGAGATCCTGCAACGAGTGGTGGCAGAAGGACTGTGGCAGGCCTATCAAATCCGCTTGGGCTCGGCGACGCTCTATCCGTATCTCATCAGCCTTGCCAGCGGCATGATCTGCCTGCTGTTTTTCGCGCTGCCAGCGCTGTGGTTTTTGCCTTTCGTGCCGCCGATGAAGATCCTGCGCCGCGAGTTGGCGGTGAGCAGCTTGCAACTCTGGTTGCAGGTTGCCTTGGCGTTTCTCGCGGTGCTGCTTCTGGTGCTGTTGTTCTCCCAGGATCTTGGCCTCGCCCTGAGCGTTATAGGCGCTCTGACCGGCGTGTTCGCCATCACCGGCCTATTGGCGTTTGGGCTGCTGCGGCTGAGTCGCCGCCTCGCCGGAGGTGCTGGCAGTGTCTGGCGCCTTGCGCTCGCCAATCTGCAACGCCGGCGCGAACAGACATTGGTGCAGATCGTGGTATTCGCCACCGCAATTATGCTGTTGCTCACCCTTACCATCGTGCGCACATCGCTGCTGGATGACTGGCAGGGACAGTTGCCGGAAGACGCACCCAATCATTTCCTGGTGAATATTCCGGTGCATGAGGTCAACACAATCCGCCAGTTGATCGACGAGCGCCGCTATCAACATCAGCCTTTATATCCCATGGTCCGCGGCCGACTCACCCATATCAATGGCGTAGAGCTGAGCGAAACCAGCGTCGCACGCGAAGGTGTTTTCAACCGGGAGGCCAATCTCACCTGGACCGATACGCTAGCTGACGACAATAAAGTAGTGGCCGGCAAATGGTGGCCGCAGTGGCAGAGTCAGCACGGTCTGCCCGGTGTATCCGTGGAGGAGGAGATGGCAGAGGAGGCCGGCTTGCGACCGGGCGATCGGCTGACTTTCTCCCTGGGCGGGCTTTCCATGGAGGCCGAGATCGCCAGTCTGCGCACGTTGGACTGGCGATCCATGCGGCCGAATTTCTTCTTTATTTTTGCGCCCGGCAGTCTCGACGAATATTCGCCCACTTACATCACCAGCCTGCATCTGCCCGCTGCGGACAAAGCCTTTATCAATGAACTGCTGCGCGCACATCCAACAGTGCTGGTGATCGAGTTGGACCGGATCATCGGGCAGATCCGCACCATCGTTAACCAAGTGAGCGACGGCGTGCAGCTGGTGCTTTGGTTGACTTTGGCCGGCGGCTGTTTGGTGTTGCTCGCTGCTGTTACCAGCAGCATTGAGGCTCGTAAACAGGAAGTGGGGCTGTTGCGCGCGCTGGGCAGCCCGCGGCGGCTGATGTTAGGCAGTGTGTGGCTGGAATTTTCGGTGCTCGGTTTACTAGCGGGCATCATCGCCGTGCTCGGTGCGGAGATTCTATTGGCAAGCTTGCAACATTGGGTGCTGGAGACGCCGATCAAACCCCATGTATTGTTCTGGTTTGCCGGCCCGTTACTGAGTGCGGTCTTGATCGGTGGTTTGGGGATGTTGAGCTGCCGCTCGGTGGTGAATACACCACCGGCCATTGTGCTGCGGGAAGCCGCCTGAAACGCCTCGATCTGGCGTCCCAGGCCAACCATCACAGCTGATTTATGACGTTTTGTACCAACTCATCAAACTCTGCACGGGCCGCATCGCGCGCGGCTTGCTCACCAAAAATTGCGCTGATCTGATCGAGGTGGGCATTGTCGGCAAAGGGGCTGTCTTTTACCAATTCAGCAAATGCCGCCAGGGCGATTTGCCAGCGCAGGTCTTCATCCGCCGCGGTCAGATCATCATCAACTGAAGCCAGGCTGGCGCGCACTTCAATCGCCGGATCTTCTGCGGTTGCGTCCACGGGTTTGTAGCGGACTTTTACCAGCACAAGATCCCCGGTTTCCACTTCCACCGGCCCCGCGTAGGGGTCGCCATCATCCACTTCCGGCGCCCCTTCGGTATTCGGCATCGCATTACCGGCCAGCACTAATTCGTATAGTGCGGTGACTTGATGGCCGGCGCCTATCTCGCCAGCGTCCACCTCATCATCATCAAAATCATCGTCTTCTATGTCCCGGTTTTCGTAGCCGATCAACCGGTAACTGCTGACCAAAGACGGGTTGAACTCCACCTGCACTTTCACGTCCTTGGCGACGTATTGCAGGTTCGACAGCATGCGCTCTTCCACGTATTGGCGTGCCTGCTGCTCGTTGGCAATCACGCCATAAACACCATTGCCGGCGTTGCTGGTGGCTTCCAGCATGGCATCGTTGAGATTACCGCTGCCAAAACCCAAGGCGGTGAAGGTGATTCCCGTTTCTCTCTTTTCTTCGATCAAGGAGATCAGTTCATCCCCGGTCGCCCCAATATTGAAGTCGCCATCGGTACACAAAATCACGTGATTGAGGCCGCCCTCGATAAACACCGCTTCCGCCTGCGCATAGGCCAATTGAATGCCAGCGCCTCCAGCTGTGGCACCGCTGGCAACAAGGGAGTTGATGGTGCTAACAATCAGATCCTTCTCCGCGACTTGCGTTGGTTCCAACGTTACCTCTGTACCACTTGCGTAGGTGACGATGGTGACCATATCGGTGGGTTCGAGCAGCTCCAAGGTTTCAATCAACATCAGCTTTACCAGCGGCAGGCGATCCGAGCCAAACATGCTGCCGGAGCGGTCGACGAGAAATACCAGATTGGCCGG
>DJFQ01000123.1:0-2075 GCA_002432095.1 Marinagarivorans sp. UBA5868 | reverse complement strand
GCCGTGTCGCGGCGGAAAATATCGTAACTCGCCGTGTCCACGTCTACACCAAAGGTAGAGAGGGGGTCGTGAACCGTCATGACAAATGGATTGGTGCCCACATACTCGTAGCTATCACCGCCGCTGGGGTCATCGGGCCACCAGTCATCGGGTGGCGGTGATACCGGAGGTATGGCGAGCCCGGAACTGGAATTGCCACCGGAGCTGAGATCACCGCTCGATCCCCCGCACGCAGTCAAACCCAGCAGGGCTGCCGTCAAAACAATTGAACTCGTTATTTTCATGATTTTCTCCCGTCCTTTGTTTGGTGGTGCAAAGGTATTGCCGGGAGAACTAACCTGACATACGGGGATTTACGTAATCAGAGAAAAACGTGACTTGGTGCGGATCAGCAGGCGTAATTTCCTTCACTTCTGCGCCTTTCGCATTCTTTGCGAATGTTTTCGCAGGCGGTCACTTTGCCGGGAGAACTCGGATTTACGCGCAGACATTCATCGCGTTTACCGACCAATTCGCCATTGCTCATCTGGCGCATTTTGGAATTGCCGTCGCAGGCGGAAAAAATCAATGTGCTTGCGATAATAAGGGTGGCTCGGTTCATGAACACTCACAAACAAGTCTGGTTAATTCAGCGGAAAGTCTCCAAATTCCGTTGACGCGTCATGGCTCAAGGAGTCGGGAATGGCCGCAACCACCGGCGGCGCCGGCGGTGCGGGATACCTTTCAAAGCCTAGTCAGGAATGGCGGATAAAGCCAATATCGGCGCGGGTGCCAGGGGCAAAGGGGGGTGGGCGATTATTTGCGGCCGTTCTTTTTTTCGATCTGTTCTTCCAGTTCTTTAAACGGCATATGGCGCACGTCCGTGCCGTGAACGAGATAAATCACGTGTTCGGCGATATTGCGGGCGTGATCGCCAATGCGCTCAAGGGCGCGCAATGCCCAGAGGATATTCATCACCCGAGAGATGGAGCGCGGATCTTCCATCATGTAAGTGATCAGTTCGCGAATGGCGCTGCGGTATTCCTGATCCACCAACGAGTCATCGCGCACCACTATCTTTGCGGTGTCCACATCAAAACGGGCGAAAGCGTCCAGCGAGAGATTCACCAGCTTCAACACGCCGCTGGCGATGTGGCGCAGTTCCATATACCCGCGCGGCGAAGCGCCGTCTTCATTGAGGGCAATGGCCATTTTGGCAATTTTATTTGCCTCGTCCCCCATCCGCTCCAGGTCGCGAGTGGCGCGGGTCACCATCAGGACAAGACGCAGATCCGACGCCGCCGGCTGGCGACGCGCCAGCACCAGAGTGCACTCCCGGTCGAGCTCCACCTCACGGCGGTCGATCTCGTCCTCAGTGCGTAAAACTTTTTCCGCCAGCGCGCCGTCGGCGGTTTCGATTGCGCGCACCGCGTCGGTAACCTGTTCTTCCACCAGCCCACCCATTTCCAGAAACTGCGTGCGCAAATGCTCCAGGTCGGCATTGAATTGGTGAGAGATGTGTTGATCGAGATGCAGATTGTCCATGTAAACAAAGACCTCAAAATTCGTCTTGATTGACCGCGGCTCAGCCGAAGCGACCGGTGATATAGGCTTCGGTGAGTGCGTGATCCGGGGTGGTAAACACTTTTTGCGTGTCGTTTACCTCGATCAGCTTGCCCAAGTGAAAGTAGGCTGTGCGATGGGATACCCTCGCGGCCTGCTGCATAGAGTGCGTCACGATGGCGATGGTGTAATTCTGGCTGAGTTCGGCGATCAACTCTTCGATTTTTGCCGTGGCAATCGGATCGAGAGCGGAGCAAGGCTCATCCATCAAAATCACTTCCGGGCTGACAGCGATGGTGCGGGCGATACACAAGCGCTGTTGCTGACCACCGGAGAGTCCAGTACCGGGGGCGTCGAGACGGTCTTTCACTTCCTCCCATAAACCCGCGCGGCGCAGGCTGGTTTCGACGATTTCGTCGAGATCCACCCGACGATTCGCCAGACCGTGAATTTTCGGCCCGTAGGCGACGTTCTCGTAGATGGATTTGGGAAAGGGATTGGGCTTCTGAAACACCATGCCGACGCGGGCACGC
>DJFQ01000260.1:35963-36142 GCA_002432095.1 Marinagarivorans sp. UBA5868 | reverse complement strand
CGATTAATGGCGCTCGCTGGTGCGGATATGCTGATCTACCCGACAGCCATAGGATGGAATCCAGAGGATGATGTGGACGAACAAAATCGCCAGCGAGACGCTTGGGTAACTATCCAACGTTCTCATGCGATCGCCAACGGCATTCCCGTACTGGTTGCGAATCGCACGGGCTTTGAGTT
>DJFQ01000260.1:28344-35932 GCA_002432095.1 Marinagarivorans sp. UBA5868 | reverse complement strand
GCGTTCTGCGCCGAAATCGATCTGGAACGCTCAGAAAATATTCGTCGAATATGGCCGTATTTGCGCGACCGTCGTATTGACGCCTACGACAATCTCACCAAACGTTGGCTTGCCGACCGTCAATATCCGTGAGCGTGCGAACGATCTCCCTTAGCTGCACTGCAGCATAATTGTGCTATGATCGACCAAGACTTGTACAAAAATGCACCTTCTGCATGGGTGCAGGGTTAAGCACTTTGGGAGATTCCTATGCTGTACCACGCTTATGAGCTCAGTCATGCCGCGGTGGCGCCATGGCGCCAAGCGGCGGATTATCAAAAACGTTTGTATCAGTCCCCCTATAATCCTCTTTCATACACATGGGCCGGACGCTCGCTCGTCGCGGCCTGCGATTTGTTTGAATCGCTCACGCGCCGTTATGCAAAGCCTGAGTGGGACCTTCATAAAACATTGATTAATGGCTATCCGGTTTCTGTAAGTGAAGAGGTGGTCTGGCGGAAACCTTTTTGCGAACTTACCTACTTTCGCCGCGATTCCTCGGAACTTGCATTGGCGCGATCATCCGCTAAAGCGGATCCCCGGGTATTACTGGTGGCACCGTTATCCGGGCATTACGCAACTCTACTGCGCCGAACGGTGGAAGCGTTCCTTCCAGATCATGAAGTATTTGTTACCTGTTGGGGGGACGCGCGTGAAGTCCCCCTGGCTGACGGTCTTTTTGATCTGAATGATTACATCGACTACATCATCGAGATGATCCGGGTAGTTGGACCAGATGCGCACGTGGTAGGGATCTGCCAACCGGGTCCACCAGTGCTGGCGGCAATCGCCTTAATGTCGGAGGATGATGACCCGGCGTTGCCGGCGACCATGACTTACATGGGATCACCGATTGATCCTCGAGAATCACCCACTGTGCCCAATAAAGTGGCGTTGGAACGATCTTACGGTTGGTTTAAAGATAACGTCATTTATTCCGTCCCTTGGCCTAACAAGGGCTTTATGCGACGCGTGTATCCGGGTTTTTTACAGCTTGGTGGATTTATCAGCATGAACCACGAACGCCATTTTCTTGCTCATAAGGAATATTTCGAGCATTTGGTTCAGGGCGATTGCGACAGCGTGTATAAACATCGTGAATTCTATGACGAGTATCTGGCGGTGTTGGATCTGACGGAAGAGTTTTATCTGCAGACAATTCGCGATGTGTTTCAGGAGTTTAAGTTGCCCCGCGGTGAGTTTTTTCACCACGGCCGTTTGGTCCGGCCGCAGGCGATTCGCAAGGTGGCGCTGATGACGGTAGAGGGAGAGAAAGACGACATTTCGGGCATCGGCCAGACACAGGCGGCGCACGGTCTGTGCAGCGGGTTGCCGGAAGAGATGAAAGTCGACTATATCCAGCCTGGCGTTGGGCATTATGGTGTTTTTAGTGGTACCAGGTTTCGTACCGAAATTCAGCCGAGGATGCGCCAGTTCATGCGTAATTATTGCGATTCAGGCAAAGAGCTGGCTTATCAGCGTTCGCAGAAAATGTTCGATGTGAATTGAACCAAACGATCGGCAGAAAAACAAAAGCCCCGCAGAGCGGGGCTTTTGTTTTTGAAAAGTGGCGGACCGGACGGGACTCGAACCCGCGACCTCCGGCGTGACAGGCCNNAGTGGTGGGTGGTACAGGGATCGAACCTGTGACCTACGGCTTGTAAGGCCGTCGCTCTCCCAACTGAGCTAACCACCCAGCGAGCGGCGTATTGTAATGAAATTGCTTTTGTCGTCAATAGACACGGGGAAAAATAATTTCCGTTGGTTTCCCTGTTTGTCCCGCTGCTATAATCCGCCGCTTTCCCTCGTGTCGCCCGGGAGACCATAAAAATGCGCAAATTTCTCTTGCTCTTCTGGATTGTTCTGATCATGCCTGGTCAGATAATGGCGGCAATCGACGTTTACGAATTTCCCACGGAAGACGAGCGCAGACGTTATCAGAAATTTATCGAGGAGCTGCGCTGCCCTAAATGCAAGAACAACAACCTTGCAGGCACCAATTCCGAAATTGCCGATGATTTACGTAGAGAGCTTCACAAAATGGTTCTCGAAGGCAAATCCGATGACGAAATCATAGACTTTATGGTGTCTCGCTACGGTGACTTCGTCCTTTATCGTCCTCCGGTGCAAAGTAATACTCTTGCTCTGTGGGCGGGTCCGGTCATATTTCTGTTGATAGGCTTGGGCGCCATTGCTTGGGTTGTGGTGAGGCGCAGAGGTTTGAGTGGTGCTGAGACCGCATTGACAGAAGAAGAGCAGAGACAACTGGCGGCCATTCTCGAATCTGAAAAAGCCGACTCACAAAAATCTAAAAATTAGTGGTGAATTTCGCGCATGGCGTTTTGGCAAATTATCGTAGTGTTCAGCATCGCGGCAGTTTTATTCGTCGCGTGGCCCCTTATCAAAGCCCCATTTACTCGCAAAGCTGTTGCGCAAAAGGTTGATCGGGACGAAACCCAGATCGAACTCTATCGCGAGCATCTCGCCGATTTGGAAAAATCTCACGAGCGTGGCGACATCGACACTTCTCAATTTGAGGAATTGAAGCTCGAATTGCAAAAAACACTGGTCGTCGAAGGCGTTACTGGTTCCGGTGGAAAATTACATTCCGGAGGGAAAAAAATTCTTCTGGCGGTGGCGGTACTGGTGCCTGTGCTCAGTTTGGTTTTTTATAGTCAGTGGGGACAGAAAAAAGATTGGGATATTTATCAG
Organism: Marinagarivorans sp. UBA5868; assembly: GCA_002432095.1. Classification (GTDB taxonomy): domain Bacteria; phylum Pseudomonadota; class Gammaproteobacteria; order Pseudomonadales; family Cellvibrionaceae; genus UBA5868. The sequence continues at coordinate 33,181 of DJFQ01000260.1, read as the reverse complement.
CTGTTGGAAGCTCTCCCAAAAGCAGAAAGCCGCGAAGATTATGATAAAAAGCTTCGTGAGTTGGTGGTGTTGGTTCAGGCGCGCCTCAACCAGACGCCGGACAATATGCAGCTTGTAAATTTGCTCGCCCAGACCGCCATGACGCTTCAGGATTATGATCAGGCGGTGGATGCGTACCGCCGGATTCTCGATAAATTTCCCGAATCGCCACGCATTATTGCGAATTTAGCGCAGGCAATGTTTTATCGCGCTGGCAATGTGGTGACGCCGGAAGTCCGGGAATATACCCACAAGGCTTTGGCGATGGCGCCGATGATGCCGGAAATGCTCGGTCTTGCCGGAATTGATGCGAAAAATCAGGGTGATTATCGTGCTGCAATTCGTTATTGGAAAACTGCTGTACAGCATATGGACCCAAATTCACGCGTAGCCCAGGGCTATCTAAACGGAATCGCCAAAGCAGAACAAGCGCTATTAGCGGCAGGGGAAAAACTGGATAGCGATGATAAACCCGTAGTGGATGGTGCGAGTGCAAAAATTGAGCTGCAGGTGTCCCTGGCGGATTCTGTACAGATTAGTGGAGGCGAAACTTTGTTTGTCTATGCGCGCGCTTGGAAGGGACCAAAAATGCCGCTGGCGATCCAGAAACTATCCGCGTCCCAACTTCCCCTGTCGGTGACGCTGGACGAAAGCATGGCAATGGCCCCCGGGATGACCATAAAAAGCTTTCCAGAGTTGGAGTTGGTAGCGCGAATCTCCAAAACTGGCAGTCCCACTGCTCAATCAGGTGATTGGCAGGGTACTTTCGGACCAGTGAAACTTGAGGCTTTGAAGGGAGTGCAGCAGATCGTCATTTCCGAACAGTTGCCCTGACATGCCCGTCTCCGCCAAAATCGCCGAATTTTCCAGAATTTGGGTCGAGACGATATTCGCTAACCGGAGCATCTTCCGATCCAATAACAATAAGCGAAGAGAACATGCGGTTAAAAAGCATTAAGTTGGCGGGTTTCAAATCGTTTGTCGATCCCACGACGGTCAACTTTCCCAGTAACCTCAGCGCAGTCGTAGGCCCCAACGGCTGTGGAAAGTCCAACATCATCGACGCTGTGCGCTGGGTGATGGGGGAGTCATCCGCAAAAAATTTGCGCGGCGAGGCCATGACTGATGTCATCTTTAACGGCTCTAACACCCGCAAACCTGTAGGGCAAGCCTCTATTGAACTGGTGTTCGACAATAGCGACGGCAAGATTACCGGCGAATATGCGCGTTACGCCGAGATAGCCGTCAAACGCAAAGTCACCCGCGACAGCCAAAATCTCTACTACCTGAACGGCAACAAGTGTCGCCGTCGTGACATCACGGATATTTTTCTTGGTACCGGGCTTGGTCCGCGCAGCTACGCGATCATTGAACAGGGGATGATTTCCCGTCTGATTGAAGCCAGGCCGGAAGACCTGCGGGTCTACGTGGAGGAAGCGGCGGGAATTTCGAAATATAAAGAGCGTCGCCGGGATACAGAAAATCGGATGCAGCGCACCAAGGAAAACCTGGAGCGACTGACGGATATCCGCGAAGAACTTGAGCGACAGATTGTGCGCCTTGAGCGCCAGGCGCAGGCGGCGGAAAAATATAAAGAATACAAACAAAGCGAGCGCGAACTTAAGGCGTCTGTACAGGCGATGCGCTACAGGTCCCTGCGTGGTGACGCCGATTTGAAACAACACACCATTCGCGACCTCGAACTCAAAGTGGAAGCGGTGGTGACCCAGCAGGTCCACCAGGATTCCACAATTGAAATTCAGCGTACCCGTCATCAGGAATTGGGTGACACCTTCAACGAAGTCCAAGGCCGCTTTTACGCCGTAGGTGCGGACATCGCCCGCATTGAGCAGACCATCCAGCATATCCAGGAACGCGAGCGTCAGCTTCGGGTGGACCTGGAACAGACACAACGCGATTGCGCTGAAGCGGAAGAGCATTTGGCGCAGGATCTCCATAAAGCCGAGGGTTGGCAGGCGGAACTGCTGGAAATCGAACCAGAACTGGCTCTTTTGAATGATGCGGAGGGTGTATCCGCGGAGACCTTGCAAAGCGCAGAAGATGCTATGCAAGTGTGGCAACAGGAGTGGGACACTTTCAATCAGCGTGCCGCGCAACCTCGACAGCAGGCAGAAGTTCAGCAATCCCGCATTCAGTATTTAGACCAGGTGCAACAGCGCCTGCTGGAGCGCACCCGCAAACTGGAAGATGAAAAGCAGGGACTGGTCGTCGGTGAGGTAGAGGACCAGATCAACGAATTGGAACAAGAACTGGCCGAAGTTTCTTTAAATCTGGAACAGAAGCAAGAGCAGTCACAGAGTGCGGCAGAGCAAGTGCAAACGCTGCGCAGTCGCGAGCGCGATCTGGCGACGGAACTCGATGAATGGCGTGGCAAACACCAACTGGCTCGGGGTCGACAGGCATCTCTGGAAGCTCTGCAACAAGCCGCGCTTGGGCGCGGGAACAATCTGGCCAACAAATGGTTGGAGCAAGCCGGTCTGTCCGGTACTTCTCGTCTGGCGGATCGAATTAAAGTTACCGCGGGTTGGGAAAAAGCCGTCGAAACTGTACTGGCGCAGGATCTCCAGGCGGTGTGTCTTGCGGATGCGTTCGACCAACATGCTGCGCGTTTGCCCGATCTTGAGAAGGGCAGCCTGACGCTGCTGGACAGCCGCAATAACGCATCTGCTCCGGCTCCGAGTTCACTTTTGGAAGTTGTTTCGGATGCGCCGGAGGCTGCAGCGCTGCTTGCCGGCATTTACCGGGCAGATACACTGGAAGACGCGTTGCGGCAGCGCAGTCAACTTCAGCCGCACGAGTCCATTATTTCCCGCGACGGTATCTGGATAGGACCAAATTGGATCCGTATTACCCGGGAGCAGGATGCCAGTGCCGGCTTACTCGAACGACGTCAGCAATTGGAACAATTGGAGACGGAAATCGCCGAGCAGCGCGAGCGAATTGACGTCCTGACCGCGACCTTGCAAGAGAGCAAAACCCAACTGGCGGAAACGGAAAAAAGTCGTGAGCAGTTGCGTGCAGAGGCGGATAGCCTTATACGCCGTCAAGGGGATTTGCGCAGCCGCCTAAGTGCTATGACAGCGAAGGTCGAGCAGGTTTTGGAAGGCCGCCGGCGGGCAACGGCAGAAATCGCCGAGGCGCGGGAGCAAATTCAGTTGGAGGGGGAGAATCTTGCGGAAGCGCGCGCCCAGCTACAGGAAGCTATTGACGCTATGGAGCAGGATACTCACGAGCGTGAGCGCCTGTTGTCGAAGCGCGATGACCTGCGTGCCCAACTCGATAATGCCCGCCAAAAGGCGCGCCATGACAAAGACCGCGCACATGAATTGGCAATGCGGTTTCAGTCCGTCCGCACGCAACTGCAAGCGGTTAATCAAGGGATACAGCGGCTGCGCGAACAAATGCAGCGTATGACGGATCGGCGCGCAAAACTTGAGGAAACACTCCAGGAAAGCCGTGAGCCGGTAGAAAATCACAAACTTGAGCTGGAAGAAAAGCTTGAGCGGCGTATCCAAGTGGAAGAGCAGTTGCTGCAGGCGCGCCGCAACTTGGAAGAGGTTGAGGCCCTGCTGCGTGACGCGGAAAAGCAGCGTCAGCAAGTCGAACACAATTTGCAGGAAATTCGCGGCAGGTTGGAACGTGAGCGCCTTGAAGCCCAGGCTTTGGAAGTTCAGGCCAAAGGCTTGCAGGAGCAGCTCGCTGAAGAAAATTTTGCACTCGAGGCCGTTCTCGCCTCTCTACCCGAAGATCTTACAGAGCAGGCCGCCACGGACGAACTGGCGGCGATTAGTGCCCGCATTAGTCGCCTGGGGCCAATTAACCTGGCGGCTATCGACGAATACAAGATTGAATCAGAGCGCAAACAATATTTGGATGCGCAAAACCAGGATCTGCAGGAAGCGTTGGAAACCCTCGAAAATGCGATTCGCAAAATTGATCGAGAGACCCGTACCCGTTTCAAAGAGACTTTCGACCAAATCAATACCGGGCTGCAGGAGTTGTTTCCCAAGGTCTTTGGCGGTGGCCACGCGTACTTAGAGTTGACCGGCGAAGATATGCTGGACACGGGAATTGCGATCATGGCGCGCCCACCGGGGAAAAAGAACAGTACCATTCATCTGCTCTCCGGAGGTGAGAAGGCGCTGACCGCCATCGCCCTGGTNNCGCCGCTGGATGACGCCAATGTCGGGCGCTATGCCCGCATGGTGGAAGAAATGTCCAGTCAAGTGCAGTTTATCTACATCACACACAATAAAATCGCCATGGAAATGGCCCATCAATTGATGGGCGTCACCATGCATGAACCGGGTGTATCCCGAATAGTCACAGTCGATGTCGAAGAAGCCGCCGAACTCGCTGCGGTTTAGGAACAAGATCTTATGAGAGAGTGGTTAACTGTCATCATTGTCTTACTGATTCTCGGCATTCTCCTGGATGGGATGCGCCGCATGCGCGCCCACCGGCGGGATCATCTACGGATGAAGCACCGAGTCGTTGCCCGAGCGGATACGGACAACAATGATGCCGAGGCGGCCGGCAGTGAGTTTCCCTCCGGCGGTGCCAGGGTCGCAGCTTATCGCGATCCAGACCATGCGCTTAACGTCAATAAAATTGTGAAGGAAAGCCATTCGGCGTCACGCTGGACGCGGGGCGCGCCCAATCGAATTCCCGAACAGGTGAGCCTCAATCTGGATACTCCGGTGCCGATGCTGATGGACTCGGTTGAAGAGCACGCCGCGGAGCCATCGGAAGTGAAGGACCGGGAGCCGGTGATCGG
>DJFQ01000260.1:25620-28322 GCA_002432095.1 Marinagarivorans sp. UBA5868 | reverse complement strand
GGCCGAGCCGGTACGCAGCGAGCCGTCACCGAAGAAACGTGAACCGCAACCAGCACCCGCTGCCGATACGCCTAAAGCGCCGGACGAAGTCTTGATCATTAATGTAATGGCACGTCGCGGAGAGGTTTTTGCCGGTCCAGAGCTGCTTGAGGCGATGGTGAATAATGGTTTGCGGTACGGCGATATGGACATCTTCCATCGCCACGAGTCCGAGGACGGCCGCGGTAAGATCTTGTTCAGCGCCGCGAATATGGTTGTTCCTGGGACATTTGATCTGTCTGCCATGGAGGATTTCACGTCTCCCGGGATCAGCATGTTTCTTTCATTGCCGATCGCCAGCGACAGCTTGGCCGCCTACAACCTGATGGCCGACACGGCGCACGGTATTGCTGAAGCGCTCGGCGGTGAAATGAAAGATGAAAACCGTAGTGTGATGACCCGTCAGACCATCGAACACGGCCGTCAGCGTGTGATGGAGTACGAGCGCAAGCGCCGCCTCGCCAAAAGCTGATTCGCCGTACCGGGATACCACTGATGCCTGAATATTCCCAGGAATTCCTTCGTGCCCAGCAGCTCAGATCTGAGTTGCTGAGACACAACCATCGTTATTACGTTCTCGACGACCCGGAAGTGCCTGATGCGGAATATGACCGCCTGATGAGGGAGCTTCAGGCGCTTGAAGAACGCTTTCCAGAACTCATCATCGCGGATTCTCCAACTCAGAGAGTCGGCGGCTCGCCGTTGGATGCCTTCGCTGAGGTCGCCCATTTGCGACCCATGCTGTCGCTCGACAATGTGTTTGATGCGGAAGAGTTCGCCGCGTTTGACCGGCGTGTGCGCGAACGCCTGAAGACCACCGCCGAAGTCGAATATTCCTGTGAACCCAAATACGACGGCATCGCCATCAGCTTGATCTATCGCAAGGGCGTTCTAGAGCGGGCGGCCACCAGGGGCGACGGTAATGCCGGCGAGGACATTACCTTGAATGTGCGCACCATCAAGTCGGTACCCCTGCGTCTTATCGGCGAGGGCCACCCGGAGTTGCTGGAAGTGCGCGGCGAAATTTATATGCCCAAGGCCGGCTTTGAACAACTGAATCGGCGGGCTCAGGAGCAGGGCACGAAAGGATTCGTCAATCCGCGCAACGCTGCGGCAGGCAGTTTGCGCCAGCTGGATCCTAAGCTCACAGCAAGCCGGCCATTGATGTTATGTGCTTATGGCGTGGGAGAAGTTCAAGGAGGTGAGCTGCCGGGCCGGCACACGGATACTTTGCGTCAGCTTGCTGCGTGGGGATTTTCTATCACCCGTGACTTGCAGGAAGCCCTTGGCGTAAACGAGTGCTTGAGCTTCTATCAGCGGCTGCAAGCCAAGCGCGCAGACCTTCCTTACGACATTGATGGCGTCGTATTCAAAGTGAATTCCCTGGAGTTGCAGGTGGCACTTGGTTTTGTCGCCAAAGCCCCGCGCTGGGCGGTGGCGTTCAAGTTTCCCGCCCAGGAAGAAATGACGACGCTCCGAGCCGTTGAGTTTCAGGTGGGACGAACGGGTTCCATAACTCCGGTAGCCCGGCTGGAACCGGTGTTTGTCGGTGGTGTAACCGTGTCCAATGCGACCTTGCACAATAGTGATGAGATTGAGCGCCTGGGCGTCAAAGTCGGCGATACAGTAATTATCCGCCGCGCGGGCGATGTGATTCCCCAGGTGGTTTCGGTGGTTTTAAGCAAGCGTCCCACGTCAGCCCAAGAGATTTGTTTCCCTGCGACTTGCCCGGTATGCGGATCACCCGTCGCAAGGGTAGAGGGCGAGGCAGCAGTGCGCTGCACCGGCGGTTTGATCTGCCCCGCGCAGCGCAAAGAGGCAATCAAACACTACGCGAGTCGTCAGGCCATGGATATCGAAGGCCTGGGAGACAAGCTGGTGGACGCCCTGGTGGAAAAAGGTCTGATTACCAGTATGGAAGACCTCTACGAACTGACCGCAGAGCAATTGGCGGGACTGGAGCGCATGGGCAAAAAATCTGCGCAAAACCTGTTGGATGCTTTGGAGCGCAGCAAATCCACCACCTTGCCTAAGTTTCTTTTTGCCCTTGGTATTCGCGATGTTGGTCAGGCGACGGCGGCGACTTTGGCCAAGCATTTTGGCAGCTTGGAGAATTTGCTCGCCGCCGATGAATTACGGCTTCAGGAGGTTCAGGATGTCGGGCCGATTGTGGCAAAACGCGTGGCGACGTTTTTTGCCGATCCTCGAAATCTGGACGTGATTCAAGGTTTGCGCGAGCACGGGGTACATTGGGCGGATATCGCTGTGATGCCCCGAGAAACATTGCCCTTGGCGGGCAAAACCTATGTGCTAACGGGTAATTTAGAGTCCATGACGCGGGAGGATGCTAAAGCTCGCCTGGAAGCATTTGGCGCTAAAGTGGCGGGCAGTGTTTCAAAAAAAACCGATTGTGTGGTGGCAGGTCCTGGGGCTGGTTCTAAGTTGAGCAAAGCGGAATCTTTAGGTGTTCCGGTCATTGATGAAGCCGCTTTTCTTAAGTTGTTGGAGCAATTGGCGTGAGGTGCTGCTGGCCGGTGATGTTGTGTCTGCTGTTATCCAGCTGTGTGACGTCGCCGCCAAAGCAAGCCGAAAATGTCTGCGCGATTTTTAAGGAAAAGCGCAGTTGGTATAAACAGGCGCAGAAGGCGGCCAAACGCTGGAAC
>DJFQ01000260.1:12410-25504 GCA_002432095.1 Marinagarivorans sp. UBA5868 | reverse complement strand
GTTTATAGCTTGTATTTGGCGTATCACGAGGGACATGGAGGGTTTGTCCGGCGTACCTTTAACAAGAAACCCTGGTTAAAAGGTGTTGCCCGCAAAGTGCAGCAGCGGGCGGCGCGTTATCAGCAACAATTGCTCAGTTGCGAGGCGGACCTGCAAAAAAGCCGCTGGTGGCCTTTCTGAGTAACTTCTTCCTTCATCATATTTCCTATGCCGCAACTTCTTACTGAACACGACCCTTCCGGGTCAAAGGCCGATATTCGAGTCGCGTTTTTTGATATCGACGGCACCTTGTTGGATCGCAATGGGCGTTATAGCGACAACTTAAAACACCAAATGGCCCGCATTCGCGCTCTGGGTGTGCGCACCGCCATCGCCTCGGGACGTCCAAATTTTGCCGCGCAATTTCTTGTAGATGATCTGGGTTTGGTCGATACCGGGGTTTTTTGCACCGGCGCACAAGTGTATTCGCCGGAGACTGGCCGGACGTTATTCAGCGCCGCCATGCGAAGCGAAGATTGCCGCCGATTATTGGTACGCCTGCGCGGGCTGCCAATTTATTACGAACTCTACGGCCTGAATGATTTCTATATCGAAACCGGTTATGCCGCGGAAGTGACGGAGGTCCATGCCCATCATCTTCGCCGCCAGCCGCTACGAGGTCCGCTGGATAAGGTAGTAGAAGAGCAGAGTTTGCTGAAATGGGTGCTCGGTGTTCGCAAAGATGACGAGGGTGATTTATTAGCTCAATTGGAACGAGAGTTTCCTCAATTCGCTTTTGCCTACGCCGCATTTCCAGCTTGTCCAGAGTGGCGATTTGTCAATGTGATCGCCCTTGAAGCCTGTAAGAAAAGGGCGTTTGGTTGGCTTATGGATTATTACCAAGTAAAGCCGGAACAGGTTGCGAGCTTTGGTGATTCTCATTCGGATGAGACCTTTCTACGTTTGGCGGGATACGGTGTGGCGATGGGCAATGCGGCAGATGAGGTAAAAGCGGTGGCAAGGTTCGTCACCCGCAATTCCTGGGATGATGGAGTGGCTTACGCTTTGGCGAGGTTGATTTGATTAAATTTCGTATCCGCAGTCGCGCGCGTCTTTGGCTGAATCTTGCCGCCAGCGCCGCATTTATTGCTCTGGCAATCTATGGCTGGGAATTGCCAGTCGAGACTGCCATCGTATTTCTGGTTATTTGCGTAGTCTTTCTGGTGGCAATTATTGCCCTCGGAATGGCGGCTGGCTGGTTGCTCCGCCGATTACGTAAGGAAGACAAAACGGGGGATTGATCCATGATGGTGCCGCGCGCGGCTATACTGAATCCGTCGGCAGTGCACTGCTGAATACCCGGGAGCGCGTTGCGACCGCCCCCTGCCAAGGAAACATATTCAAAACTGATTGAGAGGATTAGCTTATGGCGGACATCAAACTTCCGGTACGGGACATGCAGTTTGTTCTGTTCGACTTGTTCGATTACGAAGGACATTGCCGGGCTATCCCGGAGTTTGCAGAAACCGGTGCCGATGTAGTGAACGCCATTGTGGAAGAGCTGGCCAAGTTCTGTGAGAACGTTCTGGCGCCACTAAATGCAGTGGGCGACCGCGAAGGTTGCCAGTTGAATGGACACGAAGTGAAAACACCTACCGGATTTCGCGACGCCTACCAGCAATTTGTTGCCGCGGGCTGGCCCTCCATGTGCAACGACGCCGCTCATGGTGGCCAGGGCCTGCCGGAATCTCTCGGTTCTTTGATGAACGAAAGCGTCGGCACTGCCAATTGGGCTTGGGGCATGTACCCAGGGCTTTCCCACGGCGCCATGCGTACACTCGCACAGCATGGTACGGACGAGCAGCGGCAAACCTATTTGGCCAAGCTGGTGGAAGGTGTGTGGACTGGCACCATGTGTCTGACCGAAGCGCACTGCGGCACCGACCTTGGCATGCTCAAAACGAAAGCCGACCCGGCTGCTGACGGCAGTTATTCGATCAGCGGAACCAAAATTTTCATATCGGCAGGCGAACATGATTTGGCGGACAACATCGTTCACATCGTATTGGCGCGCCTGCCGGATGCGCCGGAAGGCACTAAAGGGATTTCCTTGTTTATCGTGCCTAAATTCCTTCCCGATGGAACACGTAACCAAGTTTTTTGCGGATCCCTGGAACACAAAATGGGCATTCACGGCAATGCCACCTGCGTGTTGAATTTCGATGGAGCCAAAGGCTTTTTGCTGGGACAAGCCAATCGCGGTCTCAACGCTATGTTTACGTTTATGAACCGTGCGCGTCTTGGCACCGCGGTCCAGGGGCTTTGCCACGCAGAATTCGGTTATCAGCAGTCTCTTGCATACGCCAAAGACCGTTTGCAGATGCGCGCGCTATCCGGGCCGAAAAATCCTGGCGGTCCCGCCGATCCTATCATTGTGCATCCCGACGTACGCCGGATGTTGTTGACGCAAAAAGCCATTACCGAAGGCAGTCGTATGCTCGCGTATTTCACCGCGATGCAACTGGATATTGAAGATCACGGCACGGACGAGGAAGCAAAAAAAGAAGCTGCCGATCTTCTCGCGTTTCTCACGCCAATCGCCAAAGCGTTTATGACCGAGCTCGGTTTTGAATGCGCCAACCATGCAATGCAGTGTTTTGGTGGCCACGGTTACATCCGCGAATGGGGAGTGGAACAAAACGTCCGTGATGCCCGTATCGCCATGCTGTACGAAGGAACCACCGGGATTCAGGCACTCGATCTGTTAGGGCGCAAAGTGTTGATGACGCAAGGCGAAACTCTGCGCCGTTTTACCAAGTTGATTCACAAATTCTGTAAGGCAAACGCGGAAAACGCCGATCTGAAGGTGCTTGTCGATGCATTGGCCCAGCACAACAAGGAGTGGGGTGATCTCACGATGCACATCGGACTCAAAGCGATGGAAAATCCTGAAGAAGTCGGCGCGGCGGCGGTGGATTATTTGATGTACTCCGGTTATATCGCCTTAGGGTATTTCTGGGCGCGGGCCGCCGCCAAAGCCCATGAAAAAATCGCTGAGGGCACATCGGAAAAAACCTTTTTCGAAGCGAAGATTAAAACAGCGGAGTTCTATTTCGCCCGCATTTTGCCGCGTACGCGGGTACATTTTGCCTCCATGCATTCCGGTGCCGGCAATTTGCTGGCGATGGACGTTGAGCAGTTCTAAAAAAACGCCGGGCAATAGCCCGGCGTCTCTCCAAACAAATTCTAAAAAAACCTTTTTTATTTGGCCGACAGATAATGCACGCTGAACAGCTTTTCAGTATCGGTCCAAACTTGTTCGTGGCGGAAACCGCATTCGTGTCCTAGGCGCACAACACCGTCGACTGAGTATTTATAGGAGTTCTCGGTGTGGATGGTTTCACCTTCTCGAAAGGAAAACTGATGCTGGCCGATGGTCACCACTTGATCAGTGAGGCTTAACAAATGCATTTCAATGCGTGAATAACGCGGATTAAAAAATGCGTAGTGTTCAAATTGGTGCAGCTTAAAGTTCGCTCCCAATTCCCGGTTGATTCGACGCAATAAATTGAGATTGAAATCCGCCGTCACCCCATCGTAATCGTTATAGGCTTGGTGCAGGCGGTTAGGCGATTTAATGAGATCGACACCTAGCAGAAAGACATCGCCCGGACGTAAAAATCCGCGGATATTCCGCAGGAATCGGTTCGCTTCTGCCGGGTTGAAGTTGGAAATAGTGGAGCCGGGGAAAAACACCACTTGCCGACCGCTTTGGCCATCTGAAGGAAGTTCGGGGAGAGCGATGGGAGCGGTGTAGTCCGCGACTAAAGGATGTATGGCCAAACCTGGAAACTCGCGCTTAAGTCTTCGCGATGAATCAAAGAGAATTTCCGCGGAAATATCCACTGGAATATAGGCCCGGGGTTCCTGCAGAGCGCGCAGCAGATCGCGGATCTTTCGCCCTTCGCCAGACCCGTACTCCACCACCGTAGCGTTGCCGCCGATGCGCGCTGAAACCTCCGGCAGGATCTGCTCCAGTAGCTGCAATTCCGTACGAGTGATGTAGTACTCTGCGGTTTGGCATATCTCAGTGAACAGCATCGAACCGCGTTCATCGTAAAAATATTTGCACGGTATTTCCTTCTGGCTTTTTGCTAATCCCTCGATAACATCCAGCATAAAAGTGGGATATTGCTCGAAGGGAACAGAGGTTTGAGATTGGGATTTAAGTAAGATCATCGGCGAGCCTCACTCCACTGAATTGCCAGCTGGCGGTAACGGGAAAAAAATTTCGATAACTGGACCGAACATGCCCTTGTGGCGTGGCGCAGGAGCCGCCCCGCAAGACCCACTGATTCACCATAAATTTACCGTTATATTCACCCACTGCACCGGCTGGGATCTGGTATCCGGGGTAGGGCAGATAAGCACTGCTGGTCCACTCCCAAACGTCGCCGAACAGCTGGACCATTCCCGCAGTATCGTTGGGCGCACAGCGAGGATGCAAAACTCGCCCGTCGAGGAAATGCCCGTTAGGCAAGGCGGTCTGGGCGGCGAGTTCCCATTCGTATTCCGTTGGCAAGCGTTTGCCGGCCCAACTGGCAAAAGCGCTCGCTTCGAAATAATTGAGATGGCATACCGGTTCGCACGGTGCCACGGGTAAAAGACCCGCAAGGGTGTAGTTGAACCAATGATTGCCGACCTGTTGCCAATAGAGCGGTGCTTCCGCACGTGCTGTTTGTACCCAGCTCCAACCCTCCGACAGCCAGTGGCGCGGATCCCGATAGCCACCATCTTCAATAAACGCTAAATACTCAGCATTTACTGCGGGTCGATTGGCAATGCGGAAACCGTGCAAAAAAGCGCGGTGCAATGGCCGCTCGTTATCGAATGCGAATTCATCGTCGCCACAGCCGAACCAAGCCTCTCCGGGTGCAAAATCGTACCAACGTAATGGAAGAGCATCGCCCAAAGCTTCGATCAGCGGCTTCACCAGCGCGGGATAAGCTGGGTTAAAAGACAGCGCGTGCTTGATGTCCGTAATGATCAACTCCTGATGCTGTTGTTCATGGTGTATGCCAAGCTCGATCAGCCTAAGCTCCCCTGCTGAGAGGGTGCCCCAGAGGCCCAAGAGGCGCTCTTCAACCGCGTGGCGATAGCGCCAGATATCGTCAAGCGACGGGCGGGAAATGAGCCCGCGATGCGGCCGGCTGTATTGTTTGCCGACTTGGTTGTAATAGGAGTTGAACAGATACTCGAAGTGGTGATCAGGGGCGGCACTGGCGTTTCGCGGTTTAAGGATGAAAGTGTCAAAAAACCATGATGTATGCGCCAAGTGCCATTTTGTAGGGCTTGCATCCGGCATGGACTGGAGCTGTTGATCTTCTACGCTCAGGCTTTTTGTCAGCAAGGCTGTTGTTTCGCGGGTGCGACAAAATTGTTTCTGTAAATTTGCGGAATCCGACGTTTGTACTGAATCGCCAGTGAATGGCGCTTTGTTAGCAATGGGGCTGATTATTTCGCTCACGTTCTGAATCCCGCGTCGAATGTCGTGCGTCAGGCGAATTGGGAACTTGCACGGCGCGCTTGATGGAAAGGGCGGTTATAGCTGAGGCCGAGTGTACAAATGCGAAGACTGGTTGAATGTACGCAGACTCACACTGTCTGTAACGGTGTCCAGCACAGCGCCGCCAGGCGTCCTGGACTTTGCGATTTACCCATGTGGCGAGAGCGCCTATAATGCCCCGTTTATCTCGCCCCCCTATACACCCGAGGTGGACACCCCATGCTGAGAATTGCTCAAGAGGCACTCACATTCGATGACGTTTTATTAGTGCCCGGTTTTTCTGCGGTTACTGCTAAAGATGTCTCTCTCAAAACCCAGCTTACCCGCGCAATCACGCTGAATATTCCGTTGATGTCCGCCGCCATGGACACCGTCACCGAATCGCGTCTTGCTATCGCTCTGGCGCAGGAAGGCGGGATCGGCATCATTCACAAAAGCATGTCCATCGAACAACAGGCCAGCGAAGTTCGCGCGGTTAAAAAGTTTGAGGCGGGCGTTGTTAAGGATCCAATCACTATTGATGCCAGCGCCACCATCAAGGAATTGATCGCGCTGACCCGCCAAAACAAAATTTCCGGTGTTCCGGTTCTGCACAATGGCGATCTGGTCGGTATCGTTACCGGCCGCGATGTGCGATTCGAGCCGAATATGGATGCGACCGTGGCCAGCATCATGACGCCCAAAGAAAAACTGGTGACGGTAAAAGAAGGCGCCAGCGCTGCGGAAATTCGCTCGTTATTGCACAAACATCGTATCGAAAAGGTGTTGGTGGTGAACGACCGTTTTGATTTGCGCGGTTTGATCACGGTAAAAGATATTAATAAAGCTGAAATGTTTCCCAACGCATCCAAAGATAGCGACGGCAGCTTGCGTGTGGGTGCCTCGGTGGGCACCAGCCCGGATACCGATGACCGTGTAGAGGCACTGGTCGCCGCCGGTGTCGATGTGCTGGTGGTGGACACCGCCCATGGCCATTCCAAAAATGTGTTGGACCGGGTGAAACGCATTAAAAAGCTTTATCCCCAGGTTCAGGTAATTGGCGGCAATATCGCAACCGGTGATGCGGCTTTGGCGTTGGTCGAGGCTGGAGCCGACGCGGTGAAGGTGGGCATCGGCCCCGGTTCCATTTGTACTACTCGCATAGTGACCGGTGTCGGTGTGCCACAGATTTCCGCCATCGCCAATGTCGCCGGTGCGCTTAAGGGAACTAATGTGCCCGTGATTGCTGATGGCGGAGTGCGTTTTTCTGGAGATATTTCCAAAGCAATCGTGGCCGGCGCTCATGTGGTGATGATGGGTTCCATGTTTGCGGGCACGGAAGAGGCGCCCGGCGAGGTCGAGCTGTATCAAGGCAGAACCTACAAATCCTATCGTGGCATGGGTTCGCTCGGTGCCATGAGCAAGACTCAAGGTTCGTCGGATCGATACTTCCAGGATTCCAGTCAAGGTATGGAAAAACTCGTGCCCGAGGGCATTGAAGGGCGTGTTCCTTATAAAGGGCCGGTGAGTGCTATTGTCCATCAGTTGATGGGAGGGCTGCGGGCTGCGATGGGCTATACCGGCTGTGTTGATATCGAAACGATGCGCAGCAAGCCGGAGTTTGTCCGGGTTACCAGCGCCGGTATGGGCGAAAGCCATGTCCACGATGTCAGCATCACCAAGGAAGCGCCTAACTATCCCGTTGGTGGTCGTTAAGCCGCGACAGTGTTTGCTGTTGTCGCATCCAAACGTTCCCAAGATGTTTCAGCGAAAGCCCGCCTGCGCGGGTTTTCTTGTTTTTTACCCTGTAAATGACGAATAAACCATGGCAATTGATATTCACGCCCAACGCATTCTGATTCTCGATTTCGGCTCTCAATACACTCAGCTTATCGCCCGCCGAGTGCGGGAAATTGGCGTGTATTGTGAAATCCGCGCTTTTGATATGAGCGAGGAGGAAATTCGCGCGTTCGCTCCCAAAGGCATCATTCTGGCGGGCGGCCCGGAGTCTGTGACCGAACTGGGCTCGCCACGTGCGCCACAGGTGGTGTTTGATTTAGGGCTGCCAATACTCGGCGTTTGTTATGGCATGCAAACCATGGCGGAGCAGCTGGGCGGCGCGGTTTCCGGCTCGCATGTGCGGGAGTTTGGCTATGCGCAAATCAAGGTGGAGCATACCAACGAGCTGTTCAAGAACGTTCAGGACCATGTAGCCCCGGACGGCAAAGGTTTGCTGGATGTATGGATGAGTCACGGTGACAAGGTCACCCGTATGCCCGAAGGATTTGTTTGCATCGCGTCTACACCGTCTTGCCCGATTGCCGCCATGGCCGACCCGAACCGTCACTTGTATGGTGTGCAGTTTCACCCGGAGGTGACGCACACTCTGCAGGGCAAGCGTATTTTTGAACACTTTCTCTTTGATCTATGTCATTGCGAGCCGCTCTGGACCGCGGCGAATATAGTGGACGACGCCATTACCAGGGTGCGTGAGTTGGTAGGGCACGACAAAGTGTTACTAGGGTTATCCGGTGGAGTGGACTCGTCGGTGGTCGCAGCGCTCTTACATCGGGCCATCGGCGAACAATTAACCTGTGTATTTGTAGACAATGGCTTGTTGCGCAAAAACGAAGGCGATCAGGTTATGGCCATGTTCGCTAAAAATATGGGCGTGAAAGTGATTCGAGCCGATGCCGAATCACGTTTTCTCAATAAGCTTGCCGGTATTGCCGACCCCGAACAAAAACGCAAAATCATAGGGAACACGTTCATCGAGATTTTTGACGACGAGGCTGCCAAGCTGAAGGATGTGAAATGGCTGGCGCAGGGAACGATTTATCCAGATGTTATCGAATCCGCTGCCGCCAAAACCGGTAAAGCACATGTCATCAAGTCTCACCATAATGTGGGAGGTTTGCCGGATGATATGCAGTTCAAGTTGGTGGAGCCCCTGCGTGAACTCTTTAAGGACGAAGTGCGCAAAATCGGCCTGGAGTTGGGTCTGCCCTACGACATGGTGTACCGCCATCCTTTTCCTGGTCCGGGTCTTGGAGTGCGGATCCTTGGAGAAGTGAAAAAAGAATACGCGGATTTGCTGCGCGAAGCGGACGCGATTTTTATTGAAGAGCTACACAAGGCCGACTGGTATCACAAAACCAGCCAGGCATTTGCTGTGTTTATCCCGGTGAAATCGGTGGGTGTGGTCGGCGATGCGCGCCGTTATGCCTGGGTGATCGGTCTGCGCGCGGTGGAGACGGTGGACTTCATGACGGCCCGTTGGGCGCANNCGCGTGGTGTATGACGTGTCCAGCAAACCACCCGCGACCATCGAGTGGGAGTAAGGTAAAAATTCACAGAATCTGGAAAGGCGTCAGATTAATCTAGCGCCTTTGCAGTTAGCACAATCCGGAAATATCAGGCAGCGCCGTTATTGAAACAGTGTCTAGCCCAAATTTTGAATCAGATGATGTTGCACGCTAACGTTAAAGCGGAACGGTTTGGTGTGTCAGTGGAATGGTCACCGCGAGGAAAAGATTATGAATTTTGAAACTTGGACGGTGGATCTGGCGTCGTCTTCCGCAATTCATCCCACCGGTTTTAAAGTGGTCGTGGAAGGAGATCCGCGCAATCCCATGGGGGTTCACCCAGGTAAATTTCCCGACGGGTTGACGGCGATTCAGCAGGCGCGGTTATTGCGTTGTGGTCTGGAAGCGATTATGAATCAGGCGCAGAACGAAGGTTGGCGACAAGATAAAAGTCGATTCGCGGAACGGGTACAGCCGCAAACACCTCCGGCGCATAAACCCACCCGCCCGATCCTCTCCTTGAAAAAATGAAGCTTTGAGTTGAGTCCTTTTTAGGGACTCAACGCTTTGCCAACCAAGTCGCGCATGGCGTCGCTCAGCGGAATTTGTAACGCCGCTGCATGGCCTTGCTGAGACATTTTTGCCCAGGTTTTGCGAATGATGTCGATCAGCTTTTCTTCATCATGTTTGCTGGCGAATTCCGCCAAATAATGGCGGATAAATACCAGGCAAATGACGTCTTCCAGACACTGGGTTTCAGGGTCGCGTCCCAATCCGCGCTTCTGCACTAAATATTGAGTCCGCTTAATATCGTCTTCGCGGTAGCCCGCCTCATTCATCAGCTCGCCCACGCGCCGTGCGTGAAACAACCCCAGCTCCGCTCGCCACTTTTTATAGCCGGTACGGCCTTCGGGGTAATCGCTGCGTGGGCTTGTCCAGCGTTCTATATGTTGGCCTCTTGCAGCGATGCGCAAGTGTTCAGAGGCGTTTGGTTCGAATTCAATTAAACAAGCGCTCATTCTCTCCGAGTACAGGAGTTCTTTCGGGCGCTCCTCGGCGCCGTCGATTTCGCGATTAGGGTCCTGTCGGTTGGCGCTGTCGATCAGCTCCAGCGTTTTGGCAAAAGGGGAGGTCATCTGCAATTCGTCCAGTGGAGCCACGGCGTGGGCGATGGTCTGTTGTCGATCGTTGAAAAGATCAGTGTTTGTCTGACGAGAACGCCAATGAGCGGAGCGCTGCCATGTCGAGAATTTTCACGTGTTTTTTGTCCAGTTCGATGATTCCTGTTTTGTGTAACCGTCCCATGACGCGGCTGACGGTCTCAATTGTGAGGCCCAGGTAGTTGCCGATATCAGAGCGTGACATCGGTAGATAAAACTCCTCTGCTGCCAAGCCGCGGTTGTGATTGCGCGCAGAAATACTCAGCAGTAAAGAGGCAATCCTTTGGTCCGCATTGTTTTTACTGAGCAGCGTGATCAACTGCTGATCGTTGGCGATTTCTTTGCTCATCAATTGAAAAAAACGCCTTTGCAGGTTCGGCAGTTGAGCACTTAATTCTTCCAGACGCGAAAAGGGTATTTCGCAGACAGCAGACGTCTCCAGAGCGACGGCGGTATTGGAATGAGCGTTGGTTGCCAGGCCGTCCATGCCAATAATTTCACTGGGCAAATAAAAACCCGTGATTTGCTCCTGCCCGTCTTGGGTATTGGCGATGGTTTTAATGGCGCCCGAGCGGACCGCATAGACAGACCGGAACTTTTCACCCGCGTGATAGACCCGGTCGCCTTTTTGTATGGGCCGACCGCGTTGGACAATCTCATCGAGTTTATTGATGTCTTGCAATTCCAAGCTAATTGGCAGGCAAAGGGTGTTGAGGCGACAGGTCGAGCAATTTGTCTGCGGCATGGAATGACATTGGGGAGAGTTTGCTTGAATGGCCATGCGGGTGCCTGACATTTGCGCTGGGGGGTGATGACCTGCCGATGCACTGTTTGCGGGCGTGTCGAGATTAACTGGAGAAGGATAGTGGAACGCGGAAGACCTTGTCAAAGCGCAGCGGAGGAAGAGGAGCCAGGCCTAGCGGCAGGTTGCCACAGGTAATCCGCTGGTTTGGACGCGATTGTGATAACCAGTAGGCGTCGAAAAATTCAGGGTGCGCAGGTGACCAAACCTGCTGGCCGCGCCAGGACCTAAGCGAACGCAATCCGCCGGGCGGGCGTGGAGCGGACTGTAAAACTGAAGGATGGTGGCAGGCTCCTGTAAAAAATAGCCAAATTGCATCAACATGGCCGTTAACCCTTCTCCCGTTATACATTTCAACGGGTTCTGCAAATCTTGCTGAAAACTCACTGTGGCAGGTTCGAGAAAAGACAGCAGCTCCATCAGTTGTAGGGTGAAATCCGCCTGATCGGAACCAAAATCCAGCTGCAGACTGATAAATGAAAACTTGAATTCCATTAGGGTCTGTTTCAGCTTTTGCAGCTGCTGTAGCTCAAAGCCCGCAGCTACGCGAATCTGCACGTGGTTAAATTCAAGCCCCTTGAGCAAGGCGATGTTTTGACGGGAAAAATCAGCGAGGCTGAGGGTCACAGCATGTTCGACATGGCGGCCTTTAATAAGCTTTAAATTTTGCGCAATGGCATGCACCAGTTCGGTGAGGCTGGGCGCGTCCATTAGGTAAAACGGTTCATTAATCCAGACGCGGCTTACCGGGCGTCGCCCAAGGTACTTGTTCCAGGCACGTAATTCACGCACCAGATTTTGGTAGCGGAACCGCTCTTGCGCCTGCTGTTCACCCCAAGTCCGCATGGCGGCGCAGTCAACTTCCAGCGCGAGAGGTGCGATGTTATTGCGCAACTGGCAATTGAGGAGCTCCAGCACAACTTCCTGGGGAAGGTGCGGTTCTTCGCAGGTGGCGTTTAGCATGTGGGGATCGTCTGTTTTCATACCTACTGAGTGTAGGACGGCCCCAGGGGTTTGTCTTGACACAAGTCAATTCAGGCAGATGAGCTGCCACCGAAAGCAGGTTTAAGACAGCGTTTCGAAGTACTGACGCACAGTTTGGCTGGCCGGACCGTAATAATGTTCACTGAACAGGTTATGCCCTTGAGAGGGTTCCAGGTTCAGTTCGACCGTGTGTGCGCCGTAAGCGGCGGCCAATTGAACAAATCCTGCGGCGGGATAAACCTGACCGGAAGTGCCGATAGCGACAAATAAGTCACATTGCTCGAGCGCCATCTCGATTTTTTCCATATCCAGCGGCATTTCACCAAACCAAACAATGTGTGGACGCAGAACACCCAATTGCTTGCAGCAAGGGCAGGGTGTTGTCGAGTCCATATCCTCATTCCAGGGCACAACCGCCCCGGTTTTCAAGCAGCGGGCTTTGAGTAATTCGCCGTGCATGTGAATCAGGTTTTGGCTGCCCGCCCGCTCATGCAAATCATCGACATTCTGGGTGATCAGGGTAAATTTTCCCGCGAATTGGCGTTCAAATTCTGCCAGTGCCAAATGGGCGGGGTTGGGATGGGCGGCGCCGACCAATTGCCGTCGGCGCGCATTGTAAAACGCCTGAACCAGCCCAGGATTTCGTGCGAAGGCTTCCGGTGTGCAGACGTCTTCAATACGATGGTTTTCCCACAGGCCATCACCGTCGCGAAAGGTTTTGATGCCGGACTCGGCGGAAACCCCCGCGCCGGTTAACACCACAATCGACTTATAACGGCTCATTTGGCGACTCACATATAACGCATTAATAAGGCATAGCCGCCGTCTTCCGCCAGCGGCAAATCTGGCGCCGGAATGCGGACCCGATGTCCCGAACCGGGCGCGGCCTGAAGCCCTTTACCTCCGGCGGATTCCAGCGCACTCAGCTGGAATACCTGATTACCACGAGGGGTGATCAGCTCCAACTGGTCCTGCAGTTCAAAACGGTTTTTTACATCCAGCGTCAGCCAGCCGCTGGCGCGGTCATAGGCCACCGCCTCGGCGACAAACTGCTGGTTGCTGTTGTCGGACACGCCTTTTCCGTAGTTCTGGTATTCGCTCGGTACATGGCGGCGATAGAAGCCTTCGGTGTAACCGCGATTGGCGAGGTGATCCAGCTCGCGCATGAGGTTCATGTCGAATTTTTCCCCGCCTTTGGCGGCGTCGATCGCCCGGCGATACACCTGGGCGGTGCGGGCAACGTAGTAGTGGGACTTGGTGCGGCCCTCGATTTTCAACGAGTGAATACCCATATTCACCAGACGTTCCACATGCTGCAC